>DASYSX010000059.1:0-11097 GCA_036002955.1 Candidatus Udaeobacter sp. | reverse complement strand
GTGAACATTTGCGGCGATTACAAATCGCCGCTAGAAAATGCAGCTATGACTGAAGCTACTGCCACTGTCGCCGCCTTGCCTTATTCGCGGACCAATCCTTTTCCCGCCAGAATGCTGGTCAACCGACGGCTGAGCGGGCCGGAATCGGAAAAGGACACGCGCCATTTTGAACTCGATCTCACCGGCTGGGGACTGAACTTCGAGGTAGGTGATTCAGTCGGCGTGTATCCGACAAACGACCCCGATCTCGTCGATCAAATCATTCACGCGCTCGGCGCCAGCGGCGATGAACAAGTGCCACGGTTAAAAGGAGAGCCGACATCGCTGCGGGAAGCTTTGCTGCATGACTACAGTGTCACCCAACCGACGCCGAAGTTTTTAAAGGCAATAGCACAGCGCGCCGATGCTGCGCCAACATTGCATTATCTTCTGGCTCCAGACCGCAAACAGGATCTGCAGACTTATCTCTGGGGCATGGAAGTGATCGACTTTCTTACCGAACATCCGTCTGCGCGCTTCAGTCCGGAAGAATTTGTTGGGCTGCTGTCAAAACTGCAGCCGCGACTCTATTCAGTCGCTTCGAGCCTCAAGGCATTTCCCGATCAGGTGCATTTCATCGTGGACGTCGTGCGTTACGAAAGCCATGGCCGCGTCCGCAAAGGCGTCGCTTCTTCATTTCTCGCCGAGCGCGCCGACGATGCGCCCATTCCCGTTTTCCCCAGCAATGCAAAACATTTTCATCTCCCGGAAAGTCCGGATACGCCGATCATTATGGTGGGGCCGGGCACGGGTGTTGCGCCCTTTCGAGCATATTTGCAGGAGCGCCAGGTCATCGGCGCGAAAGGAAAAAGTTGGCTCTTCTTTGGAGCGCAACACGTGAAATGCGACTTCGCTTATGAGGAAGATTTCGACGCATTCATGAAAAAGGGCACTCTTACACGGCTGGACTGCGCATGGTCGCGTGATCAAGACCAGAAAATTTATGTCCAGCACAAGATGGCGGAAAACGCGGCCGAGATCTGGAAATGGATCGATGCTGAGGGGGCGCAGTTTTTCGTGTGCGGTGACGCTCGCCGCATGGCCAAGGACGTGGATATCACCCTGCGCAACATTGTCCAGGAGCAGGGCGGCAAGAGTCTCGATCAAGCGAACGAATACGTCGAGAAGCTGAAAAGCGAGAAACGCTATAAACGGGATGTGTATTAGGTAAATGACGAAATCCGAATGACGAAGGAATTCTCAAACGTCGTCATTCCGAGCGAAGTCGAGCGATTCCGTGATGAAGCGCTTGAGCTATTCGGCGGGATCCCTCGACTCCGCTGCGCTCCGCTCAGGATGACCGTGTTGCGGTCATTCGTGCTTCGATATTGTTTCGTCATTCGTCATTCGGATTTCGTGATTTTTTGCATCTGTGGCATAGTACCTCGCAAAGGGTGAAACATGTACGAGAACACTGAGTTCACATTGAGCCGAGATTGCGATGCGATCCAGATTCCCAGTGGCCAGAAGACGACCATTCCGGCCGGAACGCAGGGCGTGGTCACGCAAAGCCTCGGGGGTAGTTATACGGTCGCGACTTATCAGGGCCTTGCTCGAGTGGCGGAGAAAGACCTGGATGCGCTCGGCTTGGAAAAGCCGCAGCCGCAGCAAACGCAAAAATCTGCACCGTCAAATGGCGAAGTTTCAGAGGAAGACGTCTGGAATCAGCTCCGCCAATGTTATGATCCCGAGATCCCTGTTAATATTGTTGACCTCGGGCTGGTGTACGATTGCCGCTTGATCAAAAACGAGGACGGCGGAACTCGCGTCGAAGTAAAAATGACTTTGACCGCCCCCGGTTGCGGAATGGGACCGGCCATCGCACATGATGCGCAAAGCAAAATTCTGAGCATAGACGGCATCGATGAAGCCGACGTGCAACTCGTTTGGGATCCGCCGTGGAATCAGAACATGATCAGCGAAGCGGGCCGGATGAAGCTCGGGATGATCTAGATAGTATTAACACCGGCCTTCAGGCCGGTGCGCTACTACAGCAGTGCTAAAGCTGTTTCAACAGCTTCGTTGGAATGCACGCAAGAATAAGCCGTTGAAACGGCTGTGCTCATGTTACACGTGATGCACCGGCTTGAAAGCCGGTGTTAATGAATGCGAGTGATCACGTCACGGCCAAAATTTGCAGGCAATTTTCAAGTCGTGCATTGACAGTACCCGCTGCGGTTTTATAGTCGTCGCCCCCGGACAATTCGCGGTTGAAATTTTGCGACGCATTTTACAAAAGACATCGATATGCCATTGACTGAACTCATCCTGACCGAAAGTGTTCCCGGGCTCGGTGCTGAGGCGGACTTGGTAAAGGTGCGTCGCGGTTATGCGCGCAATTATCTTCTGCCGCGCAAAATGGCGCACGAAGTTACCCCGGCTGCCTTGCGCCAGCTTAATGCGCTTAAGCAAAAGCGCGCGGAACGCGAAGCACGCGAGTTGAACGACGCTCAGGAAGTTGCGCGCCGTATCGGCAAGACGCGGTTTGTTTTTATATTGGAGACTGGCGAAACCGGCAAAGCATTTGGATCAGTAACGGCGCAGGACATGGTGAACCGGCTGAAAAACGAAGTTGGGGTAGAGGTCGATCGACATAAAATTGCTTTGGAGCGACCAATCAAAGACACTGGCGAGCACGAGGTCGCCATCAAACTGCATCACGATGTTACGGCGCAACTTGTTTTTCAGGTGAAATCGGCAGCAGAACCAAAGGCTGACGCGACGACTGCTGCGGCGCCGGAACAAGCCGACAAGAAGCAACGACGAAATTTCGGCAGGAAAAAAGACCAGCCAAAACAAGAAGAAAAATAAATGGCGACTCCAACGTCCGCATGGACAGGAGAGAAGCCTCGTAAAGCGGGAAATGGCGCTGGCCGAGGTTCGGCGGTGCGAAGCGCCGAAAAAGTTGTTCCCATTTCGCCAACAGGTTCTGCGCAGGATCTTCACCGAACACCGCCGCACAGCGTAGAAGCAGAGCAGGGCGTTCTCGGTTCAATGCTCATCTCGCCGCGTGAAACAATCGCGGAATGCGTCGAGAAAATTAACGAAGAATATTTTTACGTCCCCGCGCACCGAACCATCTATGACGTTCTTGTCGATCTTTGGAATACCAGACAAGGCATTGACCTGATCACCTTCACACAGGTGCTCCGCGATCGGAACCTTCTCGATAGCGTAGGCGGTGCGGCATTTGTCACGAACCTGTTCACGTTCGTTCCGACTGCGGCGAACGTTCAGTACTATCTGGAGATCGTTCGCGACAAATACATTCTGCGACAGATCATTTCCGCCGCCACCGAGAGTGTCCGCCGCGCATACGAAGAGCAGGAGGAGGTCGACAGTCTGCTGGACGAAGTGGAACAGAAGATCTTCGACGTCGGCGAAGATCGGTTCAAAGGCCAGATGCTCTCGATGAAAGATCACGCGATGCAAGCGATCGAGACGATCGAGAGACTTTATGAACGCAAAGGCAGCATCACAGGAATCTCAACCGGTTTCGTCGAGTTCGATCGCATGACCAGCGGTCTGCATCCTTCCGAAATGGTCGTGATTGCGGCGCGTCCGAGCATGGGAAAGACCGCACTCGCCATGAACATTGCCGAATATGTGGCGATCAACGAAAAGCTGGCCGTCGGCGTGTTCAGCTTGGAAATGAGCAGTCAGCAACTCGTGCAACGACTGCTTTGCTCCCGCGCGCGCGTGAACTTGCAAAGAGTGCGCGACGGTTTTTTGGGCGAGCGCGATTTTCCGAGCCTGACGGCTGCAGCGTCAAAATTGGCAGAGGCCAGGATGTTCATCGATGACAGCGCCAGCCTCAGCATTCTGGAACTGCGGGCAAAAGCCCGCCGGCTTAAGGCGCAGCAGGATGTGAGCCTCATCATCGTGGATTATTTGCAATTGCTCAGGTCAACTACGCGACGCGCGCAGGATAATCGCCAGCTCGAAATCTCGGAAATTTCTGCCGGACTCAAAGCGTTAGCCAAAGACTTGAAAATTCCTGTAATTGTCGTGGCGCAATTGAACCGGCAACCAGAACAGCGCACCGGCGGGAAACCGCGTTTGAGCGATCTTCGTGAATCTGGATCAATCGAGCAGGATGCGGACCTGGTTGGGTTACTCGTTAGGCCTGAGCTGTACGAGGAGGATGAAGAGGCGCGGGTGGAGAAGGCGGGTGAAGCGGAGTTGATCATCGCCAAGCAGCGCAATGGTCCTGTCGGCGAAATTCCGCTGACATTCCTGAAGGAATACACACGCTTCGAAACGCGCGCCCGCAACGTGAGCGAACCCGAAGAAGCGTTTTAGCGCACGAACTGGACTCGGCGCGCCCTCGCGCCGTGTAGGCTGCGCATCAAATCGGTGCGGGGACGGGCCGGCTCCACATTTTCAGCAGCCGAGTTCGCGCGCTGCTTCGATCACGTGCTGAGCGTCGATGCCGCGTTCTTTCATCACTTCAGGGCCGGGCGCGCTCATGCCGAAATCGTGCAGACCGACGACTTTGCCATCGAGGCCAACATATTCGTACCAGATCTCGGTTACCCCCGCTTCAATGGCGACGCGTTTGCGGCATTCGTCAGGCAAAACTTCTTCGCGATATGCTTGCGGCTGTCGATTGAACCTTTCAAAGCACGGCATGGAAACAACGCGAACGCCTTCGCCCAATTCTTTCGCTGCAGCGAGCGCATGCTGTAATTCGCTGCCGCACGAAAGGATGATCAGATCGAGTTTGTCGGTTTCCTTTTTGGCGATGTAACCCCCGCGCAAAACACCTTCGCGACGCAGATTTACATCGATCTCGTTCAACATCGGAACAGCCTGGCGCGTGAGCGCGAGGAACGTTGGACCATCAATTCGTTGCATCGCAGCAACGAATGCGCCCGCGGTTTCTTCCGGATCAGCCGGACGAATCACGTCAATGTTGGGGATCAGTCGAACTGAACTGACGGTCTCCACGGGTTGATGCGTCGGACCATCTTCGCCTACACCGATCGAATCATGCGTGAAAATGTAAGTGTTCGGCAACTTCGATAATGCGCTGAGCCGAATGGCCCCGCGGCAGTAATCGGTGAACACCGTGAATGTCGCGCCCGATGCTCGAAACAGCCCGTGATACGAGATGCCGTTCAGGATCGCACACATGCCGTGCTCTCTAATGCCGAAACGGACGTTGCGGCCGGAGAAATTGTCGCGAGAGAAATCGCCACCGTCCTTGATGTAATTCATTGTCGATCCGTAGAGATCGGCGCTACCACTCATTAGTAACGGCATCGTGTGCGCTATCGGCTGCAACACTTCGCCGCCCGCCTTGCGGGTCGCCAGTTTCGCGTCCTTTGGAAACTCCGGGATTTTCGATAAAAGATCGGGCGGCACTTCTCGCGCCAGGCCGTTATCGAGCAGCTTCGCTTTATCGGGGTTTTTCGCGCGCCACGCATCGTAAGTTTTTGTCCAGCGATCGTACTCAGCGAGCAGCATCTTTTTGTGCTGACCAAAATAGTCGTGCACATCTTTCGACACGAAATAATGCTCGTCCGGCAAGCCAAGCGCCTTGCGGGATGCATCGACGAATTTCGCACCTGCTTCGCCGTGGGCCTTATATGTGCCGGCGACTTCGGGAATCCCTTTTCCGACTAGCGTATGCGCGATAATGAACTGCGGTTTGCCATTGTCGCGGCGTTTCGCGACGTCGAACGCGTCGAGAAACTGCCGCATGTCCTGGCCGTCTATTTCCTGGACATCGAAGCCGTACGCTTTCATCCGCTGTCCGGTGTCCTCGCACTGCGTAAGCTTTGCTGGAGCATCCAGCGTTACGGCATTGGAATCGTAAATGAAAATCAGATTGTCGAGGCCCCAAAGACCCGCAAGCGCGCATGCCTCGGAAGCGACGCCCTCCTGCAGGTCGCCGTCACCGCATAAGCAGACCACGTGCTGATCGAAAATTCTGTGCTCATCGGTGTTGAATCGAGCCGCAGCCATGTTCGTTGCCACAGACATCCCAACCGCGTTGCCCACGCCCTGACCAAGCGGTCCGGTCGTGCATTCCACTCCCGGCGTGTCGCCAAATTCGGGATGTCCCGGCGTTTTCGAATGCAATTGCCGGAACCGTTTGATTTCCGACATCGGCAAATCGTACCCGCTCATGTGCAGCCAGGCGTAGAGGAACATGCTGCCGTGCCCTGCGGACAAGACGAAGATGTCGCGATTGATCCAACGCGGCTGGTCCGGATTATATCTCAGCGCTTGACCAAAAAGCACTGCGCCGATTTCAGCGCAACCTAGCGGAAGCCCAAGATGTCCGGACTGCGAGGCTTCGACAGCGTCCATGCACAACCCGCGCGCTTGATCCGCGGCTTTCGAAAGTATTTCGGTGTTCAAATTCATGGTAGGCTTATAATCGCAGGGCAGCCGTTCGTCATTCGGATTTCATTCGCAACAATGAATCAAACAACTCTCGTTCACATTGCCGAGCGACTGGAACATTTGGCAGGCAAACTTCCCGAAAAAATTCGCCGGCCAGTGCTGCGTGAATTGGTACCGCTGAAGGAATTATTTCTTCAGCAGCGGCGACCGCGATTTCTCTTCATCGGGTCGACCAAAACGCCGATGCCGGAAATCATCGATCTACTTTTTGCTCCGGACTCGCACGAGGGCATGAATGTGACCCTAACCCCGGTGCATCGTTGGACCGAGTGGACAATTGCCGGTCAGGGAACCGTGTCGATTCTGGATGCACGCGACGCCGACGATTTTGCCCAAACGCAAATTCAAGAAGAACTCAAGCGCGCCGCCGCCGATGTCATTTTCTTTTTCGACGACGGTGAATCGAATTTGAATGGAACCGCTAACGTCCCCCTCGGCGAGACGAAAATTATTGGTCTGTCGCTGGGGTCTCCAAAACGAGTGACCGAATTAGAACAGGCGCTCGACACACAGCGGCGTGTCCGCGATCGGTTGCTCACCGTAGTTCGCATCACGGAACCACAGTCCGTAGAAACGCGACGTCTGATGACGCTGCTTGCCGCAGAGCTGCCGAACCAGGCGAAGATCGAAATGATTCGGATCTCGCGCGATCGCCAGGCGCAGCTTCATGTCGCGCAAATGTTGGTAAAATCCACAACCGCGATCTGCGCCGCAATCGGCGCGCAACCGATTCCGTTGGCAGACATGCCGGTTCTCACAGCGCTGCAAGTGTTGATGGTTTCCGGAATCATGTACATCAGCGGCAGAGAACGAAGCTTGCGCGCCGCGACTGAGTTCATGGCCGCACTCGGAGCAAACGTCGGCGTCGGCATGCTCCTTCGCGAGGGCACGCGCGCGATGCTGAAGTTTTTCCCGGGGTGGGGAAACGTGGTTTGCGGCATGGTCGCGGGCGCGGGCACGTATGCGGTTGGTCGCGCCGCGACGGCTTACTTTCTCGAAGGCGCTTCCCTGAGAGAGGCGAAACAAACGTACCTCAAGAGCCGAAGAAAAGGGGCGCGTCGCGCGCTGCCATCGTATGAATAGGGTGCTGTCATCGGCGATTAACTGCCTCGGATTCGGCGCATTCGGCCCTCCATGAAATTGGGCGTGAATAACTTGTGAACAAGTTCGGCCTTTCGACGCATTTTGTTCACAAAATTTTGTGAACAGACCTGCGAGTTTCCTTTGCTGCCCCGTGCGGTACCGATCGCACGTATGAAGCTTTCAGAGATACACGCGACGCTCAAAGAAATCGGCGTCTCGCCGGCCAAAGCTCTCGGGCAAAACTTTCTGCACGATCAAAATCTCGCTCGCTGGATTGTCGATCAGGCGCAAATCACTGCGGAAGATTATGTGGTCGAGATCGGTCCCGGCTTGGGCGCTTTGACCAAATTCCTTTTGGAAAAAGGCGCGCATGTTCTGGCGATTGAAAAAGATGCGCGACTTGTAAAATTTCTGCGTTCGCGCTTTGCGGATGAGCGACTTGAAATCGTCAACACTGATGCGCTGAAGTTCGATCCACGCAGTTTGTTCGCTCATCACCATGTGAAGTTGATTGGAAATTTGCCGTACAACATTTCGAGTCCGTTGCTATCGAAGTTCCTGGTGCAGCCGAGTCCTATCTCGCTGTGTATGTTCACATTACAAAAGGAAATGGCGATGCGCCTTTCCGCGTCACCGTGTACGCATGACTACGGCGCATTGACGTTACGCGTGCAGTTACATCATCGCGTTAAATATTTGCGCAGCGTTGCCGCGACTGTTTTTCTCCCACGACCTGAGATCGATTCCGCAGTCGTCCGACTCGAGCCGCGCGATCCTATTGAATTGCCCCAGCACGACGATGAGTTGCTTTTGAAATTGATCCGAACCGGATTTTCCCAGAGACGAAAACAACTCAGGAAATTGCTACGGGATTACGCTGGCGACTGGAACGCGGTCGCGAGCTGTCTAAACATCAATCCGAACGTACGAGCGGAAGAATTATCATTGCTGCAATGGATCGCTCTTGCGAATTGCATTGCACCACCTCCGTGCCCGGGGATGGACGTCAGTCTTAACGAGCAGTTTCCGGTAGTCGATGAAAATGATGAAGTTAAGGGTTACGCCGCTCGCTCTGAAGTGCATGGGAATAACTTGCGTCATCGTGCCGTTCATATCCTCATTTTCAATCAGGTTGGGGATGTGTATTTGCAGCAACGCTCCCGTTGGAAAGACCGACATCCATTGAAATGGGACTCGAGCGCTGCCGGACACGTGACTGGCGCAGAAAATTACGATGAAACAGCGCGGCGCGAGCTAAAAGAGGAGTTAGGGGTTGATGTTCCGCTTGAAAAGATCTTCAAGCTCACCGCTTCATCGCGCACCGACAACGAGTTTATCTGGAGCTACCGCGGCTTGGTTTCAGGAGATCCTGTGCCTAATAAATGTGAAATTGAGAAGGGCGTTTTTTTTGCTCCGGCCGTGATTGATGACTGGACGTCGGCCAGACCTGACGACTTTGCGCCGGCATTTCTCGAATGCTGGAAAGCGTACCGCCGGAAAATGAACTCCGAGCGCGAAGAGTCTATTCGCCCAGAAACTTTCTCCGTGGCAAACGGCGCAGCATCGACTGCTTGAACTTTCGTGCGGCGCGTCGTGCGGCTTGTTTTCCACCAAATACGTTGTCGCTGAACATCTTCGTCACCACACGATCGCCGCGGAGGAAGTGGACCTGAAAGCCATGGGTCTGCTTCTTTGCGCGCGGTTTGGTGTCGATACGACGGATGTTTTCTTCCGATTGAGGATTGGGACGTTTTCGTCGTGGCATAATGACTAACAACAAGCTAACAAGTCATTGCCAGATTTCAATGAGCCAATGAAACAGAGCCGCGCAGCGCGTCTGGCGGTGGCAAATTCCAGGCGCGCCATTTATTTTCGTACTCCACGGCAGGCATCAAGGCGTAGCACGGATGTCGTTTGGCTCGCAACCAGGTAATCATTTTCACGAGGTTATCCTGCGCCATGGTGGTGCAGCCGGTTGTCGCTCTGTTCACACCGCGCCGGATGTGAAAAAAGATGGCGCTGCCCGCTCCGGGCACTGGCGGATCAGAATTGTGCCGGATGTCGACCAGCCAATGATAGGCAAAATCTCCGGACCGCATTTTTTCGTGACTGTAATTGTCCGGTGGATTCTTCGCATCAATTACGATGTGTCGATTGTAATTTGGCGATCGCGGATCATCGCTCCAAATATCTGCGTCGGTAACTTGGTGATACGGATAATCGCCCCCGGGCGGCAGGTGCGCGTCGTACCCGAACACTTGACCAATCTCGAAAATTCCCGCGGGCGCGCGGCCGTCTCGTTCTTTTTTATGAAGGCCCGATTCGTTTTGACCTGCCAGTCCTGTTCCCCATGCGAGACCATTCTTGCCGAACAACACCGGAAAGGGTCCGCCCACAATCTTCCAATCCCCTCCGCGCGGGCGCTCGAACAATCGCACCTCCCCGCGCATCGAATTCCACGTCGGCGCAGTTCCCAGGATGAGTTGTGTGCAGTCGTCGGGAATCCCTTCGGCGAATGCTTTGATGCCACTAAGCATCAACAAGCAAATCATGAATCTCAACAGGCGTCGTCGTGAATGGCGCGTAGTGATCGGCATAGTTTGTAAAAGCAAGTCACTTTAGCTGTTACGGGATCTGTTTCCACATCCGCTGCAACATTGCGCAACGATTCTTCTTTGTCGGCTCGCATCAAATTGAGCCAAAACTTGTACCGCTTATGAAAACATTATTCTCATTCATCATGGTGATTTTGGGGCTGGCCGTCGCTTCTGGCTTCGCCCAAACCCAAAGCACCGCTACCAGCAACACTACTTACATCGAAACGAGCAAGTTCATTGGAAGGCCAGTTAAGTCGGCCCAAGGCGACGAAATCGGCACGGTGAAAGATATCGTGCTGGACCGCAATACAGGGTGTCTGGCCTACACCGTCCTTTCCACGACTGGCGGAGGCGGCGGCGGCACGCGGGTCAGTGGCGGCGGCAAAATGGTCGCTGTCCCGTGGAGCGTCTATTCGCCTTCAGCGGATACGAACGTTCTCACAGTGACTGTCGATAGAAATCGCATTTATAACGCGCCAGTATTCGATTACGCTCGCGTCGAAGAATATTCCCGACCTGATTATATCAACAACGTGTATAGCTATTATGGGGTGAGCCCCGGCGTGGGAGTCGGGGTGGGCGTTTCCGGCGGCACTTCAACGACCACAACCGGCGCAACCACGACCACTGGGGCGGCCACAACGACTGGCGCGGCAACAGGTGCGAACACAACTTCAGGCGCTGCAGCAAGCCCACCAGCAGGTGAGTCGGTAGGGGGATCGCCCGCTCCCAACGCTACAGAAGGCAGAAGAGCACATCCGGGTGCGGCTGCGGCCGCAGGCGCGGCGGCGGTCAGGGCACGTGAAACAGCTACTCCGAGCCTTTCCGAGCGAGCCGCTGAACGAACGCCGAGTACGAAACAAAAGCAGGCGAAGCCAACTCCGCGAAGTAGTCGCAGCGAAACCGGAACGCGATCTGAAAGTGCGCCCAAAACTGAGCGAGCTCCATCGGAAGGAGCGACCAC
>DASYSX010000058.1:0-15999 GCA_036002955.1 Candidatus Udaeobacter sp. | reverse complement strand
TGCAGGATCACATTACCACCACGCCCGCCATCGCCGCCGTCCGGCCCGCCTCTTGGCACAAATTTTTCTCGTCGAAAACTGACGGAGCCGCGCCCGCCTGTTCCCGCCTGCGCAAACACTTTCACCCGATCAACGAACATGAGAGTTCAATTTGCCATCAGCATGAACAGCTGTCATCCCGAGCGCAGTCGAGGGATGCCGTTGAATATCTTATGCAGTTCTTCAGAATCCTCTGACTCCGCCTCGTATCGTCAGGATGACAGCAACGAGGTGTAAAGCCCTTTTGTCTTCTCGGCGATTGCAGCCCAACTAAAATTCTGCTCGACTCGTTTGCGCCCGGCCTTGCCAAAACGTTCGCGGAGTTGAGGATTTGTCATCAACTCATTTATGCGCTCCGCAAGGTCGCGCGCGAATTTTTCGGGATCTATCGCTTCGAACGGGCTCTGCTTCATTTGGTCGATCGGGACGAGCAAACCCGTTTCGCCATCAATAACGACTTCCTTGATTCCGCCAACAGCGCTGGCAACCACCGCGGTTTCACAGGCCATCGCTTCCAGATTGATGATGCCAAACGGTTCGTAGATAGACGGACAAACGAATACAGCGGCGTGCGAGTACAGCTCACACGCTGCCTGTTGATCGACCATTTCATCGATCCAGATGATTCCGGGCCGCTGCGCTTTTGCGCCTTCGACAGCAATCCGCATTTCCTCGCCCAGTTGCGCGGTGTCCGGCGCGGCTGCACACAGCACGATCTGGAAATCGCGATCCATAAATTGGATTGCGCGCACCAGATGTTGCAACCCTTTTTGGCGCGTGATCCGCCCCACAAAAAGCAGATAGGGCTTAGCTGGATCGACGCCGTAACGTTCGAGGGCACCAGTTGAATCGATCTTACGGTATTCATTCAAATCGATTCCGTTGTGAATCACGTGCACTCGCGCCGGATCCACATTGAAGAGACGTTCGATATCGTCTTTCGTCTCGCGGGAAACCGCGATAATTGCATCCGCCATTTCGAGTGCGGTTTTCTCGACCCAAAGTGAAAACTCATAGCCGCCTGCGAGCTGTTCCCGTTTCCAGGGCCGAAGCGGCTCCAGGGAATGGACAGTAATCACAAGCGGTAAATCGTAATTCTTTTTCGCCAGGATCCCGCCAAAGTGGCTATACCACGTGTGACAGTGCACGAGATCGGAGCCGATGTTGAGGGTGTTGAAATCGGTGCAACGCCGCACCGCGCCAAAAGCAGAACGCAGCGGCTTTGGGCATGTGAAATTACTCGTGTCGAGTTCGAAGCCGATGACCTTGAGATTGCGTTCCTCGAGACGCTGGTCCCCAAAGCAACGCACTTCGACGGGAATCGTTTTTGCCAACTCTCGCGACAAATAACCCACGTGCACACCCGCGCCGCCATAGATATTCGGCGGATACTCGTTAGTCAAAAACAGGACGTTCACCGCGCTCTACCTCGTTGGAGCCGCGTTTGTGTCAAGAGCCGAATCAGCGCCGCCGATCGTTGGCGAAGCAATGTCTGTATCTTTATCTGGCACGCACCAGGAGCACCGGGATATCGACCGCATGACGTACCTTGTCGGCAGTCGCTCCGTACAGAACGTCACTAATAAAGCGGTGTCCATGTGTAGTCATGGCTATCAAGTCGACATCTTTGTCGCGCGCGAGCTTGATGATTTCATCAGACGGCTCGCCTAACGCCAGCATCGCGTCGCAGGAAAAGCCTTCGTTAGTTAATTCGTGTTGCCGTTTTTCCAAGTACAGCCTGTCTTCTTTCATCTCCTGGCTCTCGGCAAGTTGCAGTTGGTTGAAGTTGCGTGCTACCCACCCATCAGCCACGTGAACAAGCAGCAGCTTTGCGCCAGTTATGCGTGCCAGCGGCTTGATATGGGTAAGGATCGTCGAGTCGGCCGGACTGTTCTCAAGTGGAATCAGTATGTGGCTGTACATGACACTAGGAGTCCGAACGCGGAATGGTCGCGGCAGGCAAATCGTTAATCCCGCTAATCATTAAATTTCAATTTTATCTACTCCAGAACTGAAAGCGCGAGAGAACCGTAAAAAGCCTTAAGTATCGAGTCCGGCAAAAACGTGTCTAAAAGCAGCTTCACATTCAGCACGATGATAATGCTGGCAGTCGTCCAGCCGAGAATTTTTATCCAAAACGAATTCACGAATTCACCCATTTTTGCCGCTTCACCGGTAAGTCGCATTAGCGGCCACACCGCAAATCCAAGTTGCATGCTCAAACAAACCTGACTGGCAATTAGCAATTCGGTCGTTTTCCCCTCTCCGAAAACACCGATCACCACGATCGCGGGTACGATCGCTATCAGCCGCGTGATTAGCCGGCGCAACCAGGGCGTAATCCGGATGTTGAGAAAACCTTCCATCACTATCTGACCGGCAAGCGTGCCTGTAAGAGTCGAATTTTGCCCTGACGCGAGCAACGCGACCGCAAACAGTATGCTGGCGAAGCCAACACCAAGCAATGGACTGAGCAGTTTGTATGCGTGTTGAATTTCGCCTACATCCTGATGCCCGGACCAGTGGAAAGCGGCCGCAGAAAGAATAAGGATCGCAGCATTAATAAACAGCGCGAACATGAGCGCCGCGCTCGAATCGATGGTTGCAAACGTGATAGCCTCGCGCCTGCCTTCCAGCGTCTGCTCGAATTTCCGCGTCTGCACAATAGACGAGTGCAAATACAAATTGTGCGGCATTACCGTTGCACCAAGGATACCGATGCTAACGTAAAGCATTCCCTGGTTTGTGACGACATGTGGCCCAGGGATAAACCCAAGCGCAACGCCTACGATGCTTGGCTTCGAAAAAATGAGCTCCAGCGCGAAACACGAACCGATAGTCGCGATCAGCGTAATCACAAGCGCTTCAACATAGCGAAAGCCTTTGTTTTGAAGATAAAGAACCGCGAGCACATCCAGTGCGGTGATAAGGCAGCCCCACACCAGCGGAATGCCGAATAGCAACTGCAGCGCGATTGCCGAGCCAACCACCTCGGCCAGGTCGCACGCAGCGATCGCAATCTCGCACAGAACCCAGAGAAACCAGACAACTGGTAATGGATAATGGTCACGACACGCCTGCGCGAGATCGCGCCCTGTAGCGACGCCGAGTTTGATGCACAAATGCTGAAGCAGGATCGCCATCAGATTGGAAATCATGATGACGCAGAGAAGCGAGTATCCGAATCGTGCGCCTCCAGCCAAATCGGTCGCCCAGTTTCCAGGATCCATATAGCCCACAGCGACCAGAAATCCCGGTCCGGAAAATGCCATGAGCTTCCTCCAAAAGGAGGCCGTCTGTGGCACAAGGATGGTGCGGTGAACCTCCGGCAAGGAAACCTGACCGCCGGTCCGTCGCCAGGCTGCGCGAGGCTTTCCTGTAGCTACTTCCGGCTGTGCCATAAATGCTGCTAAAGAATTCTTAGCTGAACCTAATTTACTTATTGTCGTATATTATTCTGTCAAGAAGCAATCTTTGGCTATTGACTGTTGTCGTAACGTTTTTTATGTTCGCCAGATGCGAAACAAAAAGCCCTCTCAATCGCCGGCTGGTACTTCCACAGCTGCGGAGGACTATTTGGAGCGTATCCTTGAACTCATCAATTCCAAAGGATACGCCAGGGTGATCGATATCGCGGCTGCCTTAAAAATTTCGCAGGCCAGCGTCACCAACATGGTTCAACGTCTCGATGCTGATGGGCTTCTCAAATATGAGAAGTATCGCGGCCTTATTTTAACCGCCGCAGGTAAGAAACTGGCCCGCAGAATCGCCCAACGACACAAGCTACTCACTGAGTTTCTTAGACTGCTCGGTGTAGATGACCGGGTAATCCATCATGATGTTGAGGGCATGGAGCACCACATCAGTCCCTCCACGCTGCGTGCAATTGCGGCGGTTACCCGGCAATTGCAGCGAAGACCTACCCTACGCGCCCAATTGCAGGCGGGTGCGGTTTAACGACTGTCCGCCACACTCCACCTTTACCCGTTCCTGGAGCTTGTAGTTGCGGTGGCGGGTTCGGTCACCTTCTTGAAATGCAGTTGCTTCACGCGGCGGTTATCGGCTTCGGAAACGGTCACTAAAAAACCATCGATCTTAACTTGTTCGCCAGTCTTCGGCAGGTGCCCCAGTAAATGAGTCACATAACCACCGATCGTACTTACGTCGGGACTTTCCAAATCAAGCTCGGCAAGGTCATTTAACTCGTACAAGCCCAGCGCCCCGTCCACACTGAATTCGTTTGCGTTGATCTTGCGGAACTCTTCCTTTTCGAAATCGAACTCATCCTGAATATCGCCAACGAGTTCCTCCAATACATCTTCCAGCGTCACGAGCCCTACGGTCCCCCCAAATTCATCTACAACGATTGCGACGTGGGCATGCTTGCCAAGGAATAACCTAAGCAGATTTTCGAGAGGCATCATTTCCGGGATCGGAAGCAATTCCCGTTTGATCTTCATCAAATCGGGATGCGGATCGCGCATCATCGGAAGGAGTTCCTTGATGTGAACGAGGCCGATTGCATTATCCAGATTTTCACGACACAGCGGGAAGCGCGTGTGCTGGGATTCGATCGCCTTTGTAATGTTCGTATCGAAATCGTCCTCAACGGCGAGGTAGACAATGTCGCCGCGTGGTGTCATGATATCGCGCACGACGCGGTCGCGCAGATCGAGTACATTGAAAACGAGTTCGCGGCCTAGCGGCGTGACATCAGCGGATTTTTCGCTTTGTTCGAGAATCAATCGCAATTCCTCCTCGCTGTGAGCAAGCTCGCTCCCGCGAACAGGTTGGAGCCGCAGCACTCTGCGCAAAAGGAAATTGGATGATTTGTTCAGGAGCCAGATGGCGGGTTTAAACAAAACATAAAAGCCGCCGAGCAGTCGCATCAGCCGAAGGGCGACAGGTAGTGGCTCCGAAATGGCGATGTATTTGGGTGCGAGTTCTCCAAAGACGATGTGCAAAAACGTGATGCCGGCGAAAGCAAGAGTAACAGCAATCGATGTCGCCACTGCAGACGAGTAGATATGGAAGACAGCGAGGGCCGGCTGAATGATCGACGCCAGCGCTTGCTCCCCAATCCAGCCCAATGCCAGGCTCGCCAGCGTGATGCCAAGTTGCGTCGCTGAAAGGTACGAATCCAGGTGCCCGCGAACATGCTTAACAAAGCGGGCGCGCACATTGCCTTCTTCCAAGAGCGCATCGAGCTGAGTCGTGCGCACCTTCACTACGGAAAATTCGCACGCAACAAAAAAAGCGTTCAGCGCCACGAGGACGGCAATCGCTGCCAGTTTTCCGACAATTAACATCGGTGGATCCCAATGGGGCGGAACGCTTTCCGCGAGCCAGGCTCCTGCCAATAAATATAGTACGGGTATGTTCATTAGTCGGACGCGCATCGTGGCGTCCGGAAACCAGATCGCCGGTAGTTTACCAGCTGGACTTGGTTACGCCAGGGATCAACCCCTGCGAAGCCAGTTCGCGAAAGGTCAGACGTGACATTTTGAACCGGCGAATGAACGCACGCCGCCGACCGCTGACTTCGCAGCGATTCACCACACGCGTAGGACTCGCATTACGCGGAAGTTGCGTCAGCCCCGCGTAGTCCTTTTTCGCTTTTAGCTCGGTGCGCAACGCAGCGTACTTTTTCGCTGTTGCGCGTTTACGTTGGTTACGGTTGATCCAGGCTTTTGTAGCCATAAAGAGCGCTGATTATAACGCCACGCGCCCAGTTTGCAACTCCGAGCCAAACAATGCTAGCCGAGAGCTCCTGCCCGGCGCCGCTGTTTGACTAGCGTACTGGTGGACCGACGATTGCCGTCTCGAGTGGATGAGCGCTTCTGTTTTACTGCTTGGTTCCGGTTTAAGCTGTCTTGTAACACCTTCACCAGATCAACAACGTTGGTTGGCGTAGGAGCAGAGGGCGCTTTTGTAGTTATCTCCTTGTGCTGCGCCTTTTGTTCGATGATCTCCATCAGCGCGGTACGGTATTCATCCCGATATTTCTCCGGCTCCCAAACAACGCTCATGCTTTCGATGAGAGCCTGTGCCATTTTTAGCTCCTTTTCGGTCACTGCGGCATTCGAGCCATTTTGCAAGATATCGGCGCTGAGAATCTCGCTGGCAAAATGCATCAGCTCCAAAATCAAGAACAAGCCGTCCGGTTTTACCGCAGCCAGGTGTTCGCGATTGCTGATGACCACCTTGGCAACCCCGATCTTGCCAGTTCCACTGAGGGCCTTGTGCAAGACTGCGTAGGCTTTTTCTCCACCTTTTTGTGGCTCAAGGAAATACGGCTTGTAAAAAAACTTTGGATCGACCTGCTCCAAATCAACGAAATCGGTGATGTCGATCGAATGTGTGGACTCGATCCGCACTTTCTCGAAATCGTCATCCTTCATCACAACATAATGGCCACGCTCGTATTCGAACCCCTTTACGATCTGGTCAGCTGGCACTTCCTTCGAGTCTGCCTCCGCCACTTTTTTGTATTTGATCGGACTGAGATCGCTGGAACGAAGCTGCCGGAAACTAAGCTTCTCCTCTCGCGTAGCGGAATAAACCGCCACCGGAATGTAAACCAGCCCGAAGCTGATGCTGCCTTTCCAAATGGGGCGCATAGGGGCAATGCTTTCCCATAGTGCTTAGCCTGTCAACCTTAACCGGTCGGTTCGCCGCGGCTCGTCCACCTCGCTGAAATTCCTTGCAACATGGAGAAACGGTCTGATGTTGACAGTTGAAATGAGCCTTCTCGCCAGCTTCATGAACTTGGCCGGACCGGACTTGATCGTCATCCTACTGATCATCCTCGTTCTTTTTGGAGCAAAGAAATTGCCCGAGCTTGCCCGTGGAATGGGTCAGGCGGTCAAGGAGTTTCAAAAAGCCAAGGACGAGTTCAACGATGAACTGCACAAGGCTGGAAAGTCTGACACGCAAGTTGCCAAGCCTGACGTGAAACCGGCTGAATCGACCGTCGCGCGGATTGACAGCCAGAGTGCGTCCACCGTCGCCGCACCGCAACCGAGTGCCGCAGTCACTCCTGGCGATAAAGTCGATCAAGTCTAGCTTTTCGACAGCGACGCGAAACAACCGCAGCAGTCGGCGTCGATTTTCCACGAAAGTGTTGTGGATTACGACGCGTCCTCCCGTCGCTTTGGCCGAAGTGAGAAGTTCTGACGTTCTGCACGTTTGACCGAGCACGCAATTTACGGCAAAATCCCCGCTCGTTTATGTCTGAACCGGATTTGCGGGCCCAAATCAAGGAGATGCTGGTCAAAAACCTGATGCTTCAGGTTACGCCTGAACAAATCGGCAATGAGCTGCCGCTTTTCGGTCCGGATGGACTGGGCCTCGATTCGATCGATGCATTGGAGCTGGTTGTAAGTATGGAAAAGACGTTTGGCGTCGGCGTTCCAAATTCCGACGTCGCGGGAAAAGCCCTTCGGAATGTAAACACGATTCACGATTACATTCTCGAAAAGCGCGCCGCGGCTGCATAGGTAAGGACAGCACGCTGCGCTGTCCGGACGCCGCAGCGCGGCGTTCCTACCAAGCTTTGAACGATTCGATGTGAACATTCTCTACGTAGAGAGCAGCCGCAGCTGGGGCGGACAGGAATATCGTACGTGCTTGGAAATTAACTGGCTCAATGCACACGGGCATCAGGCGTGGTTGATCTGCAATCCAGACAGCCAGGTCTGCTCGAAGGCGACGGAACTCAGCACGCGCCTGGTCACAATGCCGCTCCGCAGCCGGATTGACCCGCTCTGCTCATTGCGCCTTTGGAAGTTTTGCCGGAGCAACCGAATCGATCTGCTCAAAACGTATAGCTCAAAGGATCACTGGATTTGCCTGCCACTTTTCCTTTCCGGAATTCCATTGAGCCGCGCGCGCTGCATTACGGATTCAATCGGCAGCCCAAGTCGCGCATTTGTTTTCAAGCACGGCTGTTCGCAAATCGTTGCCGACGCTTCGGTCATCAAACGCCAGTTGGTGGAACAACACGGCGTTGATCCCGCCAAAATTGAAGTCATTGGTTCAGCTGTCGATTTGGAAAAGTTCAAGCCCGCGCGCGATCGGACAAAATTTCGTCGTGAAATCGGTGTTGCCGATAACATCCCGCTTATTGGCAACGTGGGGATGATTCGTCCGGACAAAGGTCAACTCGAACTGGTGAAATCGGCGCCTCTCGTGTTGGAGAAACGTCCCGATGCGCGTTTTGTTATCGTCGGTCAGGGCACCGGGATTTTGAAGCGCGGTATCAATGTGCGGAATGCAATTGATCGCGCCGGACTTGCAGAGAAAATCATCATGGCTGGCTATCGCTGGGACACGCCGGACGTTTACGCGGCTTGCGATGTAATCGTGATTGCGTCACTGCGCACCGAAGCCTCTCCAATTGTTTTGCGTGAGGCTTTTGCCAGTGGACGACCGGTGATCGCGACGAAAGTCGGCGATATTCCAGAAATTGTTCGCCATCGCGAGAACGGTCTACTCATTGAGCCGGGCAACACTCGGGCATTAGCCTCGGCGATCCTAGAATTCATCTCTGATCCGGAACTGGCGGGACGTTGCGCAGCGAACGGCTTCCGTTATGCGACCGAAAATTTCTCGTTCGACAAAATGATGGATGCAAAGCTGCGCGCCGACGCGTTCGTGGTTGGAGCCGCGGCTAGGTAGCTCGCGAAGTCTGCAAGGAGCGACGGGTTGGGCAGCCGTCGATTCCCGACTTGACGGGTGGGAAGCCGTCACTCCCTAAAGCAAAGTCCGCTACGCATCAGCGGAAGCATTGATGGCATCAATCAGCTGACGAAAGCGCCCAAATCGGCTGCGAATCGGCGTAAAAATCAACCGCGGCAACTCGCCAGTTTCAAGTTCCTCATCTTTCGGATGCGCAACGCGTTGGGTAATCTTGCCGGTGCGCATGATGTCCGTGAAGTGGTCGTTCAGATCGACAAGCGCTTCGTTCGATAACGAACGATTGAGGCGAATGACGAAGCTCTTCCCCACCCAGCGCGCCGAGTGAAAGACATTGTAAAATTGCGCGATTTCCGCAGCAGCGTCCTGAACTCTGTATTTGATTTTGAAAAATGCGAAGTCTTCCTCCGAAATGAAGCCGAACTTGAGCAGCCGCTCGGTAAGAAATTGCGTCCACGTCTCCCAATATTTTCCGCGTGGCCGGTCCAATAGCACGATCGGGACAATGCGCGTTTTGCCGGTTTGCATTAGCGTGAGCACCTCGAACGCTTCATCCATGGTCCCAAAGCCGCCGGGGAACAGCGCAAACGCGTGCGCCTCTTTCACGAAACTCAATTTGCGGGTAAAAAAGTAATTCAGCGTTACGAGCTTCGGATCGCCCTCTATTAATTCGTTTACCCGCTGCTCCGAAGGCAAACGAATGTTAAGCGCAAAGCTGTGCGCGCGTCCGGCCCCCTGCTGCACGGCACCCATGATTCCATCGCTGCCGCCCGCGATCACCATGAAGCCTCGTCTGACCATTTCGCATGCAAAATCTGTCGCGAGTTTGTAATTGAGTGAATCGTCCGCGCTTCGTGCCGATCCGAAAACAGCCACCTTTCGCAAATGTTTGAACGGCGCGAAAACCTTTGCTGCAGAGCGCATCTCTTTAGCAGAACGGTTGATTAGCTTGAGATCTGCGACGGTCATTTCGTCGCGCGCGATCTTCAGCGCGGTCGTAATCATTTCCTCGATCAGCGCCGGAGATTTTTGCGTACCCCAATCCCGAACGAGTTTTCTGACTCGCGCATCGAACGGTGGATCCACGTTCCAACGTTTCTTGCTTGTCCTCGCTTGCACCCGATCAATTGCTTCTTCTTGGGATGCTTTCACGTGATGAAAATCTCAGGTTAAATGGAAATCAAATCTTGAAGAATGTCGCGCATATGCCGAATCGGCAGCGAGTAATGTCCTTCGTTTGGAATGAATCGCGCCTTGCAATTCGGAAATCGGTTCGCGATTTCTTCTGCCAAACGAACGGCGAAGGCTCGATCTTCTATTCCATGCCAAAGTCGCACGGGTACGCGCACATCTTCGACTGCGAATCCCCACGGCTCCGCATAAATCCGTGCGTCGGCCAACACGCCTTCTACCGAACCGCGCCAGGCGCACCGTTGGCTTTCGAAAATCGCTTCAAAAGCTGCGTCGTCGCGCAAGCTGGCCGCGTCACACGGGCGCAATAGTAACATTTTTAGTAACAGCGGACGGAGCCGGATCGGCGCGCGGAACGACAAAAACGGTCGGGCCAGGCGAAACAATTGCTGCAACAGTTGCGGCCGATGGCGATAAAGTCCCAGCATATGACGATAGAGCGGCAGTAATCCTTTGAAGTCCTTCAGTTCGGCAAATGGGATCACTCCGCCGACGACAGCTATCGCGCGCACCCGGTCTGGCATCGAGATCGTCGTAGCATATGCGTAGGGTGCACCGCCGGAAATTGCGAGCATTCGGAATTCGCCGATCTCAAGTCTATTAACGAGTTGTTCAACAAGCGACGGCCAGTCGCTCAACTTTCGGTCGAGTTGCAAGCTGGAGCCGCTAATGCCCGGGCGGTCCGGTGAAATGATGCGAACGCTGAGGGCACGCGCTGGTTCGTCTGCGAGTTGCGCCATCGTGCGCGAGCTAGGCCAGCCGTGGCAGAAAATTACGGGCACTCCAGTTGGATCGCCGTATTCCTGAAAAACAACGATGCCGCCCTTATCGAGTTCAACGATCTGTTCTCTACTCATCTACATCCCGTCACACACGAATCTCAGATCAATTTTACATCTGTCTCCCCGAGTCAAAATGGAGCAGAGATGTGTCGCTCCGCTCAATATGACAACGCGATCATCATGATATGGGCTCTTAATGCTATCCGGCTCTCTTTTGCGCACTTGTATTGCAAGGCGTGCATGTGTAGACCAAATTGTACTTCGAAAAACGATTCTGCTGTTAGCAGCTTTGGTTATGGAAAATTATTCGCAACCTCCCCCGGGGAAAATTTCGGAGCATGGACACGGAATCGGCGCACCGTCACCGGAGGAAGTGGAACGTCGCGCCAGAGAAATCGCCATGATCGACGAGCGCAACCCTGACGAGTTTACCGAAGGGGATTGGGCACAGGCGCGCCACGAACTTATGGGCGAAGAAAATCATGTGCCTCCTGAGGAAACTCCAGATAACGCCGACATGACCGAGGAATGGAGCGTCATCGCCAGTTCCAAGGGGCATCACATTCCCCGTCCGGGCACGCAGGAAGAAGAAACTGTTGGAGAGCATCTCGTGATTGAAGGCGTAGACGAAGCAACTCATGATCAAATGCTAGAAGCGCGCCGCGAAGAACGCGATCAGGAGGGGGAAAATTCGTGAGTCCGTCCTCCGTTGAAACCGCCTCCACAAGGGCGGCAGGTCAGTCTCTTTTCCCCGCGAGTCAATCCCGCGTCGAAGGCTTGCGCGATCGCTTCCATCAAACCAGAAGATTCACCGACGCGCCATCTGCTGGTCTCGAACCCGAAGATTGCGTTGTGCAATCCATGCCGGACGTCAGCCCGACCAAATGGCATCTCGCACATACCACGTGGTTTTTTGAAACTTTTATTCTGAAAAAATTCGTTCCGGGATATCGCGCAGAAATTCCAGAGTACGCTTACCTTTTCAATTCCTATTATAACGCTGCCGGCGACATGCACCGGCGGGATCTGCGGGGGTTGATCTCGCGCCCGACTGTGAGCGAGGCGCAACGTTATCGCGCCTCGATCGATTCACACATCGACGATCTGCTCTCAAATCACGACAACAGTCTACTCGATGAAGTCGAGCCGATTCTCGTCCTCGGTATCCATCACGAACAGCAACACCAGGAATTGCTCATCACAGATATCAAGCACGTCTTCGCGCAGAATCCGCTCTATCCTGTGTTTCGATCTGGTAGGGAGGGCGCGCTGCGCCGTTCGGACGCCCCAGCGCGCCGGCCCTGCCAATTTATCGATTTTGAACAGACCACCGCTGAGATCGGCCATGAGGGCGACGGATTTTCCTACGACAACGAAGGGCCGCGGCATCAGGCACTCGTTCCCGCGTTTTCGTTGGCAACTCAACCGGTCACAAATGGCGAATACATCGCGTTCATCGAGGACAACGGTTATAACCGGCCGGAATTCTGGTTATCGCTCGGCTGGATGACTGTGAATGAACAACGCTGGAACTCGCCGCTCTACTGGACAAAACGCGACGGAGCCTGGTGGAATTTTACACTCTCCGGTTTGCGTCCCGTCGATCAATCCGAGCCCGTCACGCACATTAGTTATTTCGAAGCTGATGCGTATGCAAACTGGGCTGGCGCGCGGCTCCCGACTGAGTTCGAATGGGAGCGCGCCGCATTCAGTTGTCCAATCGAAGGCAATTTCGTCGAGACCGAAATTTTTCATCCAGTGGCCGCAGCATCCGATGTCTCAATGGACAAAACACAAAAAGGTCAGCTTCTTCACCAAATGTTTGGGGATGTTTGGGAATGGACGCGTAGCGCTTACTCGCCGTATCCCGGCTACCGCGCTGCTCCCGGCGCACTGGGCGAGTACAATGGCAAATTCATGTGCAATCAATACGTTCTGCGCGGTGGTTCCTGCGCCACGTCCCGCACTCATATCCGCCGTACCTATCGTAACTTCTTTCCACCGGAAAAACGCTGGCAGTTCACCGGAATCAGACTCGCACGCGATCCAGCATAAAATTCGTAGAACGCGACCGCCGGGCGCGCCGCTTCTTTTCACCTACAATGACCGGAGATTCAATCACTGCGCCGCCGCAATTTTCCGCGGCAGAATCGGCGGATTTTTTGGCGGATGTTATTGCTGGGCTGTCGTCAAGTCCGCGCACGATCCCAAGCAAGTACTTCTATGACGACCGTGGCGCGGCCTTGTTTCAGAAGATCTGTGAGCTGCCTGAATATTATGTCACCCGCACGGAGATCGATATTCTTGATCGAAGCCGCGCTGACATCGCATCGCAACTTGGAGCCAACATCGAACTAATCGGGCTCGGCACGGGCGCCGGCACGAAAACGCGCATTCTGATCGAGGCGCTCCAGAATCCTGCCGTTTA
The DNA here is from genome assembly GCA_036002955.1 of Candidatus Udaeobacter sp. Taxonomy (GTDB): domain Bacteria; phylum Verrucomicrobiota; class Verrucomicrobiia; order Chthoniobacterales; family UBA10450; genus Udaeobacter. The sequence goes on along the minus strand of DASYSX010000058.1, from coordinate 2,862 downwards.
TATCCCCGTCGATATTTCCGAGAATCAACTGCGCCAATCAACTGCTCTTTTCCACAAAATTTTCCCTGACCTGGAGATTCTCCCGGTATGCGCGGACTACCTCCAAGCGGTAGTGTTGCCTCTGCCTCGTCGCGAACCGGCGCGAAACATTGTCTATTTTCCGGGGTCGACTATTGGAAACTTCGAGCCGGATGAAGCCGTGCAGTTCTTGGCTCGCATCGCGAATGTCTGCCGCGGAGGCGGCGGGCTGCTTATCGGCGTCGATTTAAAAAAGGACCGCCAGGTTCTGGAAGCCGCTTACAACGACAGCGCCGGCGTGACTGCGCAATTCAATTTGAATTTGCTGCGGCGCATCAACCGCGAATTGGCCGCTGACTTCGATCTAGATCAATGGCGGCATCGCGCGATCTACAACTCCAATGCCGGCAGAATTGAGATGCATCTTATCAGTGAAATCGACCAGTTCGTGCATTTCAACGAACAGAAGTTTCATTTCCGTCGCGCGGAAAAAATCATCACCGAGTATTCTTACAAATACACGCCGGACGAGTTTGCGGCATTCGCTGCCAAAGCCGGATTCAATTTTGTTCGCATGTGGACGGATGAGGCGGGGTTGTTTGGCGTGTTCTACTTTGTGAGCCCCACCGGTAGGGGCGATTGACCTCAATCGCCTGTCCGGGCATAACATCGCGCATGGGCGGTTCACGTGAACCGCCCCGACCCAAGCGGATTTCAAAATGAGCGCTCTCGTTAAGCTGGCGAATGTTAGCAAGACCTATGGCGACGCAGTCGCACTATGCCCGACGAACCTCTCAGTTGAGTCGGGCAAAACCACCGTGCTCATCGGACCAAGCGGCTGCGGCAAATCCACTTTGCTGCGAATAATCATCCGCTTAATCGAGCCGGATTGCGGCTCCATCGAGTTCGATGGCAAACCGGTTACGCCTGAGAACATCAATGCTTTGCGTCGCCGGATTGGTTACGTGATCCAGGAGGGCGGCTTGTTTCCTCATCTAACGGCTCGCGCCAATGTTCTCTTAATGGCGCGTCACATCGGAAAATCCGAAGAAGAAACGCACAACCGCCTGCTGGAATTGTCCGAGCTGACAAGATTTTCAGAAGACCTGCTACCCCGTTACCCGGTGGAACTTTCTGGCGGCCAACGTCAGCGCGTCAGTTTGATGCGTGCGCTAATGCTTTCGCCAGAGTTGTTATTGCTCGATGAGCCCCTCGGCGCGCTCGATCCATTAGTGCGCGCTTCGTTGCAAAAAGATCTAAAGGAAATTTTCATGGGCCTGGGTCAGACCGTGATTTTCGTCACTCACGATTTGGCGGAAGCGATTTATTTTGCAGACAAGATCGTGCTCATGAACGAAGGCCGGATTGTTCAAAAAGGTTCGATTACCGATCTGCGCGAAACACCAGCCGACCCTTTCGTGTCCGAGTTCATCAACGCCCAGCGCGGAGTAAGCCTCCAATGAAATTGCATTTCACGTCAAGGAGCGGCGGTCTCCAGTCCGCTGTGGGTCTTCGATGGCTGAGAAGCCGTCGCTGCTTGATCTCTGCGCTTCTTTTTCTCCCCACGGCCTGCACGTTTGCCGCGCCCGTCGTCATTGGTTCCAAGAAATTCACGGAATCCTATGTGCTCGGCGAAATCGCAAAACGGTCTCTGAGCGATGCGGGAATTCCAGCCGAACACCGCCAGGGCATGGGCGGAACAATTATTCTGTGGGAGGCGCTGCGAGGCGGACAAATCGACGCTTATCCGGAATATACGGGAACAATCGCGACGGAGATTTTAAGGAGCGATTCCACGCTGTCGTTGAATCAAATTCGGAATTCGCTCGAAAAAAGTGGTGTGGGCATGACGGCTCCGCTGGGGTTTAACAATACATACGCGCTGGTAATGCGACGCAGTGAAGCGCAGCGGCTTGGTATCCGCACAATCAGCGATCTACAAAGATATCCCGCGCTCAAATTTGGGCTCACACACGAATTTCTTGAACGGCAGGACGGCTGGCGGCCATTGCGTCAGCGCTACGGGTTGCCACAGCAAAATATCGTCGGTATCGATCACGCCCTCGGTTATGGCGCGCTTGCGAATGGATCGATTGCTGTAAAGGACGCCTATTCGACGGATGCGAAAATAGAGCAGAATGATCTGCTCGTTCTCGAAGACGACCTTCACTTCTTCCCGAAATATGAGGCAGTCTTTTTGTTCCGATCGTCCACGCGCGCGGATGCAATCGCAGCATTGCGGCGAATGGAAGGCACGCTGGATGAGAAGCGAATGATTCGTCTGAACGCGGAAGCTGAGCGGACAAAAAATTACGCAAGAGCTGCAGATCTTTATTCGGAAGGTAGGGACGGCGCGCTGCGCCGTCCGGACGCCGCAGCGCGGCGTACCTACCAAAACCTTGATGATTCTTTCTGGCACAAGCTGGCGCGTTGGACACTTCGTCATCTCCAGTTAGCTGGATTTTCGCTGCTGCTTGCGATCATCGTCGGGATTCCGCTTGGCATTGTCGCAAGTCGCGGCGGTGTTGTTGGTCATGTTATTCTAGGTTTCGCGGGCGTCGTACAAACAATTCCGTCGCTCGCGTTGCTCGCCCTGCTTGTTCCCCTGCCCTTTTTTGGAATCAGCATTCGCACTGCGATCGCTGCGCTATTTCTTTACGGTTTGCTACCGATCGTGCGCAACACGGCGACCGGTTTGCAGGACATTCCACGATCATTGCGCGAATCCGCAGTTGCGCTGGGACTCAGCCCAACCGCGCGCCTCTGGCAAGTTTATCTGCCAATCGCGTCGCGCTCGATTCTCTCCGGAATAAAAACCAGCGCTGTGATTAATATTGGAACTGC
>DASYSX010000057.1:0-20381 GCA_036002955.1 Candidatus Udaeobacter sp. | reverse complement strand
ACTGGAGGCCCTGGTAGCAACGCCCATTGCGCGCGCCCGTTGTTCAACTCGAATCGGCTAAAGTCTCCCACCCACAGGCTCGCCTCGCCGGCCAGCCGCCTGCAGTCAGTGTTAACGAGTGTCCCATCGGGAACCTTATCGTGATAGTAGGTCGGACCGAGCGCGCCTCCGGTCGTCGCAAGAAACACCTTCGCGGGGTTGCCAGGATCCACCGCGAGAATCTGCGGCGCATCGCCGTTCCCAAATGCGATCGCGCCCCCGAAACCGCCAACGCCGTTGCCGCCGCAGCTGACCTGAAACGCCGCGAGTATCTGCCGGACGTTATTGATTTGCCGGGTGACACCCAAATCCATCTTCCATGTCTGCCCGGCGTCGGTCGAATACCACACCACCGAGTTGCCTACTGCGTATACCCGGCGCTTTCCGTCGGGTTCCAGCGGACCCACTGCGACGTGCCAGAGCGGGTTCTGGTTTCCGAAGAACTTCCTCGTCCACGTCGCTCCCGCATCACGACTGGTGGCAAGAACCCCGATGTTCAGCGCCGGATTGGTCTTAGTTGCCGTCGTCGTCACGGCATAAACCAAGTTCGCATCGTCGGGCGCAAACACGATGTTGCACGCTTCTGCAGACTTGAATACCAGCGTCCAATTCGCCCCGCCGTCGCTAGTACGATAGATGCCATCTCGCCCGTCGGCGTACTGGCTGTCGAGCGCCGAGACCAACACTAGATTCGCATCCGCCGGTGATGCCGCCAGATCGAAAACATGTGGCGGGTACAACGCGCCAGGGATCTCTCCTTGCACAGTTAACGTCGGCTGTGGCCACGTTAATTGCGACCATGTTTGGCCCGCATCGCGGGACCTCCACACCCCCGCCCAACTCCCCGCGTACATCCGCCTCCCATCCGCGCCCAAGGCCAATGCGGTGATCCGTCCGCTCGAGGAATGGTTGTCGTTTGCCGGCCGCCGCGAAAATGTGCCCACACTCGGACCAACCCCGGTGATCGTGATCACGGTGTGTCGACTTGGATTCCGTCGACAAATCCCGAATCAGGCTGCGCGAAGACATGCACCGTCAGCCTGCGGAAGGCCGCCTCCCGCACCAGTGCCAGCCGCTGGCTTTCCACCACTCGATGCACTGGAGTGTCGTCATCGCGACTTTGCCACAGGTGGAACAGCCAGGTCTGCCCCGTACTCGTCTCTTTCACGCTGATGTTCGCGATGTCGAATGCATTCACCGTCCCGGGCAGAAAGCTCATCACCTTGATGTTGGTGATTTTTCCGATCGTCTCTGCCATCATCGCCTCCGTTCAACAGGGCGCCACATAAGGCGTTGACGGCTCAGTCAGGTGTTTGACAAGCGCCTTTGCCATCTCGAAATCTCCTCCGACCCGCAGCTTGCCCGAATACAACGCTTCATACGGAGCAAGCTGTCCTTGGGCAATTTCCGCCCATGTCTCCGGACGCATCACCACCAGGACATCGGCTTCCTTCGGCTTGCCCCTCTTCACCTTCCCGCTCTTCGCGCCTCCCTGTATATCCCAATGCTGCACTCTTCCGCCATCGGGCCCGCTCACGAGTTCGATGTGCAGTCGCACTGGCTTGCCAAGTCCGCTCAGTGCCTTTGACAGTTGGTTCATGCTTTTAGCCGCATCGTCCTGCGGCCGTGCCAACGTTCGCAAACGCGCAAAGCTCAAAGCTCCACTCTCTTCTCGCCTCAGCTTACCGCCTTGCCATGTCATACTACGCGTACCTCACTGAAAGTGCGGCTGGAGTTTACCATGAGACGCATTCGCCGACAATGCTGGTTTGTGTGCAGTCTGTCGATTCCGCCGAGCGATCGCGACAAAAACTGTCATTCGAAATCTTTTCAGAGGTTCGGAAATCGCAGTGATCAGTTAGCCAGGCCGCGGGACGCGCTCGCTGTTCTATCACCCCTTACCATCCCATAGTTCGTGCTCTTTTTTTGCAGCGAAGCGTGCGTTGCAACACGGAAAAGGCGTGGTTTCTATTCGCGACGTCCCTCCTACTAAATCGCGAACGATCATCGCAAGCCAGGCGTCGCTTCAATACGCGCACTGACGCGCGCGAAATTCTAAACGCCACTGGCGTCACTCATCTATCATAACCGGCTTATGATACAATGATCAACGCGTCGTTGATTAGGAAAGCTTGAGCGGTTTGCGATTCTTTGGCGGCCAGCGTTTACCGGCCTTCACAGCCGCCCGTTTCATCTCTCGAATCGCGACCATTTTCCGGGCGTGCGATTTGGTCAGCTCGCGCCGGCTGGCGCAGCCGCCGCGTTTGCCGATCTCAGCCAAATATTTGCGAATGTGGTTCTGAGCTTCTTTCATTTTCTGTCCGGGACAGCCGGCGGGTTGCCTGCCCTCCAATTCAATGGCTTGAACCATGCATCGTAAGCGGGTTATGATGCAAGCGGAAAAGCCGTGCATTGTCGATAGCGGGCTAAAAGGGAGAAGAGTTGGGCCGACCTTCCTGGTCACATTCAAAGTCTCAGTGAACCCAGGCCGTAAAGACGCCGCGACGACCGCCTGGATGATGTCGTTAACGCCAACTGGTTGCCGAAATCGTACGCCGCGATGAAAATACCAGCCGTGCGCGCGCCGCATCGTTTGTGTGCTGTTGGTCTAATCGCATTTGCGATCGTGCTGTTCGTCTGTTCGATCAGTAGTTGCCAGCGATCTCAATTTTCCGGCGGACTGACGAGACTGAAGCCGTGCCGGTTGCCGGGAATCGGAGAGGAATTGCTTTGCGGCAAGTTCACTGTTTTTGAAAATCGCCAAACGCGCGCCGGGCGGAAGATTGATCTGAACGTGGTCATTCTGCCGGCCTTCGATCAGAAAAATAAGAGTGAACCGTTGTTCGATATCGAGGGTGGGCCAGGCGCGGCCGCGAGTAATGCCGCAATGTTCTACGCGAAAGAAGGCAAAGAATATCGGGGCAAACACGACGTTGTGCTGGTCGATCAACGAGGCACCGGAAAATCAAATCCGTTGACGGCGCCGCCGATAAAGAAAGCGCCGCAGGATTATCTGAAGGAAATGTATCCGATCGATTACGTGAAGAATTTGCGGCGAACATTGGAACAGCGCGCCGATCTCACGCAATACACGACGCCGATCGCGATGGATGATCTCGATGACGTGCGAAGCTGGCTCGGTTACGATCGGATTAACTTGTTAGGATTGTCGTATGGAACGCGCGCGGTGCTCGTTTATTTGCGTCAACATCCGGAACACGTCCACACAGCGACGCTCATGGGCGTGGCACCAACTTATTTACAGATGCCGCTTTATCACTCGCAGGCGGCAGCGCGGGCGATGGATTTGTTGCTCCAGGAATGTGAGAAGGACTTGAATTGTCACAACGCGTTTCCGCAGATTCGCGCGGACTGGCAGAACGTGCTGGCGCAACTGGCCCGCGAACCGGCGCGCGTCCAGTATTCATCGGATGGAAAGAGCGCACCGGTAGAGGTGGAGATTCAACGCGATATTTTCACCGAAAAAATTCGCAACTGGATGTATGGCCAGGATAAAGCGCGAAAAATTCCATTTGTCGTGCACGAAGCGGCGCAGGGCGATTTTACGCCGTTTCTCCATGAAGCGATTGCGCCGGGGATTCCCGACTTCATTGCTGACGGTATGTATCTCTCCGTCACCTGCGCGGAAGACGTTCCGTTCATTGATCAGGCGGAAGCCGCCAAGCTGAACGAGGGGAATCCTTTCGGGAATTATCGCGTGTTTCAACAAACGCGCGCGTGCAGTTTATGGCCGCGCGGAAAAATTCCGGCCGATTATCGGGAGCCGGTTTCGTCGAATCTTCCGGTGCTGATCTTTTCAGGTAACCTCGACCCGATCACGCCACCGCAACGCGGCGAGGAAGTCGCAAAATATTTGCCAAACAGCCGCCACGTCATCATCCCTGAAGCCGGCCATGGCGTGGATGGATTGAGCGACGCGGGTTGTGTCGATCGGATCATCATTGACTTCATGGACAAAGGAAGCGTGAAGGACCTCGACACCAGCTGCGTTGATCGAATGGCGTCGCCGCCGTTCGTTACAAAGTGAGAACCACAATGACGGGTCACCACGGATTGGAAAATAAAAGGATTGAAATTCGCTCGTTGCCCAACTTGCTCGTCGCTATCCTCGCGAGTTTACCTTCTATGTTGCTGATCCCTCAGCTCCATTGAAACTCGTTCGCTGCCCACGCTCACTCGCTCCTACCCTCGTCACTTTACCTTCTATGTCGCTGATCCCATCAGCTCCATTGTATCTCGCTTGCTCCCGCTCGCTCGACCGTTACCTCACGGCTTTACCGGCCATGTCGCTCGCCCAGTCGCTCCATTCCCTATCTATGGCGGGATCGCTGCGCGTGACCATTGACCACTGACGACCGACATCTGACGGCCTTACGTCAATGTGCCACAGCGATGCGGTGTTGAAGCCAAAAATTGCATCTGCTCTTCGTGCCCGGATGTTTTCTCAATGAAGGCAGGACTGGCCGTCGGACTAATCATTCCCGATCTGTGGCAGCAGGAGGCAGTACGCGCGTTGCAACAGGGAAAAGACGTCGTGGTGCAGGCGCCGACAGGATCGGGCAAGACTTACATCTTTGAGCTGCTTTATCCGAACCTGAAAACTCAGGCGGTGTTCACCGTCCCGACTCGCGCACTCGCTAACGATAAATTATCGGAATGGCGCGTGCGCGGCTGGGATGTCGGCATATCGACGGGTGACGTCGCGCTAAATCTCGACGCGAAGGTTGTGGTCGCGACGCTCGAAACACAACGCGGGCGGTTTCTCCGCGGCGAAGGCCCTGGTCTCCTGGTCATGGATGAATTTCAAATGCTGGGCGATCCGATGCGGGGCGTGCATTACGAACTCGCCGTCGCTCTCGCACCGAAAGCAACGCAGTTGCTGTTTTTGAGCGGGAGCGTGGCCAACCCGAGCGACGTGGTCGCCTGGCTGCAACGCATCGGACGTGACGCCGTCCTCATTGAACATAAGACGCGACCGGTGCCGCTGGAGGAAACTGACCTCGGAAATTTGCCGGATTCCCAATTTGTTCAGTCGCGAAATTTCTGGCCGCGTATGATTGGCCGCGCCATGCGCGCGGACCTGGCTCCGGTGTTGGTGTTCGCGCCGCGTCGCGCTGCTGCCGAACAGATTGCGCAAGCCATCGCGTCGGCCCTGCCGGTGCGCGATCCGCTGCGATTGACGTCAGCGCAGGAACAAACCGCGGGGAAAAGCCTGACAAAACTTCTGCGGAATCGTGTGGCGTATCATCACAGCGGACTCAGTTACGCCGCGCGCGCCGGCGTGGTGGAATCGCTCGCCAAAACGGGACAACTCAACGTTGTCGTCGCAACGATGGGACTCGCCGCCGGGATCAATTTTTCGATGCGCTCGGTCATCGTGACCGATCGGGGTTATTTCGCCGGGAATTTCGAGCGCCAGGTTGAAGCGGATGAGCTTCTCCAGATGTTTGGTCGGGCAGGACGCCGGGGTCTCGATGAAGTCGGTCACGCGCTTTACACGAATGATCTGCCGCGATTGAGCGACACAAAAGCGCGCCAACTGAAACGCGCGGCCCAGGTAGATTGGCCCAGTCTGATAAGCGTGATGCATGCCGCCAAACAGCGCGGCGAACAACCGTTCGCGGCGGGGGTGCAACTGACCCAGTCATTGTTCAGCGTGCAACGCGTGCCGCTCGGCGTCGAACACTCACTCGAAAGCGGGCCGCGGGCCTGTGGACTTTGGGTGACCGATGAGCGCGCGCGGTTCGTCCGACGGGCAATGATCGAGATGCTGAACTTTCGCGAAGAATGGGAAGCGAAACCGGCCGCAGAAAGTGTGACGCTCGGTCGCGCTTTTGTGCGCGAAAACGATCGGTGGCGACGGGCGCTGACGCTGCCGCGTATGCTCGATGGAGTCGGCATGGGAAATCTTTGCCGGCTGCGCGAGCAGAACCATTATGGTCGCGAGTTGCCGGTCGCGACGGTGCTGGCTTCCGGAGAAGTGGCATTAGTGAAATGGCTGAAGAGAGAAATGACGAAGAAGCTTGCAGAAAACGGCGAACGCCCAACGTCGAACGCCCAACGCCCAATGACAATGCGGGCGGTTAAGGAGAAAAAAGAAAACGCCGAACGCCCAACGCTCAACGCTCAACGTCCAATTAAAAATTTGGCTGCGCGGCGCGGAACTTTTACGCATGAACAATTTGAGACTGAGATTCGCGCACAGCTCGTTGAACTGGTCAAGCCGGGCACGATCGTCGACTGGATTATGCGCGGAAAGCTGCTTTCGATCCGGCTCGATTACGGCGATGTGCCGCTCAACGCTCACCTTGATTCGTTAGGCAAGGCGTTAATCGATCCGCCGGAGCGCAAGAACCTGCCGGACTTTTGTCGAACGTGCGATCAGTTGGAGCACGATAAAACCGTGGCGATCGTGAACTCGCCAACGTACGCGTGGCGACATCTTGGATTGGTTGAATCCGACGGCACACCCACAACGCGGGGAATGATCTTCTCATTTTTCCACGGGGGCGAAGGTCTGGCGGTGGCGGTCGCGCTCGAAGACGAAACGTATCCGATCGACGAATTAGTTTTCGATCTCGCCAATATTCGCGCTGGTCCGCGCTTCGCCGGTGAGGATGCGCCGATGGGCGGGCGGCTCGGCATTTTGTGTCAGCGAATCTACCGCCGGGCCGATTATCCGGGTTACCTCACCATGGGCGTGCCGGTGCAATACGGCGCCGGCGCATCGGAAGTGGTGCGCGCGCTGGTGGCTGATCCGCGCTGCAAGCACAAGCTCACCAACGAACTGTTGCGTCACGGCGATATCGAACGCGCGCTGGTGGAATGGCGCAGCATACTTCGCCACATCGTCCTTGCGCCCGCCTATCCATTGTCGCGATGGACGGAACTGAAAGCGGCGGCCAAAGAGCTTCTCGATACAACGGCTTCGCCGACATCTGCTGTCGATCTTGCGGCATTGGTTCCGTTGCAGCAGCGGGCTGGAGGAAAGTGACCCACCACCGAGTGGTTCACGCAGCATTCGCAGCCCCAACCGATTTCACAAATACTGTAGCCACCGGCCTGCGGCCGGTTCAACTCGGCACTGCTTTTCACACTTGGAAACGGCCCGCAGAGCCGTGGCTTCATCTGCTTTAGCATAGCAATGCTTCATACGCAGTCGCGGGACAGCGGCGGCGCTACCGCGAGGCACGCATCTCTTTAGCGAAATCGAAGCTTTGACGAACTCTGAAGTTCTAAATGCCGACATCTGCCATGCATCATAAGGGGCTTATGATAAAACACTCTCGAACGCGACTCAGCTATTGTTAGGGGATTTCGGTTCCCATTGGAGCCTGTCGGGAAGTAAGGAAGGTCTTCACCAATTCGCCTTCACCACAAACAGTCATTCCCGAAAAACGTTTGAACCATTTGCCATCCGGAACCTCCGGTTCGGTGTCGAGCCAGTGGGCGAGCCCGCCAAGATGATCCGAAGAAATCTCGCGCCTCTTGATTCGATCCAATAAATGATTGAGCAACGCCGGCGGAAGATTTCGCCGGCGAATCTTAGGCATTTTCGCGCTGGCCGTAGAAGCCGCGGCCGATCGATTGGCGGATCCTCGCTTCTTCTGCCGGATCAGCGGCGTTGACCATGCGTTCTGCGAGGCTCGACAGTTCTTTCCCCGTCAATCTTCGCTCGGCGTCGAGCTGATAAGCAAAACGAATGACGTCCAATTGTTCCTTCGGATCGAGCAGCTTGATTTCTTCGATGATCTTGCTCGCTGTCATCTCGCGTCCGAATTCTAACACTGGCCTCCTCGAAAATCAGCGCCTTTTTCCGAAGGCATCCTAGATCCCCGCGAGACGGTCGTTTAGGGAGACGGCACGCTCTGCAGGAGCTCGAGTTCCTGCCACCGCGCGTAGAGGTGCGCGACTTTGTCGCGTGCCATTTTTAATTGCGTCTCCAACTCGAAAATTTCCGAGCGCGGTTTCGCATAAAAATCCGGCGCGGCAAACGTGGCCTCCAAAGCCGACACGTCGTTTTCCGCAGAGAGAATATTCGCTTCCATCGATTCCCATTCGCGTTCTTCCTTCCACTTGAGCTTTCGCGGTTTGTCTTTGCTTTTCCTTTGCTCCGCGACGGCTCCGGTGAGCGTCGGGTATGATTCGTGAACTGGGCCAGGCGCGTCTCGCTTTTCCAAGTAGTAATCGTAGTTGCCGACGCTATAGGCCACGCGGCGCTCGCCTTCGAAAGCGAGAATCGATGTACAAACGCGATTCAGAAAATAGCGATCATGGCTCACCACGATGACGCAGCCGCCAAAAGCGACGAGCGCTTCCTCGAGCAAGCGTAACGTTCCGAGATCCAGATCGTTCGTCGGTTCGTCGAGCATCAGAACATTGCCGCCTCGCTTCAGGATTTTAGCGAGCAGCACCCGGCTCCGTTCGCCGCCGCTGAGCTGTGAAATCTTGGTGTTGATGCGGTCTTCGCTGAAAAGAAATCGCCGCAGATAAGCACGCAACGTGATGCTCTGGTCGCCGAGCGTGACGTGTTCTCCGCCGCTGCCGACTTCTTCCCAAACCGTTTTCTCATCGTCGAGCAAGAGCCGATTTTGATCGACGTAATTGATCTGGGTCCGCGCGCCGATCTCCAGTGCACCGCTCGCGGCGGGCAGTTCCTGCAGAATCACTTTGAGCAGCGAAGACTTGCCGAGTCCGTTGCGACCGACAACACCGAGGCGTTCCCCGGCTGCGAGATTGAGATTCACGTGCTGAAAAAGAGTGCGGCCGCCCAGCTCCACGCTCACGTCGCGCAATTCAATGATGCGATTCGCGAGCTTCGGCGGTGTGGGGATAATCAACTCGACGTCGAGCTCCGCCTCCGGTGCTTCCTGCGCGGCCATCTCGAAATAGCGTTCCACGCGGTCCACCGATTTCGTCCGGCGTGCGCGGGGCGCTTTTCTCACCCATTGCAGTTCGCGTTTCAAAAACTTTTGGCGTTGATGTTCCTGCGCCTCCTCGACCGCTTGGCGTTGCGCGCGCGAGAGCAGGTAATCGGTGTAGTTGCCGTCGTAGCTGGTAAACTCGCCGCGCGACAGCTCGACGATCCGTGTCGCCACCCGATCGAGAAAATAGCGATCGTGTGTAACGAACAGACAGGTGCCGGCGTAACGCGCGAGAAAGTCCTCCAGCCATTCGATCGAGCCGGTGTCGAGATGGTTGGTCGGTTCGTCGAGAATCAGAAAATCAGGACGCACCAAAAGCGCCCGGCAAAGTGCGACGCGGCGTTTTTCCCCGCCGGAAAGCGTGCCCACCACACGATCGGATTCCGGCGCGTGCAGATTCGTGATGAGGGAATTGATTCGATGTTCCAAGTTCCACCCATCGGCCTCGCCAATCTGGTCGAGAAGCGAAGCGCTAAGCGGGCTGTCGGCCGGGATGCGTTCGTACTCGGCGATGAGGTCGAGAATCCGTTGCGCGCCGCTGAGAATGTTCGCATGGACGGTGGCCGCATCGTCCAAGCCGGAAAGTTGTGGCATGTAGCCGGTGACGAGATCACGCCGGCGTGTGAATTCGCCTGAATCGGCTTGCGCCACCCCCGCCGCGATCTGGAGGAAGGTCGATTTGCCCGAGCCGTTGCGGCCGACAAGGCCAATGTGTTCGCCCTCCCTGAAGGCAATCGTCGCGCCGTTGAGGACGATCTGAGTGCCGTATTTGACGCAAAGGTTGTTCGCGCTCGCGATGACCGCGGTTGAGCTCTCTGCCATAGAAAGGTCGAACGTCGAACGCCCAACGCCAGACGTCCAATCAAAGCGCTACCTCCTATGTCGCTGGTCCCATCGCTCCATTGAAACTGGTCCGCCGCCCACGCTCACTCGCTCCTACCCTCTAACATCGTCGAGAACTCGATGCTCGACTAAGTGGGAGTAAAGCTTGTTTCGGCGAGCCGCCGCCGTAACGCGGGTGAAGGAGCGGCCGGGCTTTCCAACCAACACGCGAGCCGCGTGTGCTCCCCAAAATTATCCAAAGACCCCGATGTCAGAAGTCAGCGATCAGTCTCGCGCGGCGGCCTTGGCGAGAGCGCGCTCGTCGCAGGCGGCACGCAAAGCTTTCATCTCATCGCGAAGCATAACCATTCGCTTGGCAACGCCTTTGTATTTCTTCGTCGTCCCTGTGACTGTTCGGTTGACCGCGCCCTGGTGCACAAGGCCCTGAAGCTTCTCGTAAGCACGCAAGCGCAGCAGTTCTTCGCCGCCATTGGCTGCGTTTCGCTCTCGCAGATTGAGCAAAATAATTTCGAATAACGGCTTGAATTCGAAAGAGTCCTTTGACGAAAGCACAGCAACCAGCTCTTCGGTAAGGTTGTCAGGCGCGCGACGTGTGAACGAGATAGCAGATCGTTTAGACATCTGAGAGTATCGCATCGATGCCGGAAATAGCGACCGGGGCATCTGCGAAGGGCCCGCAGAGAACATTCATGTGAGCTGCGTCGAGCAGATGGTGCGGTCGCCGTTCACAACGAAGTAGCTACGTTGGGTGCATTTTTCTGTTGCTGAAAGCGACCGATCGGGCCGCAACTGTCGAAGTTCTATTGGAAACAGTAGAAGGGACATTAGTTATGCAAACACGTTCGAAAGCAGACGAGACTGATCGCGGCCAATGGGTGTATCCGGAAAACGAAGCCGCTTACTGGCGAGAACGACACTCTAAACAACCGTACGCGAAGAATTCTTCTTACGACCAATACGAGCACGCGTATCGCACCGGCTACACTTCATTCCAGAAATTTCGAGGGAAGAAGTTCGACGAAGTCGAGGAATCCGTTGCAAATGATTACGAGAGCGGTAAGCCCGATTCGGCCTTGCCATGGGACACGGTGCGTCCTGCGGTGAGTTCGGTGTGGGATAAAATGTCCGGTGTCGTTGGTCCTCGTGATTTCGACCGCGGTATCCGGGATTCGATCTGACCAGAGCAACGTGCTTTCAGTTATTCCGCTGAGGACAGCGGACGCTACAGCATTCTGATCGACGAAGAACCGTGCAGATCGTTGCCGGCTAAAAGCAAATAAGTTAGTTTAGGCGGGCCGCCGAAATCAGCATGCGAGCCGCGTGCGTTCACCTGGTCACTCCATATCCGGGTAAGGGCCTTTGCCGCCTTCAGTGATGAAGCGGTCGATTCGGGCTGTGACAGCGGGCAGCGGTACTGAGCCGAGCTCGAGCACAGCATCGTGGAAAGCGCGGATGTTGAATTTCGCTCCGAGCGTTTTCTCCGCTTTTTCGCGGGCGCGCACGATCGCGAGCTCGCCCATATAATAAGAGAGGGCTTGCCCGGGCCATGCGATGTAACGGTCTACCTCGGTCTGGATCTCATGCTCGGGTAACGCAGTGTAATCGTTCATGTACTTCAGCGCCTGTTCGCGCGTCCAACTTTTCGAATGAACGCCGGTGTCCACCACCAGCCGTACCGCGCGCCAGATCTGATAACCCAGCATCCCGAAGCGCTCGTATGGCGTCTCGTACATCCCCATTTCCTGCCCTAGCTTTTCACAATAAAGCGCCCAACCTTCGCCGTACGCGGAAATGTAGTCGAACCGCCGGAAGTCCGGCTGGTTCTTGTGCTCGAGCGCGATCGGAATCTGGAACGCATGTCCGGGTGCGGACTCATGCAGGGTCAGCGCCGGCAGATTGTAGAGCGGGCGATGCGGCAGATCGTATGTGTTTAGGAGATAAATGCCCGGACCGCCACGGCCCGAAGTATAAAAAGGTGCTAGATCGGGCGGGACAGGTTTGATGGTGAAGCGCATCCGCGGCAGATAACCAAAGTATTGCGACGATTTGCCGTCGAACACTTTCGCAATCCAGGCAGCGCGATTGAGCAGTTCCTGCGAGGTTTTGGCGTAGAACTGCGGATCATCACGGAGAAATTTCAGAAATTCTGGAAACTCGCCTTTGAAGCCGGACTCGTGCATCGCGTCGACCATCTGCTGATGTAATTTGACAACCTCCGCGAGGCCGATCTTATGAATTTCGTCGGGCGAGAGATCGAGCGTGGTAAACTCGCGGATTTTCTGGCGATAGTACATTTTCCCCTCGGGCAGCGCTTCAGCGGCAAGCGTCGTGCGGGTGTGCGGCACATATTCGTCCCTGAAAAACTTGAGCAGGTCCGCATAAGCCGGCTGCACGATTTCACGAATCACCTGTGCGGCTTCCGATTTGAGCGTCTCCTGGTCGGACGGCTGAACGCCGACCATCGGTTCCCGGAATGGTGTGTAGAGCAGATTGTCTTCGGGTTTGCCCTCCACAATGGTGGCGATCGATTTCTCGCGTCCCTGCAAAGTGAGACGTGGCGGCGTGAAACTGCGCGCAAGCCCGGCCCGCATGTTCGCAATTTGTTCGCGGAAATAGCGGGGGATGTCGCCCATCTGCGCGATCCAATTTTTGTAATCCGCTAGCGTCTTGAAAGGTCGCCGTGCGGTCTCGCCAAAATCGGTCCAGAAAGCAGAGTCCGAGTTCGCCGGCATTTCGTAATCATGGAATTTCTGGTCGGCGACGAAATTCTCGATTTCCGGGCGATAAACATCGTAGTTGATCTGCTCCTCTGGCGAGAGTTGCGCGCGCGGAACATCGTCGAGCTTGTGCAGCACATCCTGCCAATATTTTAGCCGCGTCTCCTGCGTCTTTGGATCGACTTTTGGCAGGCGATCGGGAACCGGTTTTTCAATTCCTTCGAGCCCCGGAAACTGCTCCAGTCTCCATTTCCATTCTTCTGTGTAGATGGTTTCCAGCCGTTCATCTGGATTCTGCGCCGTGGCAATACACGGAACGCACCACACCGCTGCTACACCAACCAAAACGACGGTTTTCATATCAGTTCTTCTTTATATTCAAATCTGGCAACCATGAAACCATGAGAAAAGGCAGTAGCTGATCTATTTTTTCCTGGGTCCCCGGTTTCCTGATTCATTTCTGCTCTCTCATGATGCAAGGGCCAGTTGTAAATCGTGTCGTTAACCTAGCGGAAGAGGGCACGGGTTGATTAGCTGAAGCAAGTCGCGAAATTCTCAGACTTCTGAAACTCAAACCGTCCTTCGACTGGCTTCTTATTTTTGTTCCGCTGGCGATACTTCTGCGCTTCTGGCCCGGAGGCATCAGTCCCACTGCGCTCTTCGTTTGCTCCGCTCTCGGCATCATTCCGATCGCAGGCTGGATCGGGCGCGCCACCGAAGCGCTAGCGATCCGAGTCGGGGAAGGTTTGGGTGGATTACTCAACGCCACTTTCGGAAACGCCGCGGAGCTCATCATCGCTGGCATAGCGCTTTCCAAAGGTCTGACCAATGTAGTGAAAGCCTCTCTTACCGGATCGATCATCGGTAACGTGCTGCTGGTGCTCGGTCTTTCCATTGTGTGCGGCGGGACTAAATACAAAGAACAACGTTTTAACGGCACCGCAGCACGCACCTGGGCCATCTCGCTCTCTCTGGCTGCGATTGGCTTGGTCATTCCGACGGTCTTTCATCTCACCGCGCGTTCCAGTCCTGGCGGCTGGAGCCCATTAGTCGAGCAGAAGCTCTCCCTCGCCATTGCCGTTGTATTGTTCCTTACCTATTTCTGCATGCTCGGTTTTTCGCTCAAGACTCATAAACATCTCTTCCGAAGCTGTGAAGAAGATGCTGAAGAACAAGAGAGGCAATGGTCGCGCGGAAAGGCCATTACGATCCTGCTCATTGCAACGGCTGTGGTCGCCCTCCTCTCCGAGTTTCTCGTCGGCACAATCGAAAACGTCCGGGACTCCGTCGGCCTGACCGAAGTGTTTGTCGGTGTGATCGTAGTGGCGATTGTGGGTAATGCGGCCGAGCACTCAACTGCCATTCTCATGGCAATGAAAAACAAGATGGATCTGACTGTTGGCATAGCGATCGGCTCCAGTTTGCAAATCGCACTCTTCGTGGCGCCCGTGATGGTTTTTCTCTCCTATCTTTTCGGACGGCCGATGGACCTGGAATTCACGGTGCCGGAAGTTCTGGCGGTTGTAGCCTCCGTCTACATCCTGTTTCAGATTAGCGAAGACGGCGAGACGAATTGGATCGAAGGCGTCCAACTTCTCTCGGTTTATGTGATTCTTGGAATCCTCTTTTTCTTTCTGCCGGAGCCGCAACACGCTGCACCCTAGGCTTTGCGCGATTGTCGCGAACTAAGTTCGACCGGAGGCGCAAGCCTTCGGCGAAGAAGCAAGAACGGACGTTCTATCGACAGGAAGAGAACCGTTGCGGCAATGTAGACGCAAAGCTCGACGCCGAGAAGCGCGGGCGCGGAAGTGAGATCAACGTTGTGATTTATGCAGAATTGCGCGACACCGTTAATAACCAGTTTCTGAATCAAGTAGGCGCTGTAGGCGATGCTGGCAATGAAAGCGGCGCCGGGAATTGCAACTCGACAAAGTAGGAGTCGCGGACTGACCGCGCAAACAAGGATAGCGGCCATGCCGACGGCGATCAGTGGAAATTGCCAGACACACGCAACGATGGTGAGGTTTTCGGTTTCGCCGAGATACAAAGCGTCAACGATTAGCCCGAGCCCCGGCAGCCAAAGCCAGGACGCGCAGTTGATAAGGCGCTGCCACCAGTTCGGTCGAAATCTTTCAATGCCTGCCAGGACAACGCCTAACACAAGCGGATCGAGACGGGTCCAGGTTGGATAATAAATCCACGCCTGAAACCCACGGAACGATACCCCGCCATCAACTGACGCGTTCTGTGCCGCCAGGAAAGCGCGTAACCCGACGCCGCCAACCACGATCAGGCACGGAACGATTATGGCCGCGCGCGGACGGCGATAGAGAAAGAGCAAAAGAAATGGTAGCGCCACATAGAATTGGTCTTCAACCGCGAGTGACCACGCATGTGAGAAAGCGGTTCCACCATGGAGCGCGATGTTTTGCACCGACAACAGAAATTTCCAGAGCGGCTGTGACATTTCGGGATATTCACGCCACGCCGGCAACAAAAAATAAATCGCGAGCACGACGAAATAGGCCGGCACAATTCGCAAGGCGCGGCGGGTGAAAAACCGGCCGAGTTTGATGCGCTGATCCCGCGCAAGTGAGGCCAGCAACTGGCCACCGATCAGATAACCACTAAGGACAAAGAAAAGATCGACACCAATCCAGCCGAAGCGGTCAACTCGGCCGGGCAATTTGAATCCGAACAGTGCGGCGTGGTAAACAACGACGAGGATGATCGCGAGAGCACGCAGAAGATCCAGGCCGGGCTGGCGTTCGCGATTGCGAAAACGTGGATCGACTTCCATTTCGCCACGGTGCCTCTTCGGCCGAATGGTCATCAATCATACTTCGGCGACGGCGGCGAAAAGCTTTCAGTTATTTGTCGCAATGCGAAAAAAAATCTGAAGGCTAAATCGACAAACGTGCATCGCATGTCCGGCAAGAGCGCGCGGCGCTCCACGTTCGATAATAATTATGTGACTATGCGTTATATTTTTTTGGTGGTTGCGATCGCGTTTGTGGTCGCAGGATCAGTTACGGCAAAGGAGAACATGAGCGCCGCCGGTGCGGAGGAGAACGTGCGAGCGGTGCAGAGTAAACTCGCCGACGAAGGGTGTTATTTTGGCGAAATCGACGGTGCGTACAGTAGTGATTTCAGCGCAGCGCTCAGCCGTTACCAGATTCGCAACGGTTTGCCTATCACTGGACAGCTCGACGCGGAAACGAGCAAAGTCCTCGGCGCGAAGCCAGCAGTTGGCCCGAGTATAGCCACTACCGAGCAGAGTACCGAGACTTGGCGTCAGCTGCGCAAGCGGGAACGGCGGAAATCAACCAAGGCACGGCAGCCCCAACCCGCCGCCACAGAGACGTCATCCCCGGCGGATAACGAGACGCCGCCAACTAGCACTGACACACCAATACAAACTACGCCCGTGGAAGCGCGAAGCTCAGCAGAGAGCATGCAACCGGTATCAGCGCCACCGGCTACAGCTTCGGTCGATGAGTTCGGCACGGACCGTCTGCGTGATTATGTGGCGGCGTTTGTTCTGGCAGGACTCGATAAGAATGTCGGCGCTGAAGCCGAGTTTTTTGCTGATCGCGTCAATTACTACGACCAAGGGGAGATGGATCGTGAAAAGATTCAGCAGGATTTAAAACGCTACGACGAACGATGGCCGGAGCGGCACTTCTGGGTCGCAGGAAAGATTAGCATCGAACCGCAAAGTGAGAAGCGGGTGCGGGTCACGTTTCCGCTGGGATTCAAATTGCGAAATGGCAACAAGCAGTCATCTGGCAAAGTGGACAAAACACTGGTGTTGGAACCTGCCGGCGACGATCTGCAAATCGTCGCGGTGAACGAACGCAAAGCTGGTTGAGTAATCAGGAAAGCAGGAACGCAGGAAGGATAGCTGTAGCGTCCGCTGTCTCAGCGGAAATACCGTCAGTTGAATCAGGAAGCCAGGAAACCAGGAATGGCGCGAACGGGATGAGCGACACGGAAGGTAAAGCTGCCAGAGTAGGAACGACGGAGCTTGAACAGATAGAATTTCTTATCCGCGGATGAACACGGATTTCCTGTGTTCCTGCCTTCCTGATTCGTTTAATTGTATCGCCGTTGCGCGTGGCGCGCGATGCGTAGACGCACTCCAACGGAATACACCAGATAGTAGCCAATCAATCCAGCAGCGACTGCCATGGAAAGCTGAGCCCCGGAGGCGGTGATCAGCCAATGCTGATCGGTAGTAACATCACGGCCGGAGTGCGTGGCGCGCCACCAGCCGTAGACGAAACGTGCGCCGATCGCCAACGTAATGAAAAGCGCCAGCCAACGGCTTGGGGTGTAAAAAAGTCCTTCCGGTTGGCTTTCCCAACGCGTCATTGCCAAACCGACCAAACCGAGAATGCCCCCACAACCCAGACCAATCAGCGCGAATCGAAACGCTGCGTCGACCCAGAACGAGAGCAGAAGCGTGAACGAGAGAAAGAAAACAGCGGAGAAGCTGGTCATCCACACATTCAGGCTGGCAACCCAGTGGCGTGCTTGTCGTCGAGCGGTGCCGGCGCGGTAACGCAAAGCAAGAGAAAGCAGAACCACGCCAGCAAAGGCGAGAAGAACAAAAAGCAGCAGCGCAAAAACAATAATCGGCACTGCTGATAATGGTAAGAAGGAAGAAGAAAAAAGTAAGAAGGATTCTCGGATCTGATGCGTCTGCGCGCGATTCCACCAGCGAACGCATTATATGGAAACGATTGCATCAAAAGATCCGCGGGCGCATACCGCGAATGTTCGGAAGGAATTTCGGGAACTAATCGAACATTTGCGCGACGACATTAGAAAGATAGACGAACCGAAAGCGCAGGCGCTCTTCGAAACCGCTGCGGAAGTGATTGGCGGTCTGGAGACGGCGTTTAAACATTACGAAGAGAAGAGCGAGGAGGCTTGGAAGTGACCGATAGTGGCGAGTGACGAGCTCGGCGCGCCCGGCGGTCGCGCCCTACCCTCCGCAACGCGTCGTTTGCACGCGATATTCTTTGCGCGTGTAATACGTGAACATGCTTGAACCGTCTGCCGACGAAATACGTGAATGGGGCGATTCGGTCATCGAATTCATGACCGATTATCTCGGCGAGCTTCGCGATCTCCCGGCGTATCGGCACAGTTCTTCCCGCGAGATTCGAAGCGGGCTCGACTCGGAGCTCCCGATCAAGGGAATCGATTTTGCTTCGCTGCTAAAGGTTTTTCGCGACAAGATCGTTCCTTTTAGCCGTCAGAACCCGCACCCTCGGATGTTTGGTTATGTGCAATCGCCTGGGACGCCAATCGGTGCGCTCGCCGATCTGCTTGCTTCGACCTTAAACAGCAATCTTACGATCTGGCGTTCGGCGCCGGCGCCGGTCGAACTCGAACGACTGACGATCGATTGGATCCGTCAAATTCTCGGCTTCGACCCTCAAGCCGGCGGGCTTTTTGTCAGCGGCGGTTCGATGGCCAATCTCGCGGCTCTGGCTGTGGCCCGCCAGACGAAATATGACTCGTTAGGCCGGCTACGTATGTATGCGTCAAGCGCGACACATTTTTCCATCGTCAAAGCAGCGGCGCTTCTGGGAATTGGCCGGCAGAACGTGCAGTCCGTCGAGGTGGACGAACGCTTCAGAATGCGGATAGACGATCTAGTCGCAAGAATCACCGCAGATCTGCAGGCGGGTTACGTTCCGTTCTGCGTAGTTGGGAATGCCGGAACTGTGGATATCGGCGCGGTCGATCCCTTAGGCGAGATTCGAGCCGTTGCGGATCGGTTCCAACTTTGGATGCACGTGGATGGAAGTTATGGAGCCTTCGCCATTCTCGCGCCGTCAGCGAGAAAATTATTCGCAGGAATGGAGCAAGCGGATTCCATCGCATTGGATCCTCACAAATGGCTTTATCTGCCGGTGGATGTTGGCTGCGTGATCTACCGCAATCCCGAGATTGCCCGCGCCGCTTTTGCTCATGAGGCGGAGTACACCCGGATGTTTGGTGAGGAAGCAGACGAAGCATTCGTATGCTGGGACTACGGGCCGGAACTCTCGCGGCGTTTCCGTGCGCTCAAAGTATGGATGCTGTTAAAAGGCGTTGGTCTCGACCGCTTGAGCGAGGCGATCGAAAGCAACCTAGCATGTGCGCGCCATCTCGAGTCGATGGTGCAGGCCAGCGATGACTTCGAAATGCTCGCGCCAGTTGAGTTATCGATTTTTTGTTTTCGTCACCTGCCGGCGCAGCTAAAAAATCAACCGCCTGAAGCAATCGATACGTTCAATGAACGGTTGCTGGTCGCTCTGCAGCGGGATGGCAGCTCCTATCTCTCGAATACCACGGCCGGCGGCCGCTTCGCGTTGCGCGGTTGTGTGTTGAACTATCGGACAACGTTGCGCGACATGGAGATCCTGCTCGATGACGTGCGCCGCGTGGGAAAATCACTGCCGACTTCTGTATAGGAACAAATTCAATCTGGAAACCACGAAGGCAGCCTTATTTTAGAGGCTGATCCTGCGGAACGCTGGTCACCGCTTCGTCCCGCGACACCGTCGAAACGGCTTCATCGGTCGTAATCGGCGCTGCAATCTCAGGTGCTTTTTCTTCGTCGAGTGTAGCAGCCCCACCCGTCTCCGATGCTCGTGCAGTTTCAGATTTAAGGCCGCGATCTATCGCTATTTGCGGTCGGATCTGTGCTGGCGTGTCTGTTCTCCGCGTCCAAATGCTTGGTCTTGTGGATTTCGCCGAAGCACGCTCTTCCCAGCGTTGCGCGTCACCTTCTGTCTTTCCTGTCGCCTGTTTCTGATCGGCTTCTTGCACGCCCGGCTCTCCTTCAATCAGCGCGTCATCTGGTACGATGATGAGGTCCTTGCCAACGTGGAGATCGGCTTCGGCGCGCACGTAGCCACGAACTCGGGAACGCTGCGGATTGAAGATGTTTTCCAACTTGCTGCGAACGCCTTCACCGACGACAAACCCCACAATTGTCCCATCTCCGCGATTGATCAGGACATCGTCGATTACGCCGAGCAGTCGTCCACTTTGCGTGACCATCTTGTGACCAATGATGTCGGACATACGTGGCAGGTTATCGAGTTCAACCATGTCTTGCATCGCAGATCCCCGCACAGTCATTGCATCGGGCCCGATTGAATGCACAGCGGATGCGGGAATCATCCGTCGCTTCCCCGCGGTTCCCACAAGTGTTTCGCCATGCACAACGACAAAACCAGCCACGCGCTCGCCATCACGTTGCACGATGATTTCCTTGATTTTTCCGAGCCGCTCCGCGGCTTCCATGTCGATGACAGCACGTCCGACTAATTGACTTCCTTTGATCATTTCGTCTCCCCGTATTGTGAATTCCCGCGCAAACCCTAGAAACGATTCGCAATTGCTGGCGCGTTTGCGTTCATCGAAGTAATGGATTTGTCCTCAGAACGTTGGGACTATTTTAGCGAGCGGCGTCTGGCACAGTCGGCTTAATCATCGCGTGCGCCAGTGACGCAGAACGCGGTGGCGCGGAGTAGCAGTGGCGTGATCCGCGGTCGTTGCGATTAGTTGCCGGCGCCGCAAGTGTGCGAGCGCTGCGTGGACGGCGCTTTTGGAGAGTCCTGTTGCGTCCGCGATGGTGCGCACACTGGCGTTAATGTGGCGCCACTTATTTCGGGCAGCCTGGCCGTAAAGGTGCAGGTACACCATGAACGCGGCGGGCTTTTGATCGTGCCCGATCAAATCACGCATCAGCACATCCAGCACGTAATCGTCGATCAGAACGGTGCGTTTGAAACGAGGCACAGCAAAAGGATGAAGTAAGAAGCTGGAAGGA
>DASYSX010000056.1:0-4101 GCA_036002955.1 Candidatus Udaeobacter sp. | reverse complement strand
GCTGCACCCTGCCCAACGGGTGTATCACATGAAGTCAAAACGCAGCAACTGAATGCAATGACCCCGCCGATCGTAGGAATGCTCCTCCGCATATTTGCTTTTATTTTGAGATATTGAACCGCGCAACCGCGCAGATGGCGCGAACGCGGCTCCGAAATCCTTGCGCGGGCCGACGGGTATCAGGGATAAACAAAGACTTGCTTCGCATGAACGTCGAGCACCAACCCGCCGTGGTTAACCTTCGAGCAGTTATACTTTTCATGCGGCGGATATGGGCTGGAAACAACGCCGGAAGCATCATGCGCGTCGCGAATGCCCGCTGGATAGGTTTTTGATTTTGACGGATATTTCTTGTCAGCCTCTGCTTTCGTGAGCGGTGTAGCTTCAATCGCTCCCTTTTCCCCCCGTTCACGCGCAATACTGCCTATGCGCGAGTCCGTGCCTTGCGCGTACAGGTTTGTGCCGAGCACACCCAATGCAATCGTGATCGCCGACAGAATGTTTAGAGATTTGTTTTTCATAGATTTGTTCTTGGTAATATTTCGCAGCCAGGAACTCAGACGGATGCTCGACGGGGCCAATTCAAAAAAGATTTGAACAACTGCGCCGTGATCCGGCCTGCCTTCTCCAGCCTGCTTAACCGATATTCTTTTTCGAAAACACGAAAGTTGTCCAGTTCAATTCGTCGAAGAAGCGCGCGGTAAATGGAGCGCATGATCTCTGCCGGCGCCATCGCGCGGCGATCCTCAGGCGGAAGCTCCCTTGCTGCGCGGCTAAAGAATTCACGCGCACGCGACGCTTGGAATTGCATCAACTGGATGAATTGCTCGTTGTATCGTCGTTTCGCGAGATCCGCTTCTGAATAGTGGAACCGCACCAGATCTTCCTGTGGCAGGTAAATGCGCCCGGTCTGAAAATCCTTCCACACGTCCCGAATTATGTTCGTCATTTGCAACGCCAGTCCAAGATCGATTGCGTATTCCCGGCAACGCGGGTTGCGATGACCAAAGATCTCGATGCTGACGAGCCCAACTGCACTGGCGACCCTGTAACAATAAACACGAAGCTCTTCAAATGTGGGATATCGCACAGTGGTCAAATCCATTTCTACTCCGGCGATGATTTCCTCGAGCATGCCCGGTGGAAGCGAATATTTAGCCATCAATTGCCGCAGATCGCGCGCAAGCAGCGGCTCGTCTGGAGCGCTGGCACCAAGCATCTGGCGCCAATCCGTTAGACGCTCTCGTTTCTCGACGATGCTTAATTCCGTCGAATCGGCAATATCATCGACCACACGGCAGAAAGCGTAGAAAATCGTGATGTCGCGTTTGCGCTCAGGGCCTAACGAAACAAATGCCAGGGCCAGATTTGATTTGCTCTGGCGCGTGATGGCGGCGGCATTCACGTTTGCCCTCTTGTAACCTGCCTGGTTAATACTGAATCCATTTCTCCTGCTGAATTCTCCTTGTTTCACATTGCCGAAACAAGCAGACCCATGAAGCTAACAGCCACCCTGTGATCAGACCTCGCAGACAAGCAAAACTCAATTTCCACAGCAAGAGCGCGCCCAATCGCTCGCCGATCGCGCCACGCACAATGGCGTCGCACGCCATGATGCCATAAAAGTGGATCCCGCAAATCAGCAGAAACCACGCGAGCCGTCCGGCATTTTTTTGGATGAAATAAATGTGTGCGCGGATCGCTGCGATCAGTGTTTCGTTGTGCAGCACCAGCGAGATTTGGACCGAACAAAACGCGATAATCAACCCGCTCATTAGAATCCTCGCAACTGGGAGATAATCGAGGACTCGGGGGATTTCGATGAAGTAGGCAAGTACGAGCGGCACCCGCAGAATCAACGTGCTCACCGCAACTACGATGCCCGCCCATTCCAGGACATAACTGAACCGCCTCATGGCGAACCGGAACAATTCGCCCTCTTCAAAGCTAAAACCCCTTATCCAGGCCAGACACACAGTGATGAGATAGACCTGGATGTAAACGCCCACGAGATACTCGAAAATAAATGCGGTGGCATCAACTGTAGCCGACACGCGCAGCAGGCCAGCTGCGGGTAAAAGGCCACTCCATTCCGGTAATTGCCAAAAGACGATGGGCTTCAGCAGGGACGCCAGCGCGCTCAGCAACAGGACCAAATAAATTAAATGGCCCCAAAAGCCGTACCGTTTTCGCAGCGCGCGCACTAAGGCGCCGTGCAATCCCCGCCAGTTCACAATCATCAAAACCGCCGCGATGACGGACAGCGGATATGTGGTGGTGGCGTTGTCGAAAATTCCCGCAACGCCCTCGACCGCCGGCAGTAGAGTCTGCCTCCAAATCTCACTCAACCTTGGCCAGGCCCACTGCGGCAAGGAAGTGATTTGGTTCAGGTCCAAGTCCGTCCAGTTCCGGATTGGCGTGAAAGTGACAAACTGAAAGACGAAGTAGCCAAACCCAAGGACTGCGAAGGTGATCCAGATCCGGTGGTAACGCCCAAGACAGTGAAGGCCGTCGATGAGTGCTCGCCGCACCGGCGCGAATAACATTACCAGGGCGTAACCGGCGCAAAGGCCAAGCCACGCGTAAACGGCGGGCAACGCTTGCGCTATCTCTGCGCAAATTGGTAATGGAGTAATGCGACTCACAACATCACTCCAACAATCCATTACTCCATCACCGGTCTAACGAATAAGTCCAAAATGCGGGTAAAACGGCCAGTAAACAAATAACCCTCGGCCGACCAGGTTCTCCACCGGAACCGGTCCCCAATAGCGGCTGTCGAAGCTGTTATAACTGTTATCGCCCATGGCGAAATAACCGTCGGGTGGAACCGTGTACGTCTGATCAGGTTTCCCCAAATACTCGTGGCCGGGCGCGTAACCGCGGTAAGGCGGTCGCGCCGACATCACCCGTTCGAAGCCGTAGCCCGCGGCCTTTTTGCCGTTGATGTAAAGAAAAGGCGAATCAATGCGCAACTGGTCGTTAGGTAGACCGGCCAATCGCTTGATGTAAAAAGGCGCTCCGGCAACGGGATCCGGACGAATCGCCGGAATATTATTTGTCCTGAAAACAAAAACATCGCCGTTGTGCGGCTTGACAAAGTTGTAGCTGCATTTATCGACAAACACCTGGTCGCCCGTATCGATGGCGCCGCGTGCGATAACTTCACCGCGATGACAAAGTCGACCGGGAAAGACGTTAAAATCCTGACGAAGCGTGTCGGGTGACGCGTATACGAGGAAACTTTGCCGCTCACATACGACGCGTGAAAAGGTAAAAAAGAAGCCAATTTTCTTAGGCACGATCTCGGAAATCTGGTCATCCTCCCGCGAAACCACGTCGATGTAATTGCGACCCAGAAGAACAAACTCCACGACCTGTCGTAGAAAATTTGGCTTCGGTTCACTGCTTGGATGACCGATAATTCCGTTTAACGTCGGCTGCATTGAGCCGGTGGGGATTTTAAACGGCTGCAGGAAATAGGAGCGAATCCCCACCGCAATCACGATCGCCACCAAAATCACTTCGCAATTTTCTCGCCAATGCGATTCCCACGTCACTGGTGTGAGTTTGTGCAGCGTCTTATCAAGTGTGTCCGCTGCGCTGTGAATTTTCTCCCGGTCTCTCGAGCGCAGAGATTCGCGAAGGTTCTGCATTTCGAAGAGGATTTGTGTGCGGTCGGGGTCACTGAGTTTATCGTGTTTATAACGAAGGTACTTTCGGGCGTGCCGCAAAAGCAGCCGGCTGTGTTTGATGTGGCGCGATGTAAACATGGATTAAATGACGAATGACGAATGACGAATGACGAATAAATGACGAAGCTCGAAGGCACGAAGACTGCGCCGCCAGACTCTTGGTATTTCGGATTTAGGCATTCGGATTTCCTTCGTCATTCGGATTTGGTCATTTCAAAGCGCGTCACTGCGCTTTGAGCACTTCGATGAACGCCTCCTGCGGAATGTTAATTTTCCCGATGCTTTTCATCCGTTTTTTTCCTTCTTTTTGTTTCTCCAGTAATTTTCGTTTGCGGGTGATATCGCCGCCGTAGCATTTGGCGGTGACATTTTTTCGTAAAGCGGAAACACTCTCGCGCGCAATAAT
>DASYSX010000055.1:0-4868 GCA_036002955.1 Candidatus Udaeobacter sp. | reverse complement strand
GCCAACACGGAGACTAGAATGATCCTGACAGCCCAACCAGGTGTCGCACTTGAAGGTCCAGCGACAACTGCGCCTCCAGCAGCCGGATCAGCGGCGCTCTGAAGCATGGCCTTAGGCATGCGATAGATTCCGATCCTGTGGCCGTGGGCGACAAACGTGTTTGCCACGAACCCAATCAAATCACATGAAGCTCTGGCAAAGATCATTGCCCATCCGAACAGCAGGAGGTAAAGACATCCGCCTCTGCGAATCGGAAGAATAAATGCTATCGGTAGAGGAACGATCACTACCCAGAAGGCCATGAGCCGAAGCATACGGTCACGGCGCAATAACGCGAAAATGAAGACACCCGCCCACAGAAGTAACAGGACTGTTGGAGTAATTGCCTGGGGAGCATATAACAACTCGCCAACAAAACTTGCGTTGGATGTCATAAAATTATGCCATGAATAGATGGGCCGATAGGCATCAGATCCTGTTGTGGACTTGATGCCACCGATTTTGCTGTAGACATAAAACGCGGTAATAGCGCCACTAATCAGAGCCGGCGCTGCGTCGCGCCAGATCCAGGAAAGGAAAGCGTTCCAGCCAACCCAACGCGATGACTTTAACAGCTCGTAGATCAATACGATGACCGGAAGAGTAACCGCCATCTCCTTACTGTTGAGTGCACAAATATATAACCCCAGGAATAGCAGCAACTGTAACGGACGAAGATATGCCCCTTGCTCCCGGGTATGAACGTAGTAGGTCAATGCAGCAAGATAAAACAAACCGCATAACACGTCGTAAATGAACGCACCAACGAATACAAGGTTGGCTAAATATGGATGGTAACAGAAAGCAAGAACCGCAAGGAAAGCGACCGAGCGAGAAGCGGCGAGAAGCCGGACGAGCCAGTACGCTATCGGGATTGACAGTGCAAGGATGCTAATCTGGACGATTCGATAGGGGAAAGGATTTAACCCGAAGAAATGATAGAGCGGTAAATAGTAAAGCGCGCCTCCCGGCCGATAATCCGATGTCCAAAACTTCGCGAACGCGAAAAGTGATTTCAGCGGGCCCACATACCAGTACGTCCAGAGGTTCAACATCTCATCTTCACGAAACCCTCCCAGCCGCGCCGGCAGAGCAAAATACAGGAAATAGGCGATGAGAAGAAGGACACAAATGGCATCAACCTTAGTCGAGCGATGCGCCCGTGCCGAAGTCATATCATGCATGTGATTTGACGTCCTGAAACGGTCACACAACTGCTCAAACCACTCGGATGCGGCTGTTATCCTTCGGTCTCACCTGGCGTAATAACGTTTGTTATTATTGGTTTTGCTCAGGCGCTGAAGCAGCTCCAGGCGGTCGCCCCAGTCATTTCGACGTCACTCAATGTACTTCCGAAGAAACAACTCCATGATATGCTGCGCTCCCTGGCCTCTTACGTGCCTTAAATCGTCCTCCCATACCGCCGCACGATCGGAGTTTTGGACGATTTCATAACTAGGAAAGTAAGCCACGTTTGGATGCGCGCTCGCCCACTCTTGGGCCACTGCTCTTAGCAGCGACTTGGCCCATGTGTTGGCCACCACAATGTCCATGGTTGAGAACGTGTTCATCAAAGGAACCGGGGAAACTGTGACCACAACGTGAAAATCAGGATGTCCGTACGAAGACAGCAATGCATAAATTGCTTCCAGATTGGCGCAATTTTGCGCAAAACTGGTCAAGTGAAATTGATATCGGTCGGGATACTTCTTGAATAGCGACGCGATGGGCGTGCAATTAAGGAACACGTCTGCCTGAGCATCGCGCCACACCTCTGCAAGCCCAAGGGTGACAATGACCGCGCGACACTGCCGTATACGTTTGGTGACGGCTTCCATAAGGACACGACGCTCCAAAGTCTCTTCCAAGCCGACGAAGGCCAAGGTTGGGTTTGTGTGAGGGTCGTACCAGGTTGTGTTTGTCAGTTCGACAATAGACGCACGAGGGAATTCTGCGTCTGGATCGAGCGCCCAGCGCAGTTCATTCAGTATTGAATAGGTATTGTACTTGTTGGTGAACCCGAGCCCCGATCCTTCCTTATTGGCGGGCTGAAGTTTGGCAATTTCGGGCGCTGCGCTTTCAACGGCTATCTTGTGCGCTGCCAAAGAGCTTTCAAGCCCGCGCGCAAAACACGAGCCGATAGCATAAAATTTATCCTCTCGGCGAAGTTTGAACTTGGGATCGACTTCAGGAGTAAACCACGTTTCGCGCAGTCGCTGGAACGCGTATTTACCAGCGTCATCGTTCGGGTCAACACCGTCCTTATACCAGGTTCTTGCGGTGTTTCTTATGTAATTCTGCAGCGCCTCCTCCGCTGCCGCTACGTATGGCGATTTCGTTAAGGCCATAGGATCATCCGGAGGACTGGCAACGGGTGTTTCGTTAAGCAACGCTCCAGACATGTCCTAAAATCTCTCACCAATTTACTGTTGCGCGAGAAGATACATAGCCACCAACACGAGCAGAAAGTACGGAACAAGCACCGCCGCTCCGGCGTAATCTTTAGCGATACGTTGGCCAAAGAAGAGTGCGAGCACCGTAACGGCGGAGATGGCCGCGCCGTAGAAGGCAACGGTTGAATCGCGCGAAAGAATTATAAACACGCAGCCAACCGCGCTCAGTGCGCCGGCTGCGATCTCAAGGATCGTGATGGAGATCAGCAACGCGGGAACAATTCCAGCTAGTGGGCTGTTGGCAAAGTGTCCTTTTAGCCATTCAAAATTTCCGCGGCGGTCGATGATTTTGTCGATCCCCGACTGCAGAAATAGAATCGCCAGAAAAGCGGAGGCAAAAATCTGCATCAGGTAAGTAGCTTCGGGCGCGCGCAAAACTGCAATCATCAGAGCAGGTTACCTGAAACCGCGCGGTTTTGTCGATGCTCTGATCTTCGAGGCAAAAAATAGGGAGGCGTCAGTCACGTCTCGTTGGAAGTACGATCGGTACGAACGACTCAGTCGCCGTGAGTGGCTGCATCAGCAAAGGCAATGTTACCGCGCTTCAAATCGAGTTCCGCTTCGCTGGGTGTGCCAAACACGCCTGCACGTCTGTCATCGAATTCACTTTCCCACCGCGCCACGACGACCGTTGCCAGACAATTGCCGATGACGTTCACGCATGTGCGGCCCATGTCCATCAGTTCATCGACGCCGAAAATAATAGCGACACCGATGGGTCCCAATCCTGCGGGAACAAACGAATTTAGCGCCCCAAGCAGAATGACAAGTGACGCTCGCGGCACGCCGGCTACTCCTTTCGAGGTCAGCATCAACGTTAACATCATTGTGATTTGCTGGCCTAACGACATGTGCCATCCCATCGTCGTCTCGGCCGCTTGAGCGACGAAAACCGACGCCATTGCGAGATACAAGGTTGATCCGGTCAGATTGAAGGAATAACCGGTTGGCATCACGAACCCGACGATATGGGCGGGCACGCCGAAACGTTCCATCGATTCCATCGCTTTCGGCAGCGCCGATTCGCTGCTTGTCGTCGCAAATGCGAGCGCCGCAGGCTCGCGTACCGCACGCGCGAATTGTCTTAATGGAATTCGCGAGATCCGAATGACCAGTCCAAAAATGAGAGCAATGAAAATCACGAGAGCTAGATAAAGCGACGCGATCAATTTCCCGAGGTTTAACAGCACAGCTGGCCCTTGGGTGCCAATCGTGTGTGCCATCGCGGCGCCTACGCCGATGGGTGCAAAGAGCATCACGTAATTCGTGAACTTGAACATGACTTGAGAAAGGCTTTCCATCGCGCGGATGATTGGTTTGCCTTTTTCGCCAACAGCTGACAGCGCGAGCGCGAAGAGCACACTGAATGCGACGATTTGCAAAACATCGCCACGCACCATCGCGTCGATTACGCTCGCTGGAAAAACATGCACGATGGTTTCGGCGAAAGTCTGGGGATGAGTTTGGCCGATCATCCTGAGTACGTCGGTGCTGGTTGCGGCGAGAGTTACGCCTGCGCCGGGTTTTGTGAAATTGACAACTGCCAGTCCGATCACCAGCGCGGCTGTGGTAACGATCTCGAAATAGATCAGCGCCTTGATTCCCATGCGTCCCACTTTGCGAAGCGCACCGGCGCCTGCGATTCCCACCACGATGGTTGAGAATACAAGGGGCGCGATGATCGATTTGATCAGGTTAATGAAAATGTCGCGCAAGAAATAGACGGCGTTGCCCCAATCCGGGCGCAGCCATCCAATCACGCCGCCAACAATCAGCCCGAGCATGATTTGCACCGCCAACGACGGGCGATACCAAGGCCGACGCCTCGCTTGAGCAGTGCTCGCGGTCATGGCCCTCGTATTAGCACAACCGTCGAATTCGAACAGCGTGGGTTTGAATTACGCCATCCCCGGAAAATTATTACCGTGAGCAGTTGTAGGGCGTCTGTTTCAGACGCCTGGCGTTTCACAGAAACGCCCTACAAAACTAATCTATCATTCGCTCTTCAATGCCGCCGTAAGCGTCGATTCTGCGATCTCGCAAGAATGGCCAGTGCGTCCGATGCTCGTTAACGCGAGCCCAATCGATCTCGGCCACCACAATTTCTGCTTGATCGATTGAACCCTTCGCGATGATTTCGCCGTCCGGTCCACATACGAAGCTTTGGCCCCAAAATTCAATGCCTTCCCCACCGACGGGCGCTTCATGACCGACGCGGTTCGCCACCGCGACGTAGCACCCATTGGCGATGGCATGACCACGTTGAATTGTCTCCCACGCGGAATGTTGTGCTTGTCCAAATTCTTTTTTCTCGCCCGGATGCCAGCCGATTGCCGTTGGATAAAAAATAATCTCTGCACCGCGCAGCGCGGTCAG
>DASYSX010000054.1:0-9343 GCA_036002955.1 Candidatus Udaeobacter sp. | reverse complement strand
ATCGACATCGCCGTCGGGCAATGGCGGAGTCGGGACTGCGATGAAAATGATTTGTGAGCGCTCGACAGCTTCCTGAATATTGCCGGTGAAATGGAGTCGCTGCGCCGAGACATTGCGGTGAACTATTTCCTCGAGTCCCGGTTCGTAGATCGGTATCTCGCCGGCTTTGAGCTGTTTCACTTTCCCGGAGTCGTTATCGACGCAAATAACATGATGACCGACATCGGCGAAACAGGCGCCCGTCACCAAGCCGACGTATCCGGAGCCGATAATTGATATATCCATGAATCAGGAACGGTGTCGGCGAATCAGCCCCAGCACAAGTAGCGGAATTCAGCCGGTGGCTTCGTCGCAATTCGCGATTTTTAGATCAGTCGCCCGACGACGTGGGATCGAAGTTTAAATCGAAACCAAATTTCGGGAATGCCTTGAGTGTTACGGTGAAGAGGAGACCATACTCTTTCACTCCCGAGTTATCGCGTATTACTCCGCCGAACGAGGCCACCCAGCTCGTTAGGTCCCGGTAAATCGCGTAGCGTTGTTCCTGGAGAGTCTCGGTGGCGCCTTCGTACTGCTCTTGAATCGCCAAGCCCCAGTTGTCGTTAACGCGAAGGTATCCGCCTACCACAAACAAGCTGCTATTCTCGAAAAACGGGTTCCCATTCAGATACCGGTGTCCGAGGTTGACTTGCAGGTTCGCCAGCGGTTGCACCGTCGCATAAGTGTCGACTTCCGTGAAACCTTTCGCGAAAGCGGGCAGCTGAGAGTTTACAGAAAAGGACATCCACGGCACGGGATTAAACCGAAGATTGTTGAACAAATTTGAGTAGTCCGTGCGATCGAACGGATCTTCGAAGTTTCTATCGACAAAGGTATCCAGTTCGAGCCATGTCATCGTTGAATCGTCCCGCCGGGTTTCCAATTTGTTGCGGACACCCATGCGCAAGACTGTCCAATCGGCGATCGAATCAATCGGTGTGAACTGTGGAAAATCGATTGCCCGAAGCTGCGTAGAAGGTTGGAATCGATCGAATTGCAAAACCGAGAGGGGATTAGGTCCGTCTTCTTTAACGTAGGAAAAGTCCGTAAAGGGTTGGATCACGTGCATTAAACCGTCTAAACCGAACGCACGACTTTGCACATTCTCCCATTTTCGAGAAATCTTGAACGAAGCCTCCGCGCCCGTATCGAAGACGCTTCGAAAGGTGTCCCCATCAAACTTGATGGGATTGGTTGTTGATGGTGGTGGCAGGATAGTGTCGGGCACCAATGGGTTTGATGGCGGCACAAATATTGTTGATCCGAGATCCCAGGTCTTGCCGTAGTAGGTGCCTCGATAACCAACCCGGGGCATAAACGACAGCCAACCAAAATATGTGTTGGGATAAATCAGTTGATGGAAGGTGTCGAAACGCTCCGTGCCATAATTCTTGATACCCGAGTCCTCGGGGAATTGGAGTCGCAAATTGGCAAAGCCGGTTTCACCTTCGTAAAATATCGGGCCGCCGAACAGCGCATGCCGTTTGATGTCCAGGGCCACTTCCGGCTGGCGTTCCGTTGTGGTGAAGAAATCGTTTGCCTGAAAACGTTCGATTCCCGTGAGAGTGAAAACCGGGTTTATTTTCGTTAGCGCTACTACGTTGTCTGGAACAGGATCAATCCGGAATTCACCCTGGAAAAAATCCTGCATCAGATATTGGTCACTCAGCTTGGTGATGTTAGCCATGCCGTAGATTGAGTCGGTGAAATCCGTGTGGTCTTCGATGCCCAGCCGGTATCGCGAATCAGGCACACCCACTCGCGGTATGTCGGTTTGATTGATCTCCGGGTTTTGGTCGTTGATGTAAAAAGTTTTTAACCGCGCCACACTGCTTTGGTCTTTCCCATATTCAATTGTCGGCTCCAAACCGATGGCTGGTCCTCGCCTGCCAAAATAGTCCAGCCGCAGCCGAGCCTGAACATTGTCTCTGATCGGAAACGTGACCTGCGTCAGAAGCGATGGTCCCCAAGTGCTGTAATAGGCCGGCGAAATCGAAAAACTGAACGCATTATCGAGTGATTGATACAGATACGGAAACCAAAACACCGGCACCTTTCCGACGTAGGCGGTGACGTTCAGAAGGATTACGCGATCGTTCTCATAAACACGAATCTTGTGTGCGTGCAGGCGAAAATCGGGCTTCGACGAATCGTGCGTCGTGAAGGTGCCACCCTTGATAAGATAGGCATTGTCCCCCTCAATCGAGGTCACATCGTTACCGGCCAGAAAATAGGGCTGTGATTCCGTTCGTGCCGTGATCGCCCGAATCTTTTTCGTTTCAGTATTGTAAATTCCGCTGTCGGCGTTGTAGAGGCTTGCATCGCGATAAATTCGGACGTGACCTCTCAACTCCACGTCGTGTGTCGAGGGATTGTACTGTGCGTAGTCCGCGTAAATGTCCGTGTTTCCGATGTGAATCGCGACATTGTCGCGCGCGGTCGCAAGGCCGTTTTCATACGTGGTTTGCCCAGTTGAAGTAATTTCAATTGGACCGTTGTCCGGAGTTTTTATTTCTCCGTGCATCCCACCGGCAGTTGCAAGCAGGCCGGCCAGCAAGAAAACCAGCGTTCGCATGGCGGACGCCACCGTACTGCACCAAAGTCCCCCTGCAAAGGCAAAACCGCTCATCCGGAGGATATAAACAGCCGCCGCCGCCCGGAGAACCGGCCGTCGCGGAAAGTTTGCCCGAATATTAGTCATGAGCGAGAAACGCGGCCCAGGTATAACCCATTTTATCCCTTAGCGATTCGATAGTGCGCCTATATTCGTCTCGACTTTAACGAGTTGAAAGCTCAAAGCGCAACATGGCTACGGAAGGAAAACCCGAAAAGGCTCAGCGCGTGTTTGTTCTGGCGGACACGCACAATCGCCTGCCGGAGAGCGTAAAGAAGATGGCTACGGACGCCGATGAGATCTGGCATCTTGGCGATGTTTGTGCCGCAGCGATTCTTGACGAACTGCAAACGGTCGGACCGCGCGTCGCGGTTGTCCGCGGAAATTGCGATAGTAATTTCGAGTGGCCTCTGGTTATCGATCGTGTGCGCGGCGGATTGAAAGTTCGCCTGCAACACATTCCGCCGGATCGTCCCCCCGATGACGTCGATATCCTCTTGCACGGGCACACGCACGTCCCGCGTAACGAAAGGATCGACCGAGTTCTGTTTCTCAACCCTGGCTGTGTGACGCGGCCGAACCGCGGTGCGCCTGCAAGTGCAGCCTGGCTTCAAATCACGGACGAAAAAGTTATTTGGAATCTCGTGCCGCTGCGCTGACCTGCATCCTCAAGGAGTCCCGGCTTCCCAGCCGTTGAGGAATGACAACGCTTGGGAAACCGTCGTTCCTTGTTCGTGATTCGCTCTTGATTAAATCAGCGGCAATCGCTTTTCTTCACGAAGATGAGTTCGGCTCTCGATCAAATCTTCGTTCACGGAAAGCGATGCCTGCTTTCCTGGATTGCTGGCGCGCCCAATTGGCTCATCCAAATCGCCTCCAGCCTGATCAACATCGTCGCGTTGCTCGCCGCATTTCTAACGTTATTCGCGCTTATGTCGGTGCTGGAACGGAAAATTTTAGGACGAATGCAAAACCGTTATGGGCCGAACCGCGTCGGGCCGTTTGGTCTTTTCCAACCGGTCGCAGATGGAATCAAAATGTTAATCAAAGAGGACATCGTGCCGGCGCGTGCAGACAAGGTCGTCCATTTTCTCGCTCCAGTCGTACTTGCCGCAGTGGCCATTCTCACGCTCGGGATAATTCCGTACGGGCGAAACATGACAGCGTTTGCAATTGATGGCGGCATACTCTTTTTCTTCGCGGTCGGATCGGCAACGGAACTCGCGGTGTTCATGGCTGGCTGGGCCAGTAATAACAAATTTTCGATGCTCGGCGCGATGCGCGCGATCGCTCAGATGTTCAGTTACGAATTGCCGCTGATTATCACTGTGCTCCCGGTCGTGATGATCGTTGGTTCGCTTATGCCGGACAGAATTGTTTTCGCGCAAGGCGAATACACGTTAGGCATCGTGCCGCGTTGGTTTGTGTTCACGCCATGGGGCGCAGCAGCATTCCTATTATTTTTCGTGTCGGGCCTCGTAGAATCGAACCGCACACCGTTCGATGTCCCGGAGGGCGAATCGGAAATCGTCGCCGGGCACATGACCGAATATTCGGGATTTAAGTACGCCACATTTTTCCTGGCGGAATATCTCGGGATGTTCGCCGTCAGCGGGCTGGCGGTGACGTTGTTTCTCGGCGGCTGGCATGCGCCCGTGCGCGTGCTTGACTTTGTTCCCTCGTACATCTGGTTTTTTGCCAAGCTGAGCGCGCTGCTCTTTGTTTACGTCTGGCTGCGGGCAACGCTGCCGCGCACTCGTGTGGATCAGATGATGAATGTTGCCTGGAAATTCATGTTGCCGATGGCCTTCACGTGCATCGTTGCCGCGGCGATTTGGCATTATGCCGGGCGCGGGATGCACGGTTGGCTGTGGTCGCTGTTCGTGATCGTATTTGTCTATAGCGCCCTGTCGATTCTCCTCGACACGCGAAGGAAATTCGCCCGGCGTGTTTACCGTTTTGCTGAATGAACGGTACGGCATTCATTGTGATTTCCGTCTTCACGCTCGCCGGGGCGCTGGCGGCCGCGACGTTGCCAAATCTCATGCACGCCGCCTTCTGCCTGGTGCTGGCGTTGCTCGGTTTGGCATCTTTCTTTTTCCTGCTCGGCGCAGAATTCGTAGGACTTGCTCTGATATTCATTTACATCGGCGCAGTGGCGGTGTTGATCGTTTTCACGATTCTTCTCACGCGCCGCGATTCGAAAGAACATTATGGTTTCAACTGGAGCGGTGTTTTCATCGCGCTTGCTGTTTTTGCCGGTTTGACGTGCGCGGTTCTAAAAACGCACTCGATTTCCATCCTTCCGCCGCACATTCGCGCCCTCACCGTTAAGCAAATCGGCCAGGCGTTAATGATCGGTTATGTGTGGCCGTTGCAATGCGTCGGACTTCTCCTGACCGCCGCCCTAATCGGTGCGCTTGTGCTCGTGATGGAGGAAAAAAGATGAGCGCGGATTCTGGGATCTGGGGAGCGCACGGTTGCACCGTGCTGGTTTCCGCATTCTGCGGAAACGAACTTTTCCCACGTGCAGTGTGTTTGCGGTGTAACAAGGAAAGTTCGCGATCGCCTGGAGGCGATCGCCAGCACGCCAGAGGCGTGCGCTCCCCAGACGCCACATATACCGCATCATGACACCAACGCTTCAACTGTTCCTCATTGTTTCCGCGGCATTGTTTTCTATCGGCCTGCTTGCGGCTCTGAGCCGGCGTCACGCAATTTTCATCCTAATCGGGATCGAGATGATGCTGGCGGCAGCGAATTTGAATTTTATCGCATTCTGGCGTTTCGCTCCGGCTCCGCACCCGCCAACCGGAGTGATGATCGCAATCTTTTCCATCGCGATTTCCGCCGCCGAGGCCGCAGTTGGCCTCGCCATGGTTATTACCGTTTACCGGCATTTCCGAACAACGAACGTCGATCAGTACGACCAGCTCAAAGGATGAATCCAGGGATCGTGAGTAATCTCTGGTTATTGCCGTCAGTGCCATTTGCGGCAGCGATCCTGACTTTGAGCTTGGGAAAATCCCGGCGCAAAAGCGCGGTGGTACTCGCAATCGGTGGTCAAATCATTGTGCTCGCGATCTCAATCGCAGCGCTCATTCCCACACTGCAAACCCACGGATTCCAAGCAGTGCAGAATTTCACATGGTTCACGTTCGGCGAACAAACCCTGCGACTTGGATTCGTTCTCGATCCCCTCGCGGCAGCGATGCTGGTAATGATCTCACTGGTCGCTCTGTGCATTTTTGTGTTCAGCGTGGGCTACATGGCTGCCGACAAGAATTTCACGCGCTTCTTCGCATATCTGTCGTTCTTCTCTGGCGCGATGCTCGGCGTGGTTATCGCCAACAGCTTGCTGCTGCTTTTCATGTTTTGGGAACTCGTAGGACTCGCGTCGTATTTACTCATCGGCTTTTGGATCGAACGACCGAGCGCTGCAGCGGCAGCAAAGAAAGCATTCATCACCACGCGCATCGGCGACATGGGATTTTTTCTCGGAATGCTCTGGCTCTATAATCGCAGTGGCACACTGCTTTTTTACGATGGCGGCCGCGGATGTCTTGAAAGTGCCGGTCTGGCCTTGCTTGGCGCAAGCGCCACGTTCATCGCCCTTTTGATTTTCTGCGGTGCAGTTGGCAAGTCCGGGCAATTCCCACTGCACGTCTGGTTGCCCGACGCGATGGAGGGTCCTACCCCGGTCAGCGCACTCATCCACGCGGCCACAATGGTCGCCGCGGGTGTGTTTCTCGTCGCACGGGTTTATCCGCTGTTTTCGTTGGGCGCGATCAACGGCGTGACGTCATCCCTCACCGTCGTTGTCTGGATTGGGGTAACTACAGCGCTCATGGCTGCGCTCATCGCGATCGCGCAGGCCGACATCAAACGCATTCTCGCTTACTCAACCGTGTCACAACTGGGTTTGATGATGGTCTCGTTAGGCGTCGGTGGTGTGGCGGCCGGAATCATGCATTTGCTCGCGCACGGTTTTTTCAAAGCGCTTTTGTTTCTCGGCTCCGGCTCCGTGATTCACGGATGCCATGGCGAACAGGACATTCGCAAAATGGGTGGCCTTCGGCGCCTGATGCCGGTGACGTTTGCAACGTACGCCATTGGTATGATGGCGTTGAGTGGCGTCCCGCTCTTCTTCTCCGGTGGTTGGACCAAGGAGGAAATCCTTCACGCCACCAGGCATTGGCCGCCATCGTCTGCACCGTACTACTTAATGCTGGCCGGCGTCGTTCTCACGGCGCTCTATATGAGCCGGCAAATGATCTACGTTTTTTTCGGGAATCGCCGTGACGCCGCTGAGCACGCTCACGAAAGTCCGCGTGTGATGACGATGCCGCTGATTGTGCTGGCGACTGGCACAGTTTTCCTAAGCGTCGTGCTCACCACCGCCTGGCCATGGTTGCATGGTTATCTCAAGGACGAACCGGTTCAGTTCGACATTGCGCACCTGATCCAACCCATGCTTTTCACTTCACTCCTGCTGGTCGGCGCTGGAATCGCGCTGGGTATCTGGTTCTATCGCGAAGCTGGCGTGCAGAATCGAGATCGACCCGCGGAAGTTGATCCACTCGAGTACGCGCAACCGGCGTTGTTCCGGTTCCTCGCAAACAAGATGTGGATCGATGAGTTGTATGCGCGAACGATTATCGCTTTCGCTTGGGCGAGCGCGCGATTGTCCGACTGGATGGATCGCTATTTCTGGGATGGTTTGGTGCGCGGCTTCGGCACAATCGGCCAACTCTTTGGAATGTTTACAGGAAATCTGGACGAGCGCGGCATCAACGCCGGCGTGGATGAAACGACAGTCGGCGCTCGCGGTTTGGGCCGTCTGTTATCCAGTGCGCACTCTGGACAGATTCAAATTTACCTCGGTGTCGTGGCTGTTGGGATGTTGGCGTTGCTTCTTCTCTACGCATGGTTGGCTTAGTCACGGCGATTATTTTGATTCCGCTGCTCGGCGCTGTGGCCGTGTCCACATGGCCGTCCGCCTCCGCAGAGGCTACGGCGGGCAGGCTGCGCAATGTCCGTCCGATCGCGCTGATGTTTAATATCATCTCTGCCGGATGCGCTCTGGCTCTGTGGCGGAGTTTCGATGCCACCGCGCGAGGAATGCAGTTCGTGGAACGTCACGCGTGGATTCCGGCTATTAACGCCGAATATCTGGTGGGCGTCGATGGCCTGAGCCTGCTGCTCGTATTGCTCACCTCCGTGATCATTCCATTCGCATTGCTTGCGCAACCCGCTCCCGATCGAAGCCGTGCGTTCTACGCGACCATGCTAGTGATGCAGTCTGCGCTGTACGGCACTTTCACCGCACAGAATTTCGTTCTGTGGTTTCTGTTTTACGAAATGAGTCTGATTCCGGCTTTTCTGCTGATTAAAATCTGGGGTGGCGAAAATCGTGATCGCGCCGCGACCAAGTTCTTTGTCTACACGTTTTTCGGAAGCGTCGCCATGTTGCTCTCGTTCCTCGGGATTTATCTAGCGAAAGGTACATTCGACTTCGCGACTCTGGCGAATCTTGGAAAGAGCGGGCTGCTTACGGGAAACGTCGCCTGGGTGGTTTTTGCTGGAATTTTTATTGGCCTTGCGGTGAAGGTGCCGCTGTTTCCGTTTCACACCTGGCTGCCGGACGCGTATCAAACTGCGCCTATCGGCGTGTCTATGGTGCTCACGGGCGTGCTATCGAAAATGGGCGTCTATGGTTTCGTGCGTCTGTTGCTGCCGTTGTTCCCTAACGAAATCAAAATCCTCGGTCCGTGGCTACTTGCGCTGGTGGTTTGCTCGATCGTTTTCGCTCCGCTGGCTGCGTGGGCGCAACGCGATTTGAAACGAATGATCGCTTATCTTTCGATAAACCATCTCGGCTACTGCATGCTCGGTCTTTTTGCGCTGGCTGCGTCACCGGCTGTTGCTGCGACGATCGACACGCACGCGGCACTGAGTGGCGTGTTCATGCAAATCTTCAATCACGGCATCACCGCGGCGGCGCTTTTCTACTTTGTGGGCTTGCTCGAACAACGGCGCGGTCTGCGTGGCATCGACGATTTCGGCGGCCTGATGCAGCGGACACCGCTGCTCTGCGGTTGGATGAGTGTGGCCATGTTTTCATCGCTCGGTTTGCCAGGGTTGAACGGATTTATTGGCGAGTTTCTGATTTTCAAAGCGTCGTTCGCGATGGCGGCGGCGTTCACGGCCATCGCCGTGATCGGCCTTCTCGTCACAGCCATCGTTTTTATGCGGGCAATGCAATCTCTCTTCAGCGGACCACTCGCAGAAGGTTGCAGCGCATTCCCCGATCTTTTGCGAAGGGAAAAATTTCTCGTAGTTCCGGTGACACTGCTCATGTTCGCCATCGGCATCGCGCCGCAATTCATCTTCAACATTTTCAACACGACCGTCGTTCACATGGCGCGGCTGCTTAGCTGAGAATTATCAGGAATGAGCAAAGACATCATTCCAATCCAGCGGATTGCTCAGGCAATCCTGGTGCTTCGCAATCAGAGGGTGATACTCGATTATGATTTGGCTGTTCTGTACAGCGTTGAGACTCGTGCACTGAAGCAAGCGGTGCGACGTAACCCTGACCGTTTCCCCCGCGATTTCATGTTCGAACTGTCCGAACAAGAGATCGACATGGTGGTATCACAATTTGTGACACCAAACCGGCGAAAATTC
>DASYSX010000053.1:0-3132 GCA_036002955.1 Candidatus Udaeobacter sp. | reverse complement strand
CCTCCCTGGTTTCTTCCATTCCGGAGGAGGCGGCTTTCAGGGGTTACTTCCAAAGTTTTCTCGAGAAGAAGCTTTCTGGCCCACTCGCGATCGTTATGGCCGCAGTCGCCGTGGCGCCGGCGCATTGCTTAACTCAAGGGTTTCTGTGGCCGGTCGTGCTCTTCTATTTTCTTGTCGATTCAATGCTTGGCGCAATCGCATATCTTACCAAATCGATCTTACCTGGAATTGCAGTTCACTTCATTGGTTTGCTCGTTTTTTTTACGTTGATATGGCCTTATGACGCCACTCGAGTTTTAATTAGTGAAGGGGGAGTCAAAAAATGGTTCTGGATACACGTCGTCCAGATTGTTATCTGCGGATTACTGGGCCTCCTCGCGTTCTGGCGGCTCAAATCGAGTGCGAGCCACCGCA
Source organism: Candidatus Udaeobacter sp. (assembly GCA_036002955.1). Taxonomy (GTDB): domain Bacteria; phylum Verrucomicrobiota; class Verrucomicrobiia; order Chthoniobacterales; family UBA10450; genus Udaeobacter. The sequence continues at coordinate 2,718 of DASYSX010000053.1, read as the reverse complement.
GCCTAACCAGGCGATGCAGCTTAACCGCTGGCCGCGGTACTGAAAGGCTGAAAGATGAATTATGAAGGATGAAGTGACAGCAAAGCTCGTTGCGGCCGGCGGTGGCTCATTTCGGGCGAAGGCCATTTACGTCATTGCGTGCCTGGTCGACTTATTATGGGGCATTCTCTGTCTTATCGGGTGGCCACAGTCCACGCGCCGCGCGCCGTCGCTCATCTTTTTCTCGTTAGGCATCCGTGCCCCAGCGCGCCCGGCGGTCACGCCCTACCTTTTATGCAGCGGAGACCGGCGGCGCGGTTTCCGGCTTGCGCGTCGCGACCATAACATCGGGACGCAAAGTTTCATCCCGCGGCGTTGAGTGCTTTTGTCCCGATTTCGGATAGGCGATGCGGCTGTGCAACATCGATATGAGGGTGAAGCGGAATCGGTCGGCGATCGTTTTCAGTTCGCCAAGGGTGAGATCGCATTCGTCTAATTGCCGGTCGCCTATGCGTTCTTCGACGATCTCGTGGACGAGCGTTTCGATTTTTTGCGGAGTAGGTTTTTCTATGCTGCGCGAAGCGCTTTCGATCGCATCGGCAAGGCTGATGATGGCGCTTTCCTTTGTTTGCGGTTTTGGACCGCTGTAACGAAAACTTTCTTCATGCACCTCAGGAACGTCGTCTTCGCGCAGTCTCATGATCTTGCCGCCTGCGAGCGCGTCTTCATGCTGCTGTAGCGCGCGGTGATAAAAATAGCGCACGAGCGATGTGCCGTGATGCTCCTGAATAATGTCGATGATGCGCTGGTTTAACCGGTGCTTCAGCGCGAGATCCACACCTTCTTTGACGTGCGCGATAATGATCAATGCGCTCATCGTTGGCGCAAGATCGTCATGCGGATTTCGCTCGAAGCTCATATTTTCCGTGAAGTATTCCGGTTTTACCAGTTTGCCGACGTCATGAAAATAAGAACAGACGCGGCAGAGGGTCGCGTTCGCGCCGACAGCTTCGGCCGCGGCTTCGGCAAGATTAGCTACGACAAGGCTATGGTGATATGTGCCCGGCGCTTCGATGGTCATTCGGCGCAACAACGGGTGATTAAGATCCGATGATTCCAACCAGGAAATGTCGGTGGTAATTCCAAACAGATTTTCGAGCATCGGCAACGCGCCGCCCACGATCATCGCGGTAACAATTCCGTTGCCGATGGCAAGTGCGCTTTGCACTCCAACCATGCTCCAGTCATTAGCCGTCGGATAAAACCAGTTGATTGGCCCGATCAGACCGAACGTCAGGGATAACAACCAAATCGCGAGTCCGACGAAAAAACCAGCGCGTATCAATCGACTCCGACGTCGCACCTGTAGCGTGAGAGAGACAGCTGTGAACCCGCTGATTAAACTGGTGATTAAGAGAGGCGCATCGATGGGACCAAACAGCATGCTGCTCCACAGGCTCACGAAAAATGCCGCGTAAAGCCCGTGCTGCCTGTTGAGCAACACGCTCAGCACGAGCGGCGCAAAAGCATATGGCGTAATCAATCCAGCCGTTTCTGGTCTCAGAAAGCGGTAATTGCCACTGTTGCAAACGACCAGCAGCAATTTGGTGACAGCCAGTTGCATAAAAATAACGCCGAGGACCAAAAGAAGCCGCGAGTTCTGCTCGAAGCTTTTGGGCTGATTGATCCAAAGCTGCGTGATCGCCGTAGCCAGGACCAGGAGAGCAATGACGTAATTCTTCGTCGGCTCCGCTTGTTGACCGCTAAAGACTAGAAACGCCAGACCCCCAGCAAACAGCGCAAAGATGAATACCTTCACTTGCGGCGAACGTTCCACATTGCGCATTAATTCACTCCGTGACCGGCGCCGACGACGTTTTCGCGATGCGAGGCCTCGTTTGACGAGTCGTCCGTGTTTGAGGAAATCGAACATAACAATCGCTATTTGCGAAATTCGGAGGCGGGGCCGCGATGGGCTTGATATGCGCCAATGATGGCGCGCACCAGTTCGTGCCGGACAACGTCGCGATCGGTAAAGTGAACCGTCGCGATTCCCGGCACATTCTTCAAGGCCTCCAACGCCTCGAGCACACCGGACCGTTTGTTTGGCGGCAAATCAATCTGCGTAACGTCGCCAGTCACGACGCACTTGGAATTCAAACCGATACGTGTGAGTAACATGAACATCTGCTCAGTGGTTGTGTTTTGCGCCTCATCAAGAATGACAAAGGCGTTGCTCAAAGTACGTCCACGCATATACGCAAGTGGAGCCACTTCGATCGTTTGGCGCGCGATCGCTCGCTCCATTTCCTCCGGTTCAAGCATCTCACGTAATGCATCATAAAGTGGCCGCAGATACGGGAGGACTTTTTGTTCCAAATCGCCCGGCAGAAAACCGAGTGCTTCCCCCGCTTCTACTGCAGGCCGGGTGAGAATAATACGTGCGACCTGTTCCTTTTTTAACGCCGCTACCGCCATCGCAACAGCAAGATAAGTTTTGCCGGTCCCAGCCGGTCCAATTCCGAAAACAATGTCATGCTTCTGAATCGCCTCTACATATGCTCGCTGATTGGCACTCCGCGCTACGACAGGAGGCTTGCGGGAAGAGGTTACGATTTTGGTCGAAACAATGTCGCCTAAACTCTCATCGCGGTCTTCGGTCACGGCTTGCAGTGTGTAATTGAATTCGTGCTTCTGAATGTCAATGCCGCGCTGCCGGGCTTGCTCAAGCTGTTGAAA
>DASYSX010000052.1:0-4084 GCA_036002955.1 Candidatus Udaeobacter sp. | reverse complement strand
CGACGTCGATCCCCAGGCGCCGGTGCATGTCCTGATCGTGCCAAAAAAAGCCGTTTCTCGTCTTGCGGACGCGACCGATGACGACGCTAAGCTGCTTGGAAAATTGCTTCTGGTTGCGCGCAACGTGGCGAAGGAGTTGGAGCTCTCCAGCGGGTATCGCGTTGTGATTAACTGCGGACCTGATGCAGGTGAAAGTGTGCCGCATCTGCATGTGCATTTGCTCGGCAAACGCGCACTGGCGTGGCCACCGGGATAAAGCTGTTTTAAAACGGGCTACTCACGCACAAGCGTCCAGTCCATGCCGATGATGCGCTTTTCTGCAAAGCCCTTTAGCGATTTTGGAAAGATTAGGTATCGCGCTTCTCGACTTTCCTTGAAGCCGACTATTCCGAAATCGGTTCCTCTTTCGCTTTTCAGGATTGTCATTACCCGGCTCTTCTTGATTTGCGCCTGGAGGTGGCGGTCGGCGGACGGCTTCTGCCACAGCGTGTAGACCTGCGGCTTACCGCACTTTTCGACTATACGAGAAAACCGCGTTGTTTTGATCGTGAGAAGTTTCATTGCGAATCACTGCATCGATGCAGGGTGAGTGACGCTGCTTACAAAAAAGAAGCCCGCCAGAGAACTACGGCAAGGAGGATCATACTACCGTTGCTGCATTCCTGCCCTGGCGGGATTTGTAAGTCCTCAATCCATAGCCCCTGACGGAGGTGAAATTTCCTCGCACCAGAGATATGCGCAACTCGAAAACGCATCGTCCCATCAGTGCTCTTGTGTGCGTGGCGCAACGCATCAGCGTATTGACAGTGCGTTGCGCTTCTGTTTGCATCGAACGCGTGAAATGGTTCTCGTTCCTCTTGCTTGTTTCTATTTTCGTTGCGGCGACGTCCTGCACGACGCTTGTCAATCGGCGTGATCTTTACAGCCCCGAGCCTGCGCCTGATTCGTTGGAAGCAGCGCGGCAGTGGTACGGCGTCACTACTACGAGCACGACCTCGACGATCCGAACACAAAGAGCAGCGGGAGAGATCGCAGCGCCGGACTTTCGTTACTAGAGATCAAACAGAAGCCATTATGGCGATTGCCGGAGCCGGCATCACGCCCGCGAGAGACTCGCAGGCGAGCCGGCGCGGCGGATCAGGCAAGGATGCCTGAATTAAGTCTTAGCCGAAAGGAAGATTTGCTTTTACGCGTGCCACATCTGTGTTATCGACGAGCGCCGCTTTGCCCAGCCGGCGTCTGCGCTTTGCACTTTTCGACGACAACAAATGGCGTCGCGAGGAACGGGATCTCAAAACTTTTCCGCGCGCAGTGATCTTGAAGCGTTTCGCCACCGCTTTTCGCGTTTTGCTACGTGCAACTGACTTCGGCATACGGCTTGGAAGTTAATTCGGCCAGGCGCAATGACAAACGCTTTATTGCAGGGCGCCCATGTCAGACGCCGGAGTAGGGTAGCTGGCGCGATCGCGTCAGACATCGTACAATTCGCCGGATGGAATCTTCCTCACTAAAACCGCCCCAGGTGATCATTATTGGTGCAGGCTTTGGCGGGCTTGAGGCGGCGAAGAAGCTTGCCTGCAAAGATGTGAGCCTCACCGTAATCGACCGCACAAATTACCATCTGTTTCAGCCTCTACTGTATCAGGTGGCAACAGCGGCGCTCTCGCCCGCCGATATTGCCGCCCCCGTGCGCGCAATCTTGAGTAAATGCAAAAACGTCGAAGTCGACCTTGCCGAGGTTGAGTCCGTCGATGTTAAAGCGAGAAAAGTAAGAACGAAAGATCGGGTATTCGATTACGACTATCTCATCCTCGCTACTGGCGCACGGCATTCCTACTTCGGGCATGACGAGTGGGAAAAACTCGCGCCCGGACTGAAAAGCCTCGAAGACGCGGTTGAGTTACGACGTCGGATTCTTTTAGCGTTCGAATTCGCGGAAAAAACAACAGACGAAGCAGCGCGCAAGGCGGCGATGACATTTGTTGTTATCGGCGGTGGACCGACTGGCGTTGAAATGGCCGGTGCGATCGCTGAAATCTCTCGATACACACTGGCGAAGGACTTCCGCCATATCGACCCATCCAAAGCACGCGTGATTCTCATCGAAGGCGCGCCGCGGTTGCTCGCCGCATATCCTGCGGATTTGTCCGAAAGCGCGCGAAAGCAATTAGTCGAGTTAGGCGTGGACGTTCGCACGGACGCACGAGCAACGGACATCACAGAATCTGGCGTGCAATTGAACGGCGAATTTATCCCATGCCATGTGAAAATTTGGGCGGCTGGCAATAATGCTTCATTCGTGGGGAAAACTTTAATTGCGCCGGTTGACCGTGTGGGCCGGGTTATTGTGAACGACGACCTCACTATTCCGGGACATTCGGAGGTGCAGGTGATTGGCGACCTCGCAAATTTTTCGCATCAAACTGGAGAACCCTTACCGGGAGTCTCACCCGTGGCGATGCAACAGGGGCGTCACGCAGCTCGCAACATTTTGCGAATGATTCGCGGCGAAAAGCCGAAGCCATTCCGCTATTTCGATAAGGGCAGCATGGCTACAATCGGTCGGAACAAAGCCGTTGCGGACCTAAAGTTTTTTCATCTCAGCGGGTTTCCCGCGTGGCTGACATGGTTATTCGTGCACATCATCTTCCTTGTCGGCTTCCGGAATCGGCTGCTCGTGCTCCTTCAATGGGCGTGGGCGTATTTGTCCTTCGATAAAGGTGCACGTTTGATCACGCGCAATTTTCAATCGGAACAAAGGCCGCCAGCGTGAAGAAATGTCATGTTGAGCGAAGCGAAAGATCTCTGATTATTTTTTCCTTCGCGCAGCAGCAACGATTGGAGATTTTTCGCGTCTTTCCAAAATGACATTTCCGAAAATCGTCGTGCACAATTTGCAGCGAAAGATCTCAGTTAATGTTCTGAAGCTCGAAAAGTTCGCGGGCAACGCCGTACAGCATTCTTTGCGGTTGCGCCAGCGAGCGCCTACTGACTTAAGCAAGCTGAACGAAATCTTCATTTGGTTGATTTCAGATCGGCGGATGGCGCTTTTACATCGGAAGTTTCTCGGACAATCGGGCCCGACTGACGTGCTAACTTTTCAACACGGCGAAATTTTTATCAGCGTCGAAACTGCACGACGTCACGCGCGCGCGTTTGGAAATTCGCTTCTGCGCGAGTTAAAACTGTACATCATTCATGGGCTTTTACATCTGCACGGATTCGACGATCAGACTTCAAGCGAGGCGCACAAAATGAAAGCGTCGCAGGAGAAGATTCTTAGGATGTGTTGCGCTCTGTGAACGCCGAAGCCCATCGCGTGGCTTTCAAATCGGTAGGGCTCGACCGCCGCTACAAGTTTGAACTGACAGCCGCGTATGTTAGCATTTTTTTATGACCGCGAAGCCACTTGAAGCAGAAGTGGCGGTCCCTTTAACTTCCGGAATCGTGCGTTTTATGAGTGCGGGACCGTCCACTATTGGCGCACCGACGATTGAAAAAGAAACGCGTGCGGAAGAGGCGCTCGATCTGCCATGGCACGTGGTGGTCCACAACGATCCGGTAAATTTGATGAGCTACGTGACGATGGTTTTTCAGCGCGTTTTCGGTTATCCGCGCGACAAAGCGGAGAGACACATGTTAGAAGTGCATCAGAAAGGACGTTCGATTTTATGGAGCGGCATGCGGGAACGAGCCGAACTTTATGTGCAACAACTGCACGGTTACCTTCTACTGGCCACAATTGAGAAGGTTACCTAGTCATGGAAATTTGCCGGCGCAAAAACCAGATCGAAATCTCCGAGCTCGACCCGTTTCTTGCCGAACTGCTTCGGCAAATTCCCTCCAGCGCCAATCCGGAAGGCGAGCCTGCTGCCGAACGACGTATCTTTAGCCCTCCGATAAATGGTAAACAGCCGGAAATGTGCGCCGAGTGGAAGATGTATGTTGAACCTGAACTGCGCCGTTTGTTTCAGACTGCGACTGAGACCGTGGGCGCCGATCTGAAACAATTAAATGGAAACGAACAAAGTCTCACAAACCGCACGCTGCGTATTCCGACCAAACATTCCGATGCGTGGTTGAG
>DASYSX010000051.1:0-15169 GCA_036002955.1 Candidatus Udaeobacter sp. | reverse complement strand
GCGCAAATAGTCCGTGACTTTCTTTTCCAGCTGCGCGTGAGACATCACTACATCGAGTGATGGCTTGGGATCAGGACGTTCTCTTGGCCAGATGCGATGGTCCCAATAAACCTGCTCGATCGCTCGTTGATAAGCTACGCGCTCTGGAAACGTCAGCGTTCTCTGAGAAGCTCTCATTGGCGCTTCGGGATGGAAGAAAGCCAATATTGTTCCTGTGATCATCGAGCAGACTGCCGCTGAGCAAAGGACCAGCTGCAGCCTAACCGAGCCGGATTGTGCCGTGCGTTTCTTTTTCATGGTAGAACCTAGGGGTGTGGTGGCGGGGTGGGGCGAGGCCTTGGCGTTGGAGCAATTCTCGGCGTTGGTGTGAGCGTAGCTGTGGGAGTTGGTGTGAATGTCGCCGTTGGCGTCGGTGTCGGATTGGGTGCAGCCGCACAGTATCTCCCGCCTGTGTCTAAAAACCTGCCGAGTGCGTAACCACCCCAAACAATCATTTCACTGCCGCTCCACACTGCTGTGTGACGGTCACGTTCAGCGGGCGCATTGGTGATGCTCATGGCTCTCCAACTGTCGCTAACTGGGTCGTATCTGCCGCCGGGGATTGGTATTGGGCTTGGCGTTGCGGTAGGGGTCGGGGGCGGCTGGCTAGGCGTCGGAGTTACTCCACGCGCATCCGGCTCAGCATATCTCCCGGCATTTTCAGAGTTGCAGAAGGCGCATCCGCCCCACACGATCATTTCGGCGCCAGTCCAGACTGCAGTATGAATGTCTCGGCCGGAGGGCGCGTTTGTTGTGTTGGTAGCCGTCCAGGTATCGGTACTGGGATCGTATCTCCCACCGCTGTTAACGTCGCTGTTGCCATCGTATCCGCCCCAGATCACCATCTCACTGCCGGTCCAAATGGCGCTGTGGCGGTGTCGCCCGGTAGGCGGATTAGTCATGCTGGTAGGTACCCAGCTATCGGTGCCAGGAGTATATCTGCTCCCAGTGTTCCAATAGTGCAAGTTTCCATCAAAGAAAAACCCACCCCAAACGACCATTTCACTACCTGTCCAGATTGCCGTGTGGTCGTCCCGGCTAGTGGGTGCATTGGCGGTGTTCGTCGCCGTCCAGGTATCAGTGGTTGGATTGTAGCTCCCACCAGTATTCACCTCGCTGCTGCCGTTGTAACCGCCCCAAACAATCATTTCGCTGCCAGTCCACACGGCGGTGAACGATTCGCGTCCTTCAGGTGCATTGAGCACGCTGGTCGCTGTCCAGCTATCCGACGCGGGATTATATCTTCCGCCGGTATCCAGATAGTGAGTGCCAGTGTTATCAAAAAACAATCCACCCCAGACAATCATTTCGCTGCCGGTCCATACTGCTTTGTGACCGTAGCGAGCTGTGGGCGCACTGGCAGTGCTGGTGGCCGTCCAGCTATCGGTTGCAGGATTGTATCTCCCGCCGGTGTTCGAAACGGAAACGTTGTTCGTTCCGCCCCAGACAATCATTTCGGTGCCCGTCCAAACGGCGGTATGATCGCTTCGTTGAGACGGTGCGTTGCGGGTGCTTGTTGGAGTCCACGTATCGTCAATGCAGCCGGCTGACGGCCTTGATATAGCAGGAACGGTGTAATTGGTGGTCACCGCCGGCGTGGTGGCCGGCAATTTTCTCATCTCCGCTTTAGTTGGCCTTCGCTGCTCTAACTGGAGCATCATGTCGCGAGCGTCCCGCCCGGTGAGCAAACGTTGCGCGACTGTTGGCCTGGCCAGACATTCTGCGATGACAAAGGGATCGTTCCCGAGCGCTTCGAATAGTTCTCCTAACACCTCCGGCTGCCTGGTGTGCTGCGCCATACGATCCATTTCAGCCTGCAACTCGTTAGCAGTAATTGGGCGGTGCCAGTAATCCTCAACCACCCGCGATTTGCGCAGGTAGTCTTCGACTTTGTTCTCCAACTGCGTTTGGCTCATCACCGTGTCGAGCGATGGCTTGGGATCGGGCCGCTCTCTTGGCCAGATCTCGTGACGCCAGTAAACATCCTCAATCGCGCGTTGATAAGCTACGCGTTCTGCAAATGTCAGTCCCGCGCCTGCCGGATGAGAAGCTTTCGCTGGCGCTTCGGGATGAAAGAAAGCTAACAGTGTTCCAGTGATCATCGAGCAGACTGCCGCAGAGCAAAGGACTAGCTGCAGGCTAAGGGATCCGAATTGAGCAGTCTGTTTCTTTTTCATGGGTAGTTTATGGACGTGGTGGCGGCGTAGGACGCGGCCTGGGTGTTAGCGCCGGTCTCGGCGTCGGTGAAGGTCTAGGTGTCAAAGTAGGTGTAGCCGTTGCAGTCGCCGTCGCGGTTGCTGTTGCTGTCACTGTGGGTGTCGGCGTCGCGGTTGCCGTCGGCGTCGCCGTTGCAGTGGCAGTTGGTGTCGGCGTTGGTTGCACCTCAAACGATCCGACATCGATGCGACCGTTGAATACGCGAACAAATCCAGGCCCGCGCTGGTCGAAGAAAGGTGGCGGGGTGAAGTCAGGGTCGCCTGTGTCGATGGCCGGGCTGCCCGGTAACAAGGCGTGGGTCAATGTTGGTCCACCATTGTTCTGCAAGGGGCCCAACATCGGGTCGGTATTGATCTGGTCGCCTGAGCCGTTCAGAAGACCGCTGCCATCATCGCTACAGACGTTGTAGCCATGAGTGATAAGGCTGCCACCATTATTAAAGATGTTGGCGCCCGAGACGCCTGCTTTTAGAATCGTATTCCCAAGCTCGAGCGGGCTGGTTAGGTAGAGAGCGCCGCCGTCTCGGATAGCCGAGTTAGTGCTGAAGGTGGTGTGAGTGATGTTACCACCGCCAGCAAGTCCGCCCCCGTGCAGAGCGCTATTTCCGGTGATGGTACTGTTGGTGATGGTATTGTTGTTACCGGAGATACCGCCACCCTCACCACCCTGAAGATCGCCCCCGAGCGCTGTGTTTCCGCTGATGGTGCTGTCCTGAATCGTCATTGTTCCACCATTGACAATTCCGCCGCCATACGCGCCAAAGTGACCAGGGTTGCCGGTTTGGTTGTTTAAGATCGTGCTGCCGGTAATGGTCAGCATGCCTGTATTGTAGATGCCGCCGGCTGACCAAAAGCCCAGGTTCGATTGAACCATCCCAGCAATAATGGTCATGGTGCCGGTGTTGGAGATGCCGCCTCCGCTTGGAACACCCCCGTCACCACCAAAAACAGCATTGTTATTGTTAACGATGACCTGATTGAGCGTCATCGTTCCGCTGTTATAGATGCCGCCCCCACTATTGTTCGCGCTGGCACTCACAATGGTGTTTCCGTTGACCGTGCAATGAATGATCGTTAGAGTTGAATTGTCGTTCAGGATACCACCACCGTTGTCTCCGGTTATGTGACCGCCAGAGATGGTTAAGCCGTCGATTTCCACGCTATGTCCGGGCATCACATGGAAAATACGGAACTCGGGCGCCTGTGGAGCCCGTTGCACCGTGATCATTTGCGGTGAGGCGTTGATGGTAATGCTCTTCGCGATGGTGAGCTCAGCCGTGGTCAGCGTTACGACCCCTACAGAGGGATCGAAGTTAATGGTATCGCCGTCATTCGCCTGAGCGAGCGCCTGTCGCAGTGAGCCGGGGCCGCTGTCGTTTCCGTTGGTGACCGTGATCGTGGTTGCAGGCCTGTTTCCCTTAGCGGTGGTCCGCTGCGCGAGCGCGAATGGGATCAGGGAGACGGCCAGCAGTAAAAGGAGGTAAAACGCGCCTCGGAAAAGATGCGCTTTCATCGTGGAGGTAACGTGCGCTTTCACCTTGCTTGCGCTTCGGTGCGTAAACACCTTTTACCCGAAGCGCCTCATAGATGTCGAGACAATTTAACCGAATTGAGCAGTGTGTTTCTTTTTCATGGATAGTTACGGGCGCGGGTGCGGAGTCAGCCGAGGCCTTGGTGTAGGGGTAGGTCGGGGTGTTAGCGTCGGAGAGGCGGTAGACGTAGGCGTGGGAAGAGGCGGTTTGCCCTCTTGCACCTCAAACGAACCGATGTCGATTCGACCGTTCACTACGCGGTCAAACCCAGGGCCGCGTTGATCGTAGAAAGGAGGTGGCGTGAAATTTGGGTCACCCGCGTCGATAGCTGGGCTCTGGGGATACGGTCGGTGGGTTTGTGTAGGGCCACCGTTGTTCTGAAGCGGGCCCAGAATCGGATTCGTGTTGGTTTGGTCTCCCGGACCGTTCAAATAACCACCGCCATTATCGCTGCTGAGGTTGTAACCAAGCGAGGTAATTGTTCCACCATCATTGAAGATGTTTTGGCCAACGTCGCCGGCGTTTAAGATGCTATTTGCCATCTCCAGTGGCGCGGCATTGTTACAGATTGCACCCCCGTTAATAGCTGAGTTACCGCTAATTGTGCTGTTGGCAATGTGGAGCGAACCGCTATTGCCGATCCCACCTCCACATCCAGGCGCTTGGTTGATAGTCAACGCCGAATTGCCGCTAATAGTGCTGTTGCTGATCGTCAGTGTTCCGCCGTTCGAAATGCCACCGCCAAAACCGGGCCCAAATTGAGGGCCCGGGGAACCGCCGCCGGAAAAGTTTCCACTGATAGTGCTGCTGGTGATTATCGCAGCTCCTACATTGAAAATTCCGCCTCCAGGGCCGCCAACTGAGTTGCCGTCTATCGTGCTGTTGGTGATCTCTAGCGTTCCTGAGCTGTAGATGCCACCGCCGTCTGTTTGACCTTTTCCAGAAAAGTTGTCGTGAATGATGCTATTGTTGATGATTAACGTCCCGCTACTTAAAATGCCAGCGCCGGTCCCTTGATACTGCAACGCATTACCACTAATCCTGCTGTTATTGATCGTCAGTGTTCCGCCGTTGGAAATGCCAGCGCCCGAGGTCAAGGCATTATTCCCTGTCACAGCGCAATTGTTGATTGTTAGGCTCGCCTGGTCATTCTGAATTCCACAGCCGTAAAAATATAAGCTTGGCCCAATCGTGAGTCCCTCAATTGTGACGGTGGGACTTGCCATCACATGGAAGATTCGGAAGGTGTATTGGAAGTTTTGTACACCCACGGCGAGTTGATCCGAACCGGGGCCGGTAATTGTGATGCTTTTATCAATTACAAGCTCGCCACTGCTCAACGCGATGGTCCGCCCTTTGAGCGATACATCAAAATTGATCGTATCGCCGTCGTCAGCGTCGGCCAGCGCCTGACGCAATGAGCCAGGGCCGCTGTCGTTTGTGTTCGTGACCGTGATCGTGGTAGCAGGACGGTTTCCCTTGGGGGTGGTCCGCTGTGCGAGCGCGAATGGGATCAGCGAGACGGCCAGCAGTAAAAGCAGGTAAAGCGCGCCTCGAAGGAGATGCGCTCTTATGGGGAGGCTAATGTTCGTTTTCATAACAGTTATGGGCGCGGCACTGGGGTAGGCCGGGAGCGTGGGGCGGGTGCAGGTCTTGGAGTTGGTGTGAGCGTAGGGGTCGGTGAAGGAGGGTTTTGCACTTCAAACGCGCCGACGTCGATCCGGCTGCCTCGTACACGATCAAAGCCTGGACCGCGCTGGTCGTAGAACGGTGGCGGATTAAACTTCGGATCGCCCGTATTAATAGCCGGGCTGCCGAGTAACAAGGCGCGTGTGAATGTAGGACCACCATTGTCCTGCAATGCTCCAAGCAATGAATCGGTATTGATCTGATCGCCAGGGCCATTTAAATAACCGCCGCCATCATCGTTGCTAATGTTGTAGCCGCGCGACGTGCTCGTGCCAGAATCGTTGACAATGCTATGTCCTCCAGGGCTGACCTTGAAGATAGTATTCCCGATGGTCACGAGTGAACCGTTGCTGTTCTGAATCTCCACTCCATTATCGCTCATAGTGCTGTTAAGAGCGGTATCTAGCTGTCCAAGCGCGAACGGGATCAGGCAAACAGGGAGCAGTAAGAGCAGGCAAAACGCGCCTCGGATAAAATACGCCTTAATGCTAGGATTAATTTGTCTTTTCATAAGCTTGGGTTTGCGAGTGCAGTAGTGCGTTGCTTATCATGAGGAAAGTTACGGGCGCGGTGGTGGACTAGGGCGAGGCCGCGGTGTTGGCGTAGGCTTAGGTGTAGGCGTGGGTACAAAAATTTGAGCCCCGTTGAGCCGGTAAACCTGATCCGGCGCTAAAGGATCTAAACCGCAAGTAGCCCCCCTGCGGCTCCAACTCTGGCAGGCCCCGAAGAAACCACTGCGGTTCTGCCAGACAGCAGCGTTAAGGTCCGTGACGGTGCGATTCGTCCAACCCCACTCGCCGCAACAGCTGGCTGTCATGTTGGCCTGGACCTCAACCCAATACCTGCCTGCGTATAGGATCGGCTGGCAAGGGGGGCAGTCGTCGGATATGCGTATGGTGAACGTGCTGCCGATCTGCGTCCACTGGGTGGTATTGTATCTGCCGTAGATTTGCATGCCAGGAAAGCCACCGTTGTCATAATAAAAAAAGACATTGAAACTGTTAGCAGGTCCCGATCCCTTGAAGTACGCGCCGTCGACATCGATCCCCCGCACCCACCAACTCTGACCCGCGGGCACGGTGAAATCGTCCGCTAGATCGGAATTAAGGGCGGGAGAGTCAAAAAAGGTTGCCGACAGCGTCACAGCTGCTCCAGCGTGATTGTACTGGTTCCACAGCGTTATCGGCGTGGATTCGGGGGGTGGCGAAATCGAGCCCCGCGTCTGAGGGGCTCCACTCGTCGACGAGACCCCCACGGCCGCTGGCATCTTCGCTATATCAACGTCTGAGTTATTAGCGCTTCGTTCCCCTAGCGCGAACGGGGTCACGCACACAGCAAGTAGTAAGAGAGGATAACCGGCGCCTCGAATAAGATGCGCTTTCATCGTTGAGGTAACGTGCGTTTTCACCTTGCTTGCGCTTCGGTGCGTAAACACCTTTTACCCGAAGCGCCTCATAGATGTCGAGACAATGTAACCGAATTGAGCAGTGCGTTTCTTGTTCATGGCAGAAGCTATGGGCGCGAGCGTGGGGTAGGCCGGGGTCGCGGAGTCGGAGTGAATCTTGTAGGCGTAACTGTAGCCGTTGGAGTAGAGGTTGGTGTGCCACCGAAGTCGGATGGTGTCGGCGTAACTCCCGGGGTGACAGTTGGCGTGGCGGTAAGCACAGGAGTGGCTGTTGTTGTAACAGTCGGCGTTGCCGTGAGCGTAGCAGTGGCTGTCACTGTTGGAGTCGGCGTGGGACTAGCTGTCGGAGTGGAGGTTGGTGTAGGCCTCTCGCAGATCATCTGGACAGTATCTATCCTCCAGCCTTGATCAGAAGTACTGCTATCGCTGCCCATGCGCCACCGCAGCACGCTGGTGTGTCCGCTGGGTATGCCCACTGCCGTCGTAATGAAGCCACCAGAACTGCCTGTCCACGCCTGGCGACCAGCCAGGGGATTACCACAGCAGGTGTTGACGGTGCCATTGTAACCGCCCTGCAGAAAGCTGCCGCCAGCGCTAAGGATGTCTTGGAATGCCCCACCGTCGATGCTGATCTCCAGAACGCCACCGTCAAACGTGTTCTGAAGCGCATAATTGTTGCGGAAAGTGAGAATGGCACTTGTAAGAGAATCAATCGCAACAGGCGGCGAATCGAGGTGCTTGTCGCTGATCATAGCTGGATCATTGACCCATGCCGCAGTTGGAGGCGAGTCGGCTGGCGGCATCGGAAACCCGGAATTAGATGTTTGCCAGAATATCCCGTCGGGATCGATGACGTTGTCTGCTAGCCAGCCGGGAGGTACGACTGGCGGAGTTACTTTGTCGAAGTTCTCGAATAAGGAACAGGCGATGGGTGTAGGTGTAGCCGTAGGCGTAGCTGTAGGCGGGTTACCCTCCAGGAAGCCGACGATTTGGAAAACCTGGTCAGGCCATACTTGATCCGGCATGCACGCATTCTTTCGGTTCCAAGTGATGCAGCCTGTTCCATAACCGTCGCCCTGGTTCTGCCAGGCAGCGCCCGCGTTTGATTGAACCGTCCGGTTGTGCCAGAACCATTGACCGTTTGATTTGAAATCTTGCCGGGCTTGCACCGAGACCCAATGCGTTCCCGGACCGAAGGGGACAGGGTGGGGCAGACTGATCGTAAAGTCAGGGGGAGTTCCCGTGTAAGACAGATTGAGGTAAGTACCAGTCAGTGTGCCGGGCAGATTGCCCGCGCCATTGCTGTAAAAGTAGACGTTGAACGACGACGCGGGACCGCCTCCTTGGGAATATTCACCCATCACGCGCACTGCAGTGATATAAGTGTTGATGCCAGGAGGTGGAGTGGCCACGACGAAGTCGTCAGCAGCCTGATCATCGAGTGTCTTAAGTGCCGACTCGAAGTCTTGCGAGCCGATGGCCACAGGCTGCTCCGTTGCTGGGTTGTTGTACTGATCCCAAAGCACTCCGCCATTTGGGAAATTTGGAATTGCCAAAACGCCAGGGCCGGTGTCGTTAAGAGTGGCGGGATGCTGCCTCGTGTTCGCGGAGGTGCTTTGCTCGCCAGTGGTTCGCTGTCCAAGCGCGAACGGAATCATGCACAGGGTGACTAGTAAGAGCAGGTACAAAGCGCCTCGAAGAAGCTGCGCTTTGATGTTTAGAGTGATTTGTTCTTTCACAGAACCCTCACTTACTAGCGGCTCCCCGATTGTGACTAGCTGCGCAGATAATGTCGAGTTTTTCGTTCTTTTGAGAACCTTCTGTGTCGCTTGCGGCGAATCCGAGTATTTTAGGCTTCCAGCCTGAAAGTCGCGCGAGCTTCTCAGCTTGCGCTTTCTCCGACCAGGCAAGATCCCCGATCGGCGAGACAGGCAAGAGGCCTGCGTCATGTTGCGCTGCGCTTGCGCCAGCTCCATCGCCGTGTCATTGAGAACGAGGATTAAATGAATACGGCTGAAAATTTTGAAATTCGCCCGGCGGGTGTGGAGGATGTTCCGATCATCCTCGAGCTCATTCGCGACTTGGCTACGTACGAGCGCGCGCCGAACGAGGTCACTGCGACGGAAGAACAGCTTCTGGATGTCTTGTTCGGTGAACGACCGGCGGCGGAAGTGCTGTTGGCGTTTGAAAGAAAGTTACCGGTCGGATTTGCTGTTTACTTTTACAATTTTTCCACATGGCTCGGGCGGCCGGGGCTTTATCTCGAAGATTTGTTCGTTAAGCCGGAGAAGCGCGGGAAAGGTTACGGTCGCGCGTTGCTTGTCGCGCTTGCGAAAGTCGCGCGGGATCGCGGGTGCGGCCGGATGGAATGGGCGGTGCTCAATTGGAATGAGCCGGCGATCAAGTTTTATCAGACACTTGGTGCAAAGCCGATGAATGAGTGGACCGTGTTTCGATTAACACGTGATGAGATCGCGAAATTGGCCGATGCAGCCGAGACGGCTGCCACTACAGATTCAGATAAAGAATGAGCGTGTTGCTGTAGTGTCCGCTGTCCTCAGCGGATTCTGCCTGGTGACGGTTATGCGCTGAGACAGCGCACGCTACAGAACGAGCAAGACTAGAAGAAGAGCAGGAGGAAGAGGAAGAAGCTAGTGGCGAAGGAACATACAAAAATTGAGGACTACGGTTTTCTCAGTGACACGCAGACGGGTGCGCTGGTGAGTCGCGATGGCTGTGTTGATTGGCTTTGCTTTCCGAGGTTCGATTCGCCAGCATGTTTTGCGTCGCTGCTAGGAGAGAAGAAAAATGGGCACTGGCGGTTCTTTCCTGACGAGGAGGTAACAGCGGTGCATCGCCGTTACCGTGGCGAAACGCTTATTCTGGAAACGGAACTGGAAACGAAAAATGGCGCGGTGCGCCTGATCGATTTCATGCCGCCGCGCGGAAAGGATCCTGACATCGTCCGAATCATCGAAGGCACCCGCGGAAGAGTCTCGATGCAGATGGAACTGATCATCCGCTTCGATTATGGGCAGATCGTGCCGTGGGTGCGACGACGAAAGCGTTTCGATGGAATCGAAGCAGTCGCCGGTCCTGATGCCTTGATCTTACGAACGCCGATTGAAACTCACGGGAAAGATTTAACCACGGTAGCGGAATTCACTGTGGCAAAAGGCGATCGGATTCCGTTTGTACTTACATGGTTCGCCTCGCACAAAGATCCGCCGAGAGAGATCCATCCCGAGCATGCATTGCATGACACGGAAGTATTTTGGGCAGATTGGGCGAAACAATTTCAAAGCGACGGAAAATGGCGCGACGCAGTGGTGCGCTCACTGATTACCTTGAAAGGATTGACCTATGCGCCTACTGGCGGGTTAGTCGCGGCGCTTACCACTTCGTTGCCAGAGAAAATCGGAGGAGTTCGCAACTGGGATTATCGCTACTGCTGGTTGCGAGATGCGGCGCTGATTTTGCTCGTGTTACTGCGCGCAGGCTATCATGAGGAGGCGAAATCGTGGCGGGAATGGCTTCTGCGCGCCATCGCCGGCAGCCCTGCGCAAATGCAAACGATCTACGGCGTGAGTGGCGAACGCCGACTTATCGAGTACGAGATTCCCTGGTTGTCAGGATATGAAAATTCGCGGCCGGTGCGGGTAGGCAATGCGGCTTCGAACCAGTTTCAGCTTGACGTGTATGGCGAAGTGTTAGCCGCAGTATGGCAAGGCGATCAGGCCGGAATCAAGATGACCGAACCTGACTGGTCGCTCATGGTCGCGATAATGGAATTCCTGGAGTCGCGCTGGCAGGACCCGGACGAAGGAATCTGGGAAGTCCGCGGGGGCCGGCAGCAGTTTACCCACTCAAAAGTGATGGCATGGCTGGCCTTCGATCGCGCGATCAAGCTAGTCGAGAACTGTGGCTGCGCGGCTTATGAGGACTTAGATCGCTGGCAAAAAATTCGAGATCAAATTCATGCCGAAGTTTGCGAGCGCGGCTATAACCCGAAGAAGAAAGCTTTCACGCAGGTTTATGGGTCTGACGCGTTGGACGCGAGCCTGCTTACAGTGCCGCTCAGTGGTTTTCTCCCGATCACTGACGAACGTGTTCGCGGCACGATTGAGGCGATTGAACGCGAACTAATGCACGATGGTTTCGTGTTGCGCTATCGGCCAGAGGAAACCGGCGTAGACGGATTGCCAGGCAACGAGGGAGTATTTCTTCCATGCTCGTTTTGGCTGGCGGATTGCTGGCACCTGCTCGGTCGCAAGAAGGAAGCACGCGAATTGTTTGAGCGATTACTCGATGTGCGGAACGATCTTGGACTCCTCGCGGAAGAGTACGATCCGCGCGAAAAGCGTCAGCTGGGAAATTTTCCGCAGGCTTTCTCGCACGTCGCGTTGGTGAGCTGCGCTCGAATTCTCGGCGATGAAGACACAGGTTTGGCTCCAGCTGATTCAGACGCACGAACTGGTTTCTGACAGCTCGGCAGCTTCTTGCGCGTAAGGATGGACAACTGTGTCACGATTACGCGCGCTGATCCAAAGGTAGCGGCGATTGACCTCAATCGCCTATTCCCGGATTGAACAACGCAAGCGTCGGGCGGTTC
This sequence comes from Candidatus Udaeobacter sp., assembly GCA_036002955.1. Lineage (GTDB taxonomy): Bacteria > Verrucomicrobiota > Verrucomicrobiia > Chthoniobacterales > UBA10450 > Udaeobacter. Next base: position 3,676 of record DASYSX010000051.1, on the reverse strand, counting down.
GGGTGAACCGCCCCTACCTGGCTACGAAAAGTCGCAGCATGAGCGCCAAAGGTGCACGTCAATTTGAGCCTGGGGCAACGCCCCAGGAACTCGATTGTTCGGGATCGGACAGCGCTGGAAGCGCGATTCAATCACTTCAATATAACTCGCGGGTAAATCGCGCTTACAGCGTTGTGCGCCTAACGAAACTAACTGCGAAATTACAGCCTTGTGGCTAAGCGTTGCCTGTGGAAACGAGACGGCGAACCAGATCCTCGATGGCAACGATGCCGCGAAACTTGTTTTTTCGATCGACAACAGCCGCCAGACCGAGCCGCGCACCGCGAAGTTGCTGCATAACTCGATAGGTGGATTCATCGTCTGTAGTCGTCACAATGCGCCGCACATATTCGCTCAGTGGTTTGTTTCCGTTTCGTTCGAGCAAAATGTCCAGGACATTGACCAGACCCGCTGGTTGGCCGTCGGGCGCAAGGAGTGGCAGACGATCAAGACCGGTAGAGGCGCTAAGTGCCAGCGCGTCCTGTGTTGAAGCGCCCGACTGGAGCGCGGCAACTTTCGCCGCGGGCAACATGACGTCGCGAATTTTGGATCCGCGAAAGTCAACCACGCTGTGAATCATCTCGCGCTCGGTCGCAGTGAGAGCGCCATCACGCTCGCTTTCCGTTGTGATCTGTTTCAGTTCCTCACGCGCGGCAAAAAGACGGCCCCTTTTCCCAGCGTGACCTGGCAGGAGTAGCTTGCCTATTCGCGCGCCGAATTCGAGGAGCGGCGAAAATAAAATTGAAGCGAATTTGAGCACGCCGGCCAGACGTGCCAGCGCACGAAAAGGAAACCGTCGGAACAGCGACTTAGGCAGAACCGATAACACGAATAGATAAACCGGAAGCGCAATGATCACGGCGAACAAGAATCCCGTATAGCCGTACCAGCGAACCAGTTGGCTTGTCAGCAACAGCAGAGCGACGATATCTGCTGCATTCGTGACCAGCAGAACGGTCGCCAGTAACCGTTCCGGCTGCTTGAGCAGGTGATTCAACTGCAAAGCCGCTGGCACGCGCCGCTTTACGTTTTGCCGCAATCGCACTGTATCGATAGACAGCAGGCCGCTTTCGATTCCGTTGAAGAAAAACGAAACGATCCAGCAGCAAACAATGATGGTCGCGACCGTCATGCAGCCTCTTCGAATGCGTTTGTCGTTTTCTCCAGAAGGACTTCTTCGATTCTCTTGCGCGCAGCACGACGGACAGTGATCGCGATGCGGGGGATCTCGAGTTTCGTTCCGGAAGACGGCACATAACCGAGATGCGTAAATATAAATCCGCCGATGGTGTCGATCCCGTCGGCGTCAATTTGAAAGCCGAGATGTTCGGTTAAATCGTCCAGCCGCGCGTTGCCACTCGCGAGAAATTTCCCGTTCCCGAGCGGCTCGATGTAAAACTCCGAACCTTCGCGCGGCACGGTGCCACTGAGAATTTCCTCGACGATATCATCGATGGTGATGATTCCTTCAATGCCGCCGAATTCATCAACAACGATGGCCATGCCCTGGGGACGGGTCAGGAAGAGCTTGAGCAATTCCAGCGCGCGCATCGTCTCCGGGATAAACGACGGCGCGATCAGTTTCTCGGTGTAATGTTCCGACGAATCGAGCAGGAAAAGTTTTACGTCGATGATGCCGAGGATCTGATCGGGCGTATCGGCATAAACGGGGACGCGCCGATGTCGTTTCTCTTTTAAACGCGCGATTGCCTCCTCGTTAGTCAAATCATCCGGCAGCATGAAAGTGTCCACGCGCGGCGTCATAGAATCCTTCGCGGTCCTATCGCCCAGCTTGATGATTTCCTGGATCATCTCGGCTTCGCCCTGGTACAACGTGCCTTCCTCCTCACCGATTTGAAGCAGTGTTCCCAGTTCCTCGTCGCTTAAATGCGTTCGACTGCGCACGTGCGCTGGCGTGAAACAATCAATTACAAAATCGCTCATGCTCTCCAATCCGCGGCCGATCCGGTCGAGAAACGGCATCGCGATTTGCAAGGTGAAAGCGCCGACGGCCGAAAGCTTCGACGGCGCTGCGAGGGCGACCAGTTTCGGCACCAGATCGCAGAGCAACACTACGACGGCGAAGACCAGGATGCCGGCGAGCCACTGCGGAATGCGTCCTGCCAGAGGGCCTTCCCACAGAAAGAAAAGACACAACACCACCAGGAGCACGTTGACTAATCCGTCACCCAGCAGCAGCACATTCAAAACGTGGCGCGGATTTTCGCGGAAGAGCTGTATGAAAGTCGTTAGGCCCGAATGATTCGCTTCGAGGCGGCGCAGTTGATGCGGCTTCAGCAAGGAGAGCGCTGTCTCCACTCTGGAAAACAGCGCGGAGCAAAAAATCAAAATGGCGATGGCACCAAGTACAATGGCGAGAGTAAGACCACTCATCTTTGCGACACCAAATCTCGCGCGCTCTGTATGGCCTTTCCGGCGCGAACAATAGGAAAGGACGGACAAGGTCCGTCCGGAGAGTTGGTGGTTGGTGGTTTGCTCATCCTCTGAGCCGCAAGCAAGTTAAAGCTCCGGATGAACAAACGCGAGAGGATTTCACAGTGGGTGACCGACGCGACTGGCGAGGAGGTGAAGCTGGAACAGGCAGAGGTGGAAAAGCACCCGTATTATCGCGGGTTTTTTCGTTGCTGGAACGAACAGCGGTACTACGAAGCGCATGATGTTCTGGAACAGCTTTGGCTCAACACCAAGTCGCCCGACGCGGATTTTTTCAAAGGATTGATTCAAGCAGCAGGCGCGTTCGTTCATCTACGAAAGCACTTCGAACATCCGTCGCACGCCAAGCACGGCAGACGCTTGCCTCCCGCGGTGCGTTTGTTTCGGCTCGCGGAGAAAAATCTGGCGAGCTTCGCGCCGTGGCATCACGGCCTGGACGTTGCAGCGCTTTGCCAGCTTTTGAGCCGATACGCCGATGAGATCGTCGCGTCGGATTATACAATCAACCCTTGGTCACCGGAAACCGCGCCGAAGCTGCAGCTGCGACAAGGTAGGGGCGGTTCACCGAACCGCCCAGGCGATTGAGTCAATCGCCCCTACCTCATTCGAGTAGCGCAGAAGCATCCGAACTTCTCATTAACACCGGTCTTCAGACCGGTGCCTCAACGTCGCAAATGTCCCAGCCGTTTTAACGGCTTCATTCAAGAGATGATGTAAGCGGATGAAAGCCGTTGAAACGGCTGCTGCACGAATATCCCATTGCGGCCACCTGGCTGAAGCCAGGTGTTAATATGATTCAATTCGCATGAGATAAATCGCGATTTCAGCGCTCGTGGGCCGGCGTTTTGCCATCTGCATCACCCTAGCCTTCGCGATCAAAAACAAGGACCGACGGTCTGGGCGACCGTCGATATGTGCCGGCTGGGAAGCCGTCACTCCTTGGGTCTACCTCGTGAAGATCAGTTTGATTCCCGCAATGAGTAGGACTGTCGCGAGACAAATTGAAATTGCGCGGACAGCAAAGCGCCTGCTCCCCAGTTGCGAGCCGATGATTCCGCCGATAATTGCTGCCGTTGCGAGGACGAATCCCAGCGAAGGGATGGTGCGGACTTTTGTGAAGTAGCCAACCAACCCGGCGATGGAGTTCACCCAGATGAACAGCGCCGACACAGCGGCGGCTTGT
>DASYSX010000050.1:0-14359 GCA_036002955.1 Candidatus Udaeobacter sp. | reverse complement strand
TAACGAAAAGAACCAGAATTCTTCGCCCGTCCACAACCGTTGCGTCACAGTTGCGCGCGCGAACACAGTGAAAAAGGTCTGCGTCAGAACGCTGCACATCGGCAGCAGAAAAATCGCAAAGATAAATTTCACCCACTTTGTGGGAACAGTGAGCGGCTCGGATTCGGCAACAAACCTTCTCGGCGTTATGCGCGCAACGCTGCGAATGACTTTTCCGCCGCGCTTGGAATTGCGTGCGCCGCGATTATTTTTTTTTGATGTGCGCTTTGTCGCCAAATCGTCCGCAGATTACGCAGATTTATACGAACCGATGCAAGACTGAACCGCGGATTGCGCAAAACATCGCAGAGATTTGTAGGGCAGGCGCTTCGCCTGTCGGGCACGGCAACCGGAGCGGTTGCCCTACAATGAACAGAAATGCAGCGTTACGCCCGTCCCATGTAGGCGCCTGTGCGGGTATCGATTTTAATCGCCTCGCCTTCCTTGATGAAAAGCGGCACGTTAATAGTCTTGCCGGTTTCGAGTTTTGCTGGCTTGGTGACGTTACTGGCAGTGTCGCCGCGCAGACCTTCCGCTGATTCAACCACCTTCAGACTTACAGAAGCAGGCAGTTCCACCTCGACGGCCTTGCCTTCTGCATAAAGTACCTGCACGGAAAGGTTCTCGACGAGGTAATCACTGGCCTGTCCGATAAAATTTTCCGTCAGCGTGATCGTGTCGTAAGTCTCAGGATCCATGAAATGGTAGCCGTTGCGATCCTTGTAAGAAAATTCGAGCTGTTTTCGCTCGATATCGACCAGTTCAACCTTGTCCGTGGAACCAAAGCGGACGTCGGCGCTTTTGCCGGTGTTGATGTAGCGGATGATGGCCTGCACGAATGCGCGCAAATTCCCCGGCGTGCGATGATGGACTTCAAGCACAATGGCGGGATTGCCATTGTATTTGATGGCCATTCCTTTGCGTAAATCGTTGGCGGCAGGCATGACTGAGACGTGATCAGTTACAACAGTTACATGGTTACAACGTTGAAGCGTTACGCGCTCCAGCGACGAGAGCGCGGAGTTTACATACGCTTGGCGCAAGCGCAACTCCGTCATCCTGAGCCCCGAAAGCTTTCGGGGTCGAAGGATCCCGCGGCGAGACCTTGAAGTTAATGCAACGGGATTCCTCGACTTCGCTCGGAATGACAGAGCGGTTTACAGCAATTTTAACCGCGTCAAATCCTGCGAATCCACAATACCGACAGGTACATTGTCGTCATCAATCACGACCAAATCGTCAATGCGATGGCGCTCCAGCAAGTTCAGAACTTCCACCGCCAGTTTTTCTTTGTGCACTGTGACTGGATTCAGCGTCATCAAGTCTGCCACCAATCTTTCGCCGATGCGGGAATCAGACTGAAAATGCCGCACAAAATCTCCGTGCGTGAATATGCCAAGCAGTTGGTTTTCCTCGCCCGTGACGACGGCAGCGCCAGCGCGCACGCTGGTCATCGCCCTGAGCACGTCGCGTATCGGTGTGTCGATCGCCACAATCGCCATCGCATCACGCGGTCGCATGACTTGGTGAACGCGCATCAACATGCTGCGGCCGATCATGCCGCCGGGGTGAAATTTAGCGAAATCCTCCTTCTTAAACCCCCGCGTCTCCAGGAGCACCATCGCCAGCGCATCGCCCAAGGCGAGCATCACTGTCGTGCTCGACGTTGGTGCCAGGTTCAGCGGGCAAGCTTCCTGTTCGACATTTACATCGAGACAGACATGCGCGTTTCGGGCCAACGTTGATTTTGGGTCGCCACAAATGGCGATGATCCTGACTTGGAATCGTGTGATTGCCGGCAAAATCCGAAGCATTTCTTCCGTCTCACCACTCGCGCTAAGTGCAAGAACCACGTCGCCGTCGGCAATCATGCCCAGATCGCCGTGGAGTGCGTTCGACGAATCCAGAACGACCGCGGGCGAGCCGGTGCTGGTGAGAGTAGAGGCAATCTTCGCGCCTATGTGCCCGGATTTGCCCACGCCCACGACCACGACTTTCCCTCGCGAATCGACTGTTTCCTTGATCACCTCAACCGCGCGCGAGAAATTTTCATCCAGGCGCTTCCGCAGCCGCTGGAGCTCAAAAATCTCTAAATCCAGGACGCGTGCGGCCTTTTCAAGAGAATCCATCGAAAGATATATTGTGTGCAGGCGTGGTTATGGGCAACATCTCGCATGCATCGAACGAAAGGGAAACATGAAGACATTGATGATCGCAATCGTGGCCGCGCTGGTTACGACAGTTTCGGCACAAGAATTCAGAGCACCGCTCGGTCCGCAAAAACCAGTGCGCGCGATGGAGACGCCGCCGCCGGTTTCCGAACGACCCAGAGTTGAGGGAGCACTTCCTAAAGCCTTTGGCCGGGGTCGCAACCCGCTTCAAATGCTCAATCCGTGGGCGCCGGCTCGCTACGGCGTTTGGGTGCAGAACACATCGTTCGATCCCAATTATCCTGGAAAATGGAAAGGCATTAAGCTCTTCGAAATTGTTTTTTAGTTTTTGGATCGCGGGAAAGCACGCGCGCCGCGCGTGCTGGTGGAGGCTGCACTGAGCCAAGTCGAATTGGTGTCGTGCCGAAACGGTCGAGGTAAAACTGGGAATCGCATACGCACGCCTGCGAATCGACAGACAAGGAGTGACGGCTTCCCAGCCGTCATTTTCCATCGACGGCTAGGAAGCCGTCGTTCCTTGGAGCTGCGCAAAAAAATTCGCCAGTTTTGATCGGACCGTTTGAAATGAGAGCCATTCTCGTGCGCGATCCTGCGATTCGGCGACAACTGCTTCGCGTAACTCGCGATTCTTCAATAGATCCAAGGCCATTGAAGCAACTTCGTTACTCGTTCGGCCTTCGCCGCACGTTTTGGAAAAAGCAATTCGTTCAATTGCGCCATCGCCTCCGACGCACGGGATTCGGCAGAGCAGAGCGTCCCCTGCAACCTGCCCCGGCACATGGCTCCGATCGAGTTGCAACACGATCTTATGCCGCGCCACATCGCGGAGATAATCCGGGTAAGTCTTCCATTTTTCGATTAGCCGGAGTTTTCTCTCGGGAAAATTGAGTTCGCCTAACAACCGCCGCCCCTTGGAGCCTGCGAGATTAACGACTGTGATTGGTTCGCCTGTCGCTTCGCACAACTGCCGTGCGACTAAGAGAGCGGCGAAATGATTGCGCGATGGCACGTCCCATTCGCGTGTGCCAATGAAAATGCCAGACTGCTCGTTACCTGGCATGGAAAAATCCCATCGTTGATCCTCTACCGGATAAGGGGTCGGGATAAACGCCACTGTCGTAGGATCGTGTTTGGAGCGAATGCGCTGATAGATCTCCGCGGCTTCGGGCGTCGTGGCGATGCAAGCATCAACTAGCGTCACAATGTTGATGAAGCGCCCTAATTTCCGTGGATCGGCCAATTGGTCCGCGATCTGATGAACTCCGGTTTCTTTCAGAGAGACTGCGACGGTGCGGCCTTCCTTTTGTAAATCAGTTAATGCGCGCTCTGACGCGCGAAAATCGCTGCGCAAAAGCAGAAGCACAGGTGTCTTTTCGGCCGCGGCGCGGCGTGTATCACGATGGAAGGCGCCAAGTGTACACGCGGCGAAAGCGTGAAAATTGATCGATGGATGCGCACCTTCGTTAGGTGCAGGCAAACTGGGAAATTGTTGTTCGACATCGCGTCCTCCGGGATTGAGAACAGTTAGCCGAAAGTTCCGTGTGTGTTGAGGGGTCATCAATTAGCGAATTACCAGGCGTCCCATACTGTCATTCCGAGCGCAGTCGAGGAATCCCGTGACATAACGTTCAGGTGTCCTCGCGGGATGTCTCCACTTCGCTCGACATGACAGCCCGGTAACAATGTCGGTTATTCGTGGAGATCGCCCGGCGGCTGCACTGCAGATCGCAATAGCGTGCGTTGCGTGTCTTCCTGATCGAGCGGTTTCACAGGTATTGCACGCCGAATCTCTGATGGTTGCCGTTCCTGCGGTTGGACGGGGATCGCTTTCGGAATCGTTTGGACTGGCACTGCCTTTCGAATCTCCGGAGCGGATTGTGTCGTTAGGCTCGCGTTGTTACTGGCCGCCTTCATCTCATTCGTGCCGTTTGCGGTGTCAGTCTTCTGAGCTTCAGCGGTTTCCACAGCCGGTTGCGGCGGTGCGTCGGGTATAGCCGTTGCTTTAAGTGAATCATACGGGTCGTGGTCAGCTATGAGCGTGGGACTTTTTATAGCGACCGGCATGACTTCACGCACGTTCACAGCCAACTCAGCTCGCGGCAAATCGCTTGAACCAAATTCGCGTGCAAGCCGTGCCCGAGGTTCACCGTGAATGTTACAAACCTCTGTGGGCGCTTGCGCCTGGGTCGCAATCTCCATGTAAGTGCTACGACGTTGAACTGTATCGCCGGTGTCGGATTTCACTGCGTCATAACATTTGTCCGTAGCCAGTAGCCCGGACCGCGAACAAATCTCAATCTGCTTGAGACTGGAGGGTTGTTTAATCTCTCGTGGCGGATAACTCTGGGCAGCCGCATTCATAATGTCCACCCAGATCGGTAGCGCCAGTTCACGCCCGAAAGCGCCACGATAAATTTTCTGCGGCTTATCGAACCCAGCCCACACGGCGCAGGTGAAACTGGAATCGTATCCGGCAAAGAGCGCATCCGTGAAGTCATAGGCTGTGCCGGTTTTTCCGGCTGCCGGGAATTTCTTTAGTCCAAACTGCGTGTAAGCGGCTTTTCCTGTTCCCGATTGAAGCGCATCTGCGAGGCACGAATGCACTTCGTACGCGGTCTCAGGCTTGGTCACGATTTTGCGGATGCTTTGCTGCTTTCCATTCCACACCACTGTTCCGTCTTTTTCCTCGATCCGCTCCAGAATATGGGGCGTGCTGGGTCTCCATCCGCCATTTGGAAAAATTGTGTATCCCATCGCCAGCTCAGCCAGCGTAACTTCGCTGCTGCCGAGGAATGTTGCCGGATAAGGGCGGAGCTGAGAACGAATACCGGCCGAGGAACAAAGCTGCAACACCGCATCGATTCCCGCGTCCATCCCGATGCGGACGGTTGCGCCGTTCTTCGATTTCACCAAAGCCTGCCTGGCCGTCATTCGGCCTTCGTAGTGATTGTCGGCATTTTCGGGTCCCCATTCTCCCAAAATTCCCGTTGTGCCCCCGATCATCACTGCGCGATTGTCCAGTGGCGAATCTTCAACTACCGAACCTGGATACATTCCTCGTTCGAACGCGGACGCGTAAACAAACGGTAACATTGCCGTGCCCGCAGGCCGCCGGGCCTGCAACGCACGATTAAACTGGTTGTGCTCGAAATCGCGCCCGCCCACCAGCACAAGAATGTCGCCGCTCGCATTATCCAAGCCGATGACCGCGCCTTGCAAGTATTCGGGCGCTGGTTGCTCAGCCATTTTACCGCTTGATTTGGCCTTACGAAATGACGCTGCGTAATCGGCGTAGGTCTGATGATTGTAATCGGGATGTTTCTCCACTTGCTCCAAGTGTGCCTTCAAAGAATCCTCAGCCACGCGCTGAAGGTCGACGTCGATCGTGGTGTGAATGCGATAGCCTTCGTTGATTGCGCGATCCCAACCCACGGCTGCAATCACTTGCTGGCGAATATAATCAACCGCGTAAGTCTGGCCCTGAGCGTTTTGCCGACTGCCGACCGCGATCTTTTCGGCGCGCGCCGCAACGCATTGTTCATGGGTGATGAATCCATTGTCGCGCATTCGATCAAGTGCGAAGTCGCGTGTCTCGCGCGAACTAGTGCGGTCCGACCATGGAGATAATCGGTTTGGACTTTTGATCAGGCCTGCGAGTGTGGCGCACTCTGCCAGCGTCATATCGCGCGCAGATTTTCCAAAGTACCCGCGCGCGGCCGCTTCAGCGCCGTACATGCCACCGCCGAAATAAATCCGGTTCAGGTACAGCTCGAGAATTTTCTGTTTGCTGAAATTTTCTTCGATGCGTTTGGCGAGAAAAATCTCCAAAAGCTTCCGGCGATATGTCCTTTCCTTGAGCGAAAAACTATTGCGCGCCAGCTGTTGTGTGATGGTGCTGGCGCCCTGGCGGACATGCCCGGCCATCAGATTTTTGAGTGCCGCACGTATAATGCCGAACAAATCGTAGCCGTGATGCTCGTAAAACTTTGCGTCCTCGACTGCGATCACGGCGTTGATCAGATCCGGAGCCAACTTCTCGTAAGGCACTGTCTCACGGTTCTCGACGTAGATTTGCCCAAAGATCTTCCCGTTACGATCGAGAATCACACTGGCCGATTCCATTTGATCAAGCTTGGTCAGGTCAAAAGATTTCGCCTGCGCTTGGAGATCGACGACGACGCTGGAAAAGAAAACCGTCATAAACAGCGCCATCACCGCCAGGATCGCCACTGGAATATAAAACCATGGCCTGAGATACCACGGGCGGCGAAAGCGATAACCCGGCGGCGGTTTGAGGTATGTTTTGGTCGGTTTCACGCCGGCAAACGACTCGGTAGCGAAGGTAGGCGCCAAACGCCCAACGCTCAACGTTGAGTTTCCAAGCGGCAGCGCAAGTTGAATATTGCAAATTGAGCAAATTGGACGTTCATCGCTGCGCGTTCGACGTTCTCCAATTGAACACGCCGCTCGTTGAATCGATCCGTGAAACGATCCGCGCAGAAGGGCCGCAATCGTTCGCCTGGTTCATGCAGCAGACCCTCTACCATCCGGATCACGGCTACTATGCGTCTGGCCGCTGCGCCATAGGGCGCAAAGGAGACTATTTCACGAACGTGAGCGTGGGGGCGCTCTTTGGCCAATTGTTGGCCTTGCAGTTTTTCGAAATTTGGGAGCGTCTCGGCAAGATGGACGATTTCGTTATTGCCGAGCAGGGTGGGCACGACGGGCAATTCGCACTGGATGTTCTCGAGTTTGTGCAAAACGAGCTGCCGGAATTCTTCGACGCGTTGGCCTACCGGATAATCGAGCCATTTCCAACTTTGGAACAGCGACAACGCCGGAGCCTTGAAGCGTTTGGCGATAAGGTTAAGTGGTCAGACTCGCCGGAGCCATTCACGGGCATCCATTTTTCTAACGAATTGTTGGACGCTATGCCGGTGCGCTTAATCACTGATGGAACCGAAAAATTGATAGGTCTCGATGGCGACAAGTTTGTATTCGTCGAGCGGCCGGTTAATAAGGCGATTTTTAATCAATCCGCGCTCGATTGGATGGACGAGATCGCTGCGAATCTACAGCGTGGCTACGTGATTGCGATCGATTACGGCTGCACGGACGAGGATTTCCGGAGAAGCGTTCAAGTCCGCGCTCAACATCGAAATCTGCATTCGCCGTTCGAATCAATCGGAGAAGCGGACATTACGATGTCGGTAGATTGGAGAAGCATTGTTGAACGGGCGCAGGCAAACGGGTTGGGCATCGTTGGATTTACCGACCAACATCATTTTCTAACGGGAATCATCTCCCAATTTGGTAGGGGCGGTTCACCTGAATCGCCCGCGGGCGATTGGGGTCAATCGCCCCTACCTGATTCGCGGAAAGCCAAGCGCGAATTGCAAACGCTGCTTCATCCGGAAATACTGGGTCGCGCTTTTCAGGTGCTCGCACTTGCGAAAAATGTTTTCAGCGAAACGGATCCGCTGGCTGGTTTTAAATTCGGGTCCGAATCTCCTCTTCGCTAAGCCTCACGAATTCAGTTGAGCATCAGACCGCTACTGCGGCGCGCTCATCAGTATTGCAGGCGTCCCGGTCTGCCTGCATGCGCGATTCTCTTTTGCGAAGAAGGAAACGTAGGTTGCTATGGCCCAGCTTTTTCCGAAAAGCGCGAACGTCCATGCTCGGGTTCTCATTGCCGGCATTTTGGTGCTGGCATGCGGAGCCGGTTGGGCCGCGTCGATCATTTACTGGTCGCCATACACGACGGAGGTCGATGTCCCGCTGCAACAGCCGATCCCATTCAGCCACAAGCATCATGTAACCGACGACGGCATTGATTGTCGTTATTGCCACACTTCCGTGGAGAAGTCGTCATTCGCAGGGATTCCATCGACCGAAACATGCATGACCTGCCATTCGCAGATCTGGACCGATGCGCCAATGCTCGCGTCGGTTCGGGACAGCCTCGCTACTGGGAAACCTCTGAAATGGACACGAGTGAATGATTTGCCCGATTACGTCTATTTCAATCACAGCGTTCACGTATCAAAAGGGATCGGCTGCTCGGAATGCCATGGGCGCGTCGATCAGATGCCGCTGACGAGCAAAGCGCAGACCTTATACATGAGGTGGTGCCTGGATTGTCATGAGGCGCCACAAAAGTACATCCGCCCGCGCGATAAAGTCTTTGATGCGGCGTGGCAACAGCCACCGGACCAGCTGGAGCAAGGACAAACACTGATTCGGCAATACCACGTCGACACCAGTGGTCGCCTAACGAATTGCAGCGCGTGCCACCGATGAGTTATCCAGCAAGCAATGGTAGGACGCAACCGCCGGGCGCGCCGGACGGCTCGGCGAACCGTCCCTACCCACGGGAAACCGACGAATTCGCCTCTGGCGCCAGCGAATGGTCAGATGACTTGAGTCGCCGCGAATTCTTGCGACTGGCAGGCGCGAGTCTGGCGCTTGCAGGACTCAATTCCTGCACGAAACAGCCGCTGGAAGAAATTGTTCCCTACGTTAAACAGCCAGAGATCGTAATTCCCGGCAAGCCGTTGCGATTTGCGACGGCAACGCAATTCGCCGGATTTGGGCAGGGGTTGCTTGTCACCGCTTACGAGGGCCGCCCGACGAAAATCGAAGGCAACCCGACGCATCCTTCCAGTCTTGGCGCGACCACAGTTTGGGCCCAGGCCGATGTTCTTGATCTTTACGATCCGGATCGCGCGCAAACCGTCACCACCGGTAGCGCGATCAAGACAGTTGGCGATTTTTGGGATGCGCTCAATCTGGCGATCGAACCGTTGAAACAAAACGGTGGCGCTGCGCTTCGTATTCTCAGTGAACCGGTCAGCTCACCCACGTTGCTCGCGCAATTGGATCACGTGTTACAAACTTTCCCCGCAGCACGCTGGTGTATTTGGGATCCGCTCAATCGCGACAACACCAGCAGCGGCGAAGTGATCTATGACTTTTCCAAGGCGAAGGTTGTCGTCGCATTCGATTCTGATTTTCTCTACCAGCATCCGTACGCGCTCCGTTACGCGCGGGATTTCGCAAACCGCCGGCGCGTGATTGAAGCCGATGGCGCCCGGATGAATCGGTTCTACGCCGCCGAACCGACTCCGACGATCACGGGATCGAATGCAGATCATCGCATTGCTGTGGCCGCCCGCGATGTTCTGCCATTAGCGCAAACAATCGCAGCCAAACTCGGCATTGGTGTGGCCGCTTCACGGAACGTTGAAAATACAGATTGGATCGCAGCGGTCGTGCCCGATCTCAATGCCAGTCGCGCCGAGAGCGTTGTAATCGCAGGTGAAACGCAGCCGCCCGAACTGCACTCGCTGGTGGCGCAAATGAACGCCATGCTCGGAAATACAGGTCAGACGGTCTCGCCTGCGCCGGCTTTGTCGTTGCCCGGCAACCAAATCGCGTTCGGCGATCTGGTCGAAGAAATGCATCGCGGCGCAGTTGAGTTGCTCGTTGTCTTGGGCGGCAACCCGCTCTATGACGCGCCAGCGGACTTCAATTTCGCCGATGCATTCAACAAAGTGAAGTTGCGCGTACACCACAGCGTTTTCTTCAACGAAACTTCGCGCCATTCGCATTGGCATGTGCCGGCGACGCATTTCTTGGAATCATGGAGCGATACACGCGCTTTCGACGGTTCGATTTCAATCGTGCAACCGCTGATCGAGCCGATGTACGTGGGAGTTTGCGCACACGAGATTCTCGAAAGCATTGCCGGTCGCTCGCCGCGCAGCGCCTACGAAATTTTGCGCAGCCATTGGAGCGGGCCTCAGCTATTGTCAGATTTCGAATCAAAATGGCGGCGGGCATTGAGCGATGGCGTCGTTACTGAATTGCAGCCCCCGTCATTAACCGCCAGCGGGGAGTCCACCGCGCCAACTCTTTCCGCCTCTCCTCTTGAAAAAGGGGACAGGAGTGAGGTGAGAGGTTCCCAACTGGAGGTTCTCTTTCGTCCCGATGTCAGCGTACGCGACGGTCGTTATGCAAACAATGGGTGGCTTCAGGAACTGCCGCGGCGATTCTCATCGCTGACCTGGGACAATGCTGCGCTGATCAGCTCGGAATTGGCAAAAAGCGCGGGTTTAAACAACGGCGACATCGTTGAGCTAACATTTCACGATCGCAAACTGCGCGCACCGGTGTGGATTCAACCTGGTCAGGCGAAAAGCTCGATCACGCTTCCGCTGGGGTATGGCCGCGAAATAGTTGGCCGCGTAGGACGCAATGTTGGCTTTAACGCCTATGCGTTGCGCACTTCCGATGCGTTGTGGTTTGCCGACGGCCTAACGATTCAGAAAACCGGTGACCGGCATTGGCTAGTCAGCACCCAGCACCATCACGACGTCACAGGCCGCGGCATTTTGCATGACGGCATACTCACTGAATTTCTCGCCGATCCTCACTACGCCCAAAAGCCGGAGGAACTTCCGCCTTTGGATTACACGTTGTACGACCCGTCGGAATATCCATATAAAGGATACAAATGGGGCATGGTGGTCGATCTGAACGTCTGCATCGGCTGCCATGCGTGCACCATCGCCTGCCAGGCGGAAAATAATATTCCCGTAGTCGGCAAGCAGCAGGTCGGAGTTCACCGCGAGATGCACTGGATCCGCGTTAGCACGTTTTACTCAGGCACAGAGGAAAATCCCAGGATCACGCATCAGCCCGTGCCGTGTATGCACTGCGAGAATGCGCCGTGCGAGTTGGTCTGCCCGGTCGCCGCGACCGCACACGACGACGAAGGATTGAATTTGCAGATTTACAACCGCTGCGTGGGCACGCGTTATTGCTCGAACAACTGCCCGTACAAAGTACGGCGCTTCAATTTTCTTGAATACAACGGCCAACTCAGCCCGAGCGAAAAACTTCTAAAGAACCCGGATGTGACGGTGCGCTCGCGCGGAGTGATGGAGAAATGCACGTATTGCATCCAGCGCATTAACGCGGCTCGCATCACCGCCGAGCTAGAGCACCGCAAAATCCGCGACGGCGAGATCGTGCCTGCATGCGCGCAGGTTTGCCCAGTGGAGGCGATTACTTTTGGGGATATGAACGATTCGCGCAGCCGGCTGATGCGATTGAAACGCTCGCCGTTGAATTACTGGATGCTGGGCGAACTCAACACGCAGCCGCGCACGAGCTATCTCGCAAAGCTGCGCAATATGAAATCATGAATTGGAATCAAACCGGTAGGGACGGATCGCAGAGCCGTCCGTTTTTGTTTATTGCGTCCGGCGCGGCCGGCGGTCGCGCCCTACCATGGCAAGCGTGATGAGTGACCCGGAAGTTGAATCGACCACTCTGATTCCGCCGGTGTCGCCGCTTGGCTATCCAACAAATCTGCTCGCGCCTGGCCAGACGTACGAAACGGTCAACGCAACAATTGCCGACATTCCACTGAAGCGTGCGCCGGGACTTTGGTGGGTGGGTTTCATCATAGCCTCTTTGTTGCTGCTGATGTTTTTGGTCGCCGTCACATGGCTGTTCATCAAAGGCGTCGGAATTTGGGGCGTCAATATTCCGGTGGCGTGGGGATTCGCCATAGTGAATTTCGTCTGGTGGGTCGGTATCGCTCACGCGGGAACATTTATCTCGGCGATCCTGCTCTTGCTTTTCCAACCATGGCGCACAGCGATTAATCGCTTCACGGAAGCGATGACGCTATTCGCCGTTTGTTGTGCGGGTCTGATGCCATTGCTGCATCTGGGGCGGCCATGGGTTTTCTATTGGCTCGTACCATATCCGGACACGATGCGACTCTGGCCGCAATTCCGGAGTCCACTGGTATGGGACGTTTTTGCAGTCGGCACTTATTTCACGATCTCGTTGTTATTTTGGTATCTCGGCCTGATCCCTGATCTGGCCACGGTCCGCGATCGCGCAAAAAAGCTCTGGCAAAAAAAGGTTTATGCCTTCTTCGCGTTAGGCTGGCGCAATTCGGCTGCGCACTGGCAACGTCATCAGATTGCGTATTTGCTTTTGGCAGGATTGGCGACCCCGCTCGTGCTATCTGTGCACAGCGTCGTCAGTTTCGATTTTGCTGTCGCCATCGTTCCCGGATGGCATTCCACAATCTTCCCGCCGTACTTCGTAGCGGGGGCGATCTATTCCGGGTTCGCGATGGCGCTGAATATCATTATTCCGGTTCGCAAAATCTATCACCTGGAGCATCTGATCACCGAGCGATACCTGAACAACATGGCCAACATCATGTTGGCTACGGGAATGATCGTTGCCTACGGCTATTTCATCGAAGCATTCATGGCGTGGTATAGCGGCGACATTTTTGAGATCTACATGATGATCAACCGCGCGTTCGGTCCTTACGGCTGGGTGTTCTGGCTGCTGATGCTATGCAACGTGCTCGTGCCGCAGGCCCTCTGGTCGGCGCGCATCCGTCGTAATGCTCTGCTGCTATTTGTCGTCGCGCTTTTCATCAACGTCGGCATGTGGATCGAACGCTTCGTGATCGTGATCACCAGTTTAAATCGCGATTATTCGCCGTCCATGTGGGCAATGTTTCATCCCACCAAATGGGATTGGATGACGCTTTTCGGCAGTGTCGGCCTGTTCCTCACGCTGCTATTCCTCTTCATCAGGTTCCTGCCGATGATCTCGATTTCGGAAACGCGCGAGTTAGTGGCCGAACCGGAGAAAGCCACAATCTCATGAATCAGATTTACGGATTGCTGGCGGAATTCTCTACGCACGAAGAACTGATCCACGCTGCGGAGGAAGCTCACGCAGCTGGATTTCGGAAAATGGATGGCTACGCGCCTTTCGCTGTCGAAGGATTGGCTGACGCGCTCGGGAAAAAAAACCGGATTCCACTGCTGGTCTTGATAGGCGGAATTATCGGCGGCGCCGGCGGGTATTTCATGGAGTGGTACGCAAACGCGATCAGTTATCCGATCAACATCGGCGGTCGCCCGATTCACAGCTGGCCCGCGTTCATTCCAATTACATTTGAATTAGCCGTGCTCTGCGCGGGACTGACTGCTTTCTTTGGGTCGCTGGCGCTGAACGGTCTGCCGCGTCCCTACCATCCGCTCTTTCACATTCCCGAATTCGATCGCGCGTCTCAGGACCGTTTCTTTTTATGCATCGAAGCCAGTGACCGGCAATTTCACGCCAAAGAGACGCGAGCTTTTTTGGAGCGCCTCGAGCCCCTTTCGATCAAGGAGGTGCCCGAATGACTAGAGACGAAGCTGGTAGGGCGCGACCGCCGGGCGCGCCGCAAGGCCCGCAGCGCAAAAAGCTACCGCATGACCGACCGCGTTGGCTACGCCCGAAGATGACATTTTCTTCGTTACGGTGTGTTGCACGCCGCGCGGCAAGAACCAGCTTTGCAATCCGAGAATTGCTCGCGGCATTTACGATTCGGTCGAATTCCGAAATCAAAACGCCATTTGGTACGCGTATTTCGTCTGCCTAATGCCAGATCATTTACACGCACTCATCTCGTTTCCGTACGCGCGTCCGATGAAGGAAATCGTGTCTGATTGGAAACGATTCCTCGCGACGAAGCTCAAGATCGAATGGCAACGCGATTTCTTCGATCACCGTTTGCGGAAGGACGAAAGCTACAGCGAAAAGGCGGATTACATTCGCGCCAACCCGGTACGCGCTAGGCTAATCGCAGCGTCAGAAGATTGGCCCTATTTTTGGCAAGCAGATCCGCAAGAACATACCGCGATTGGTAAAGGTCGAGCGCTGCGTGACGGCGCGCCCGGCGGTCGCGCCCTACCAGTGCTCGTAGCACTTTGCGCCCTCGCGTTCGCCGCCTGCCGACCTGACATGGCCAACCAGCCCAAAGCGAAGCCGCTTTCCGAGAGCGATTTTTTCTCCAATCAAGCGAATGCGCGGCGGATTCCGCCGCACACAGTGGAGCGGGGGGGCGCCCGTGAGAACACTGCGTTTTACACAGGCCTAACGAATGGAACTTATATTACGCAGCTTCCGGTAAAGCTGACACCGGAGCTGCTGGCCCGGGGTCGCGAACGCTTCGATGCCATGTGTGCCGAATGCCACGACCGCACCGGAAGCGGCTCCGGCATGGTGGTGCAACGCGGATTTCCCCAACCGCCTTCGTACCATGTTCCGCGTCTGCGCGA
>DASYSX010000049.1:0-3454 GCA_036002955.1 Candidatus Udaeobacter sp. | reverse complement strand
GGTCGCGGCGGCTTTGGCGAATTCAGGGATTGGTTCCACCGTGACTGGCGACTTTGGCAGCAATCCAAATAGTTCCGGCAGCTTCGGCTCCATCTGGTGGATGTATTTTTTGTAGTCATCCAGAATCTGTTGCTCGCTGGTCGGCTTCCACTTGGGATCGTTGTTCATCGCCTCGCGGAAACTCGCGAGATCTTTGTATCCCTGGCTTTGTGCCAACTTCGTCATCTCGGCCGTGATACGCGCCACTTCCTTAAGCCCGATCTCATGCACGTCTGTGGGCGGGACATTGACGGTGGTCATCGTTTTCACCGCTTCGGCATAACGCCGTTTCCCGTCAGCGAGGCTTTCGATCGAAAGCTGGGTTCGTCCTTTCGGCGCGTATTCGGCCCGCAAGAATTCAGCGAATTTTTTATACGCCGGTAAAACGTCGTCGTTAATCGCTTTTGTGATGTCGTCAGTCAGGCGTTTCTTGTCCTGCTCGGAAAATTCCGCCGGAAATTTTTTGGTCGGTAACAGGAACGGGTTCGCCGCGATGATGCCGTCGCATTGGCCGGGCAGCTTTTCGACAACAATCTTGGGCGGCATCAGGTGATCCTTCTCGCCCTGCCGCATCACTTCGGCTGTTTGTTCCAGCACCCGCGGGATCTGGTGTAACCGGGAGATGTAATCCTGGTAATGCGGGACGGAATCAAATGGGACCGCGTTCGGCAAATCGGCCAGCCGAGTGTGTATACCGTTTTGCTGGTGCACCGGCATCTCGTAATTCTTCAGCGCGTAGTTCACATCTTCGCGTTCGAGTTGCTTTTCAAGGATGCGATGACTTAGCAAGTCGTTGTCGCCCATGCCATCGGTCGGGATTGCCTTTAATCGAGCAAGGAAGCCATCGGCTTCCGCGTGTTGGCGGGCAATGTCCGCGAGAGAAACCTGTCCAAGCTGTGAGTTGTAACGGTAATCGCCGTACGATGTGGCTCGCTCCGGAAAATTTTTGAGCCCGGTTTGGTAATACTCCTCAAAAAGCGCGTTCTGCTTTGCTACCGCATCCGCTACCTTTTGCCCAAAAGCAGAGCACGCCAATCCAAGAACCAACGCAAAAACCAGTTGTCGCATATTGGTGGACGCTAGCAGAGTGGCGCCACCGCGCACGTTGTGATTAGCATTGTGCCTCAGGCAAACTGCGAATGCTGTCAGCATCCATAAAGCGCTGGCTAGAGCATCGCGGGCAAGACGCCGGTTACTAAAGCGTGTGATGAACGATCTACCTACGTCTCATATCGATCGGCAGCGATCATGAGACGTTTAACCGGTTGACCGCTCACAAGACCATCCACAATCTCCGACACGTCCGCGACCGTGACGCGTCCATAGAAAAAATGATCGGGTTCTACTAAAACCGTCGCGCCGGTGTCGCATTGATCAAGACAGCTCGATGTGCACACGCGCGCCTCGAGCTTTGCCAGTCCGCGCGCCGCAATCTCCTCTTTCAACGCTTTGAACACTTGTTCCGAGTCCTTGGCCGCGCAGCATCCTTTCGGGTTATCCTCGCTCCGACGATTGATGCAGACAAAGAGATAGCGCTTCCGTTGCAGAGTGGTGAGAGTCGAACACACCAGACGCGACGTCAAAGGCCAAAGATCCAGCCGCCAGATCAGAAGCAGCGCGCTAATTTCAAATTATGTGCTCTGGCTGATTTGGTCACATGCGAGGCACAAAACGGTTCGTGCCGTTCATTACTAAGAGCGACATCCCAACCTACTGATCATTTATGGCTGCGGTGAGCGTTGAGAATTTAGGCCTGCCCACAGTGGAATCACAGCCGCAGCGGAGAAGTTCCCCAAGACGTAAAAGAAAGCTGCGAGACCGGCGTGGCGGTGAGCAGCGAAGAACGGTAGCGAGAGATGAGGCATTGCAAGAATAGCCAATTTGTATTCCGGCGATAACGGACGATAGTTGGTGCCTCGGCTGCGATTTCCCGAAGCGCATCAGGTCCCACTCCGTTTCGGAATTTAACTCCGTCAGCCTGCACGTCACTGTCAGCTAAATTATGAAATCACATCTAGTCAAAGCCGCCGCCGAAGTTATTCCCAATCCGAAAATCCTGGTGAACATGGTCTCCCAACGCGTTCGACAACTCTGTCTCGGTCATCGACCGATGATCGAATTCGTTCCTGGACTCGGTCACGCTGATATTGCTTTATCAGAGATCGCCGCCGGCAAGTTGAGCTTTGAATTGACGCTAAATCAGACTGCCGCCGATACAGCGACGCAGGTGGTTGAGTTTCCCGTTATCCATACGGCGAAGGCGAAGAGAAAAGCGGCCTAACAAGTCCTGATTTGCGCTGCCGAGGTGATCGGCGATCTGCTTCGCGCGGCCGGAGAAATGCGAAAGAGAAGTCAAGAAGGCGGTGCTCGTCCCAGAGTGTTGGTGTTGGTGGACGAATCGAACGTCGGGAGTTCAGTGCGAAGCGCGGGACGCGGGCTCGATTGGTTAAAGCTCCGCGATTTTCTGGCCGGCCCGAACACCGGACGCGATTTGATCGAGATGGTTGTCTATGCCGGATTGCCGCCCGCGATTCCAATCTGGCAGGACGAGCGAGACAGGAAAAATAAGTTTGTCCATTGGCTGCACTCGAATGGATTCATGGTCGTCACCAAAGACGGTGCGCCCGCCGAAGAAGGTCATTACAAAGCGAATGTGGACGTGATGATGGCGATTGATGCGCTGGAGCTCTCCATCGAAATGCGGCCCGATGTTGTGATTCTCGTCACTGGCGACGCCGATTTCGCTTATCTTGCTACCAAGCTTCGCCGGCACGGCATTCGCGTGGAAGTCGCGTCAGTTTCCGCCAATCTCGGCAACACATTGAGATCAGCCGCGAACGAGGTGATTGATTTGGCGCCGCTCTTCCGAAGCTTCGAGATCAAGGCCGTTCCGGATGCAGCACCGCAAGTACCGAATCGAACGCCACGCCCGCAGCAACCGGGAGGGCGCGGGCCTCGCTTTCGCCCCATTGCTACGGCACGGCAAGCGAACGAAGGTTGAACTTTATGGGACACAGCAAAGGCAGAGACAATGTTAAGAAACGCGCAAGACGCCGGAAAAAGACTGATCGCTTGGCGCTCGCCAAGCAGCCTTCGCCTGAGACGCCGGCTCGCCAGGGCGAAAAACACGCGGCGAAATAGCGCGTCCTACTTCGGCTATCACGCAGTTCGCTGCGATCGTGTTCTATAGCTGAATGGTCAAGCCGCAAAGGAAGCCGCGGCGATTCGCCACGGCACTCCGCGGCTCATCCGAAGACAATGATTGCAACGGATCCGCGCGGCCGCTGTAATCAGCAACGGTGCAAGTGCGCACGCGACGCGATTTTCTTTCTCTTACCGGCAAGAGCCTCGGCCTGGCCGCGCTTTCGTCGACGACGGTCGCATCGTTGTTGAGAAATATCGAAGCAGCGTCGAA
>DASYSX010000048.1:0-4429 GCA_036002955.1 Candidatus Udaeobacter sp. | reverse complement strand
TCAACACGAAATCGCCGCGTTTGATTGGCGAGTTCTTTTCCTTCGTCGGCATGTAGTGCGGATTGGCAGCGTTCGCGTTCACCGCCACAATCATCGGCTCCTGTTCCATCCCTTCCTCCTTGTAGCGACGCAGCATGAAGTCCGCGATGTCCCACTCGGTCGTTGGTTCGTCGGCGCGAATCCGGCGCGCAATCTCGGCAAACGCCTCCTGAATGATACGATGCATTTTATCTGAGGCTTCGACATGCATCTGATGCTGCTCCGGCGAAAACACCGCTTCGAATCGTTGCACAAGTTCCGCACTCGTGACGGGCTCGATGCCTAACGAGCGTAGGAGCTCGATTGTTCCCGCATCCACGCGTGAGATGTAGGGAATGTCATTCATCGGCGAATACTGCATCGCAACGCGTCGCTTTGGTCCCTTCGCCGCCGGAGCCAGGACTTCTCGCACGCGCGCATTTAGTTCCTGCCAACCCCGAAACACAAGTTTCCTGCCGGGCAGTGAGTCGAGTTTAAATTGCTCGATCGATTGAACAATTTTTACGGGCTCACCCGAGGCCGGGACGTAATAGAACCAGCGACGTGACGCGAACATCTTTTCGTCCAGCTTCAAAATCCGATAGGCGAGGGGATCGCTGTGCCGGAAATCGTAAAAAAGCCAGCCCTCGAGTTTCGCCTCGCGCAAAGCAGCTTGAATTTCAGCGATCCGTTCCGCTGGAGATTGTTCTGCACGCATTGATCCGGCAAAAGCTAAACAAAGAATGAATCCTGCGACTAAACAACTCTGCCACCATTTCATCTCGTATTGAGATATCAGTCATTCGCATAATGGCGAAGCAATTTCACGCCTACCGTTGGTCCCTAGCGACGGTGATGACTCTGCTCGACTCTGTAGTGTCCGCTGTCCCAGCGGAAAAATTCCGGGGAGCACACGCGGCTCGCCGAAACCAAATTCTTTTATTAAGATTGCCGTCAATGTCTGATGAATTCTCTGCGATTCCACTTGCTGATGTTTTGCGCGCCGCAAACGACCTCGTTTCAGCTGGTTTGATCAAAGATTACGCACTCGGCGGCGCGCTCGCCGCTATCTACTACACCGAACCGATTACCACTTACGATGCGGACATCATTTTCGTCGCGAGCGACAAAACATTGAGCGCCGGAATTCCCGCGATCTATTCGCATCTCCAGTCGAAAGGCTGGCGAATTCAGCGCGAGCATCTGTTAATTGGAGATTTCCCGGTGCAATTTCTCGCTGCATCGGGATTAACTGAGGAAGCAGTCCGCGAAGGGAGACTGGTGCAGTTTGAAGGTGTGCCCGCAAAAGTCTTTCGGCCGGAATACATCATTGCCGTCGCAGCGAGCGTCGGCCGCCACAAGGATTTCGCGCGCATTGAACAAATGCTTGAGCAGGTGAAGATTGACAAAGCATTACTGGCCGACATTCTGCGTCGTTACAATTTGCAGCTGGCAAACAAATGAAATCCGAATTCCGCCGCGGCCTGGCTCAGCAACCGTTCGAAGAAAAGATTCACAAAGTCGGCGAGCTGATCTCGCTTTCTCGCAAGGTCAAGGCGGATGCCTCTGATTCGGAGGAAAATACCGCGTTCAACGGCGCCGAGCTAAGCCAGTCTGTTCTCGGGCGCGATTGGAACTCTCCAGAAGAGGATGCCGCATGGTCAAACCTGTAGCCGGAGAAATCGTTGTCATTCCTTTTCCTGGCGCTGAGGGTAGCGCCGAAAAGCGCCGGCCTGCATTGGTGATTACCGATCTTCCCGGCGCGGATCTAATTCTCTGCCAGATCACGAGCCGGGCGCACTGGGATTCCTTCGCTGTCCCGCTGGACAAAAGCGACTGTGAAAACGGCCAGCTCGATCAGCCTTGTTTCATCCGCCCGCAACGACTGTTCACCGTCGAGCAGCACGTCATTCTTCACTCGGTGGGGAAAGTGACGGCCGCGAAATACGACGAAGTATTTAAGAAAGTGCGCACCCTCTTTATCGATTAGGTGGAACGCGTTGTCCTCAACGCGTTGGAAGCATGGTCTTCGGCGAAGCCGAGCCACCTATTTGTAAATCGTCGTTGGTTCAGGACTGGCGAGAATTTTTTGAAAACGCGGATCGTTGCGCAACGGATCCCATTCCCATCGCGTTCGCAGATCTGAAAGCGTAATGCTTGCGTCGTCATAATCGACGGCAAACGGCGTGGTGAGTAAACGTTCGATGCGGCTGATTGCGTCATCGGTCATGCCAACGCGGGCACAAATCAAAGCGTAAAAGGCCTCGACGACCGCGCCCTCGATCACATCGTGCGTGATCGGTGCCAGTTCCATCGCCCGATTTCCTTCTCTTAGCGCGTCGTCCTTTCGCCCGAGGAATGCATAGAGCAACCCGAGTTGCGCGCGGCGCGTTCCGTTTTGCGGACTCTCGGTAACGAGTTGCTCAACGAGCGGCAAGGCGACGTCGAACTGGGACTCCGCTCTCGCTGTGTCGCCTCGCACGAGCTCGGTGCATCCTTGAAGATAACTTTTCGGCAACGGGACGCCCGTCTGAGAAGTAATGGTGTCGAGCGGGGAGTTGAGCAGAGCTTTCTCTGCGCTGTCCGTATCTCTGTCCATCAAGTTCACATCCCAACGTGCGAAAGTAACCACACCATCCGGGTCGAGGTTCGGCGGCAAAGATTGCAGCACGGCTTTGATTGGTGCCGTGCTGCCTTTCCAGAGAAACTCAACATAGGCACGCTGTATTTTGACGTTGAAAGAATCAGGAAAAAGAACGAGTACGCGATTCATTCGTTCGGCTGCCGTGCGCCAATCGCGCAGACCGAAGTACGTCTGCGAAGAATCATAGAGCATAACCGGATTGCGCGGATCGATTTGTTCGGCGTGTTGATAAGCGGCGAGCGCTTGCTTGAAATCCCCACGACGTCTGAGAACTGCCGCGGTGTACAGGCCCACGTCGCCATCGTTAGGGAGCACCTCCGCTGCGAGCTTCAGTTCGCTGAGCGCTGCATCGTAATTGTTTTCCGTGTAGTACTGGTAAAGCCCGAGCGCCAGGTGGCCTTCGCCGAGATTCGGCTGGAGTCGCAGCGAGTCCAGCGCTTCCGAATACACCTTTTGCTTCCAGGCCGCGATCGGTTCGTAGAAGTGGTAAAGATTGCTTGTCGTCGCGGCGAGCCGCGCGTGGGCAAGAGCGAAGTTCGGATCGAGTTTAATCGCCTGATCATAAAGATTGATCGCCGCCTTGAAATCCTGCAGCAGGTTGTCTGGTCGCGTTTGATAATCGCGCGCGCGCAAATAAAGAACGTACGCGTCGGCGTTACTTGTCGGCTTTTTTTCAACGCGCGCTTTTTCCTGCGGCGAAAGCGTGGCCTGTAACGAGTCGGCGATACTTTTCGCGACCTCGGCTTCTACTCCAAAGATGTCGGTCAACTGCCGGTCGTAACTTTGCGCCCACAGATGCGCGTCATTGTCGGCCCGAATCAGCTGCACATTGATGTGTACCCGATCGTCGGCCTTCTGGACGCTGCCCTCGAGCACATTCGTCACGTGCAGTTGTTTTGCGATCTCCGGCAGATTTTCCGGAGCGCTGCTATAGCGAGCGGTGGAAGTGCGGGAGATCACGCGCAGTCCGCTGATCCTCGAGAGGGTAGTGATGATTTCATCCTGGATACCCTGCGCGAAAAACGCGTTCTCCTTGTCGGAGCTCAGATTCTCGAACGGCAGCACAGCAACTGATTTGTCCTGCGCCGCGATTGGCCCGGTTTGTTTTGGCAGCTCCGGAGTCACCGGTTTTCCTGTTCGCGCGAATTGAAACGCAAGCAGCGCAGCCGCGAGTACGACAGCAGCGATCGCAGCCCAGCGTATTGGCGCACGATGCTTCTGAAGAATTTGGAATCGCTTTGGCACTTGCGGATTCCCAACTCCGTCACCATAAAAATTCACGACACCGATACGGACACCGTGTTTGACCTGGCATTTGCCAAGGTCATGAAGGAACGATCGCCAGCGCGGATACTGTGCGAGATCATCGGCAACGCGCTTGGAAAGCAGGATGTGACCCTTATCCCCGCAGTCCATCACGCGTTGCGCCATGTTTATTCCGGCGCCGGCGATATTGGCTTGCTCGTTTAAATCTGTGATCTCGTTCACCGGACCGCTGTGAATGCCCATTCGTACCGCTAGTTCAGGATGATTTTTCAGTTCCCTGGCGATCTCGAGCGCGCATAAGACCGGCGCTTCTGGCGTAGTGCGAAATACCAGCGCTCCCCCATCGCCCGTCGGCAATCGCAACAGCTTCCCTTCTGCTTCGGCCACGCGTAGCTGCTCCGTGCCGCGCACGATCCGCTTCAATATATCGAGGTGCTGGCTCTGCTGAGTGATGAGCAACTGCGAGTAGGCGACAATGTCAATGAAGAGGACATGCCCGAT
>DASYSX010000047.1:0-3316 GCA_036002955.1 Candidatus Udaeobacter sp. | reverse complement strand
GCCTCCACTTGGAGAAAATCGGCGTCAAACTTACGAAGCTCTCAGAAAAGCAAGCCGAATATCTCGGCGTCCCTGTCGACGGCCCGTTCAAGTCAGAGCATTATCGGTATTGATGGTAGGGATATCGCGCTCCGATGGCCGGACGGCGCAGCGCGCCGTCCCTACCTGTCGGTCCGCGGCGTGACGATTGATTCGGTCACATGCAACCGGGTGACTCTTAGCTCACCGATTTCCAGTCGCTTGATTTTTGCGCGGCCGATAACCAGTCGGCCAATCGCTATGAACCCGACTGCCATCGCACTAAGCGCAACAGCGCCGACAGCAATTGCCCCAATTGATTGCGCGCCTACCGCTAACGCGCGAATTGCAACGGGGCCGAAGCTTCCTTGTATTTCCTCAATTTCGTTTGATTTCATCTCGTTACCTCTGCGCTCGTGACTTCAACGTAGCTGCAGTTCGAGTGTCCGCCACGTCGCCATTTCCCAGAAATATGGACTCGCCGGTTACTCTTTGCCGCCTCGGTGAGTATTTTCGTTTCGTATTTCGACGCACCGAGCCAGACCGTCGATCCCGCGCCGTGAAAATCGAACATTATCTGCGGCGTGCATGGTTCACCGGGATACAGCGCGATCGAGCCGACTTGGTCAAAATGCACACCGACAGCCGCCGCCCTCGCTTGTGCCGGCGGCTTCTTTATCTGGGCGCAACCAGCCATTCCGGCCAGAGCGGCCCCTGCGATAACCCAAATTAATAAGAGCTTTTTCATATCGGGTGAATCGGAACTTCTCATGAACGGCATCTACCGCCGCACTTTTGGTAGGGCGATTTTGCGCGCAAGATAGGTTGAAAAATAGCCGGCGTAACGCTCCTGCAAATCCGGGCGTTGCCAATCTTTGCCCGACAACGTTTCCCGGCAATCAGGCGCGCCACAGTTGCATTTGATGGAATAATCGTCGTCATCGGTCATCGCCCAATCGTGCGTGAGTTCTTCGCCAGCGCAAATATCGCGCATCGCCACAAAGGTGATCTCGCCGCTCATCCCGAGATTCGGGTCGCATGAGTGATTTGAATAGAGCATCGACAACTCGCGTTCCTCTTCGGTCACCGGCGCGATAAACAGATCGTCATCAATCTGAATTTCCACCGGCCCAAGCCCAGGCGTAATTTTTTCACGCAAAGTATTTCCATCAACAACGTGCCCGCCTTTGACGGCGACGATTTCATTTTTGGCAATGTCAGCTACCGCAAATAGACCGCGTCCATGAATTCTACTCTCGCGTACTTCCGTTTTTGGAGAGCGGTACGAAAGCGGTATCATGGCGCAAAATAGCCAAGGTGGAACGCGTTGTCCTCAACGCGTTGGCAATGGAGATGGCCCGCCCCCGGGCCGTTAATCCGCGGCGCGAAGGCGCGCCGACTCCAACCCTCATCTTCCAAGAAGCCGATCCACTTATGATGCTCTTGCACATTTTCGTTTTTGGAGAGCGGTAGGACGCTCATCACGCAAATAGCCAAGGTGGAAAGCGTTGTCCACACGCGTTGACAATGCAGACGGCCCGCCCTCGGGCCGTTGATCCGCGGCGCGAAGACCGCGCCGGCTCTAACATCGTCTTCGGAGAAGCCGATCCACCTGCGGTTGACACAACCGTCGCGACAACGTTGCGTGCATGCTCCACTCAGCATGAAGTCTCGCAAAGCTGCTGTTATTTTCATTCTCGTCACGGTGACCCTCGACATCCTGGCGATGGGTTTGATCATCCCCGTTCTGCCGAAGTTGATTCTGGATTTTCTCGGCGGCGAGATGACGGATGCGGCGAAGTGGAGCGCGCGGTTCGCGGTGGTCTTTGCGCTGATGCAGTTTTTCTTTTCACCCTTGCTCGGAGTTTTGTCAGATCGATTTGGAAGACGGCCGGTCATCCTGCTCTCAAATCTCGGTCTCGGATTGGATTATATCGTGATGGCGATGGCGCCCACGTTGAGCTGGCTGTTTCTCGGCCGAATTATTTCAGGGATCACGACTTCAAGCATTCCCACCGCGATGGCTTACATCGCCGATGTTACGCCGAAAGAAAAACGAGCTGGAGCGTTCGGGCTGATCGGCGTGGCATTCGGCGTCGGATTCACATTCGGACCAGCTATTGGTGGATTGGCTGGCGATGTTAATCCTCGTCTCGCGTTTTGGATTGCAGCCGGGCTTAGTCTGGCGAATTGGCTCTGGGGTTACTTTTTCGTTCCCGAATCTTTGGCGAAAAATCAGAGAAAAGAATTCAAGTTGCGGCGTGCGAACCCGGTCGGCTCACTCAAGCTATTGCGTTCTCATCACGAACTTTGGCGACTGACGACGATCCAATTTCTGGCCTATCTCGCGCACAATGTGTTTAGCGTCTGGGCTCTTTACGCGATCTATCGCTATGCGTGGAGCCAGGGAATGATCGGATTGTCGCTCATGATTGTTGGAATCGTCACCGCCGTGATTTCCGGCGGGTTGACTGGCAGAATGGTGAAACGCTTCGGCGAAAAACGGACGCTTTACATCGGCCAGTTTTTTGGGTCGAGCGGAATGCTTGTCGCCGGGTTGGCCAAAACAGGCGCGTGGTTACTGGCTTCGATCCCGATTATTTCACTGTGGAACATTTCCATGCCAGCCGCACAGAGCATGATGACTCATCGAGTCAGCGAGCGCGAGCAAGGCGAATTACAAGGCGCGCTCCAGAGCATGCGTTCGATCACATTCATTATTGGTCCATGGTTATTCCTTCGAATTTTTGGATGGTTCATCGATCCGAAAAGAGGCATTCACCTTCCAGGCGCACCGTATTATCTGGCAGCCGCTTTTCTTTTTACTGCGATGCTGATGTCGACACGCATTCAGCAAACACCACTCCTGTCACAGGAGGCCATGCCGCCGAGTGTCCCGACAATCCCACCAGAAATCACGGCGACTGGCGCTGCGCCGATTACCGACGCAGAAGAAAATATTTGAGCATTCAGCTCGTGTCAGCGATTGAGTGAGTGTGAGAGCAGGCGCGCGTTCGTTGATCACCGGATTAGCGATCTGTGCATGGATCGCGGTCTCCAATCATTGCGCCTTCGCGGCAGTCGCAACGGAAATCGACAAGGGGCAAACCGAGTGCCCATTCCATTCCAAGCCTGCAAAACAAAAAGAACAATCGTCGCAGGTGCAGTGCTGCAAAATCCTGCGCGCTGTCGTTTTTGCGAAAACGAAAGATTGGGCACGCAATGACTCGAAATTCTGCGACGCCAATTTTACCGTTCAGGCGATCGCGTTCATTGCATATTCCTCGCGAACTGTTGA
>DASYSX010000046.1:0-25264 GCA_036002955.1 Candidatus Udaeobacter sp. | reverse complement strand
TCCCCGAACCACATGTGCGCCATCTCATGCGCCAATACTTCATAAATGTTCTGTTTCGTCTCACCGGAGGAATTTTTCGGATTGAAGAGAAGCCGCGATTCGTAATAGGTGATGCCGCCCCAGTTCTCCATCGCACCACCGAAGCCGCCAGGAATAGCAATTTGATCCAACTTCGGCAACGGGTACGGCTCACCGAAATAACCGTTGTAGTACTTCAAAATCTCCGCTGAGGCCTCGAGCGCATAACGACCCAGTTCTGCTTTCCCTTTCGTCGCGATGACGCGGATCTGCGTCGGGCCGACTCGCGACTCGATGAAATCGAGTTCGCCGGCGACAAATACATTCAGATAACTGGACATCGGCGGGGTAGACGCAAACCGTACTTCTTTCAGGGACGTTCCGGGTGGTAGGGCGCGACCGCCGGGCGCGCCGCTTGAGGTGTCTAATCTCGGCGCGCCCGGCGGTCGCCTACCATCTAGCGGAGTTTCGCTTTCGATCGGCATGTTTGAGACGGCGAGCCAATTCTCAGGCACTACCGCCGTTAATTGAAAACGCGCGCGAAAAGCCGGTTCATCCCAGCAGGGAAAGAATCGACGCGCATCAGTCGCTTCGAATTGCGTCCCGAGCATAACTTTGCGCGCGCCGCTGCCTTGCTCCTGATAACGCATATAGAAAAGCCCCTGCCCTTGCTGATTGATCTTGCCTGTGAACCCAAGCGTCAGCGCATGATCGCCAACTTCGAGTTCTGACGGCAATGCAAGCGTCAGCAGTTCTTTTTTATTGTCGGTCTTAATCGCCGCAGGCGGCAATTCTTTGCCATCGACAGCGGCCGTTTCGATCTTGAGCTCGAGCCCGTTCAACACCAGTTGATGCACCGGACTCCGCACGTTCAGCTTCACCGTTTCACTGCCGGTAAACGTGAAATTGTCGAGGTTCGGAACGATGCGGACCGCGTATTCCGTCGGGACTACTTCTTTCGGAAGTTTTCCGGGCGTCTCGTTGAAGTTAAACGGTTTTTCCACAGCTCCGACTAACGACTTTATCAAAAACGAAAGCAGCAATGCGAGAAGTGGAATGCGCATGTGTCGGATTCAAAGAGCGGTTTCTGATTCTTTGCGTTTCTGAATGATAGGGACGGCTCGCCGAGCCGTCCGTCGGCGTGCCCGGCGGTCTCGTCCTACCTACAGAACAATGAGTATCAGCAGCAATTGTCCCCCGCCCACCTGCGGGCCTTTGATTACTAGCGGACTGCGCTTACTCAGCTTTGCGTCGGTCTCGAGTAAAAGCTCCTTCTCCTTGTAAAGCTTCAGATTTAAAACGTAACCGCCTTCGGTTTCACCGCGCGCATCTACGTGCAAACCGAAAAATTTGCTCGTCGCCAGCCAATCTTCCTGACCGGTCTTAAGGATCTTTTGCGATTGACCGATTACTTTAAATTGGTTGTAACCGAAAAACTTTTTCAGCAATCCTTCAATCCGAGTCAATTCCGACGGAACTGGCTGCGGTTCCGTAATGTTCTCTGCGATGACCAGCCCACTCCAAACGGTCTCCGCCGCTTGCAATGCGGGCGCCGCAGTCATCGTTAGGGCCAGAACAGAGATTGCGATCGCCAACGACCGATGCATGAGCACTATTTCGCGGCGTAATCGGCCGGCAAGCTTTGTAGTCCTTCAGTCCAAAGGACTGTTACACGGTCCTGTTTCACCTCGAAAATCGAGACTGTGCCATTCGGGCTAACGACAGGATCGACCCGGGCATTGAGAATTTGTGTCAGATATTGCGATTCCTCTGGCGGCCTTTCCTGATGCATGACGAAGACGGTGCAAATCAAAAACACAGCGAGCGACGCCGTTCCCGTCCACAACAGGCGCGGAATCGTCCACCAAGTGGAGGGAGACGTTCGGCCAGCGCGCTCCGGAGGTTGTTCGCCCCCGTCCTGAAGAATCTGTTCGCGAAGCTGATGACTAAAGAATTCTTCATTCCTCAGAGGATGCACACTCAACTCGCGTTTCAACAGCTCGCCGAGCTTTTTCACCTCGGCTTTTTCGGCTTGAGCCGCAGCTTTATCAGGCAGCGACGTCTCGAATTCCGATAATTCCTGCCCGCTCAGCTGGTCGTCCAGCCATGCCGTCCATTTTTCCTCAAACGTTTTCATAAACGTCTCTCAATAAGTTTTGTAATTTCTTCCGAGCATAAAACAGCCGGGACATCACGGTGCCGATCGAACACCCCAACGTTTCTGCGATCTCGTGATATTGCATATCGTCGATTTCCTTCATCAAGATCACGGCGCGGTGTTCCGGCGAGAGCTGAGCAATGGCGTTGTCGATCCGGGCGCGGATCTCGTCGCGTTCCATGAGTTGATGAGGCAACGCTTCCGTTTTCGGAACAGTTTTGGATGCCGGGTCAATCTCTCTAAGTTGAATTGCGTCGTCGAACTCAGCGTCGCCGCCCTTGATCTTCTTTTTGCGCAGCCAATCGATCGTAACGTTCATGACGATGCGATATATCCAGGTGTAAAAGGACGACTGACCGCGGAAGCGTCCAATCGATTTCCATGCTTTTAGGAAGCTGTCCTGAGCCAGATCCCATGCGTCCTGTTCGCTGTGGACCATGTTGTAAATCATGCTGAATACTCGTGTCCGGTAGCGAGTTACCAGCTCGTCGAATGCTTCGGTATCACCGGCCTGGCATCGTTTTACCAGATCCAATTCCGACACATCGGACTGCGCCAGAGTCGCTTCCGTTTGCATGATTGGACGGAGCGCGCCCTTATTTCATTCAACGCTGAAAACTGTCCGGGCCGAAACGACGGCGCCACTCAGCGCGATATTCACCCATAAGACTTACGATGCCGTCGCGGACTTCAAAGAGCCGTTGCTGCAGCACCAGGTAATCCGGCCGGCTGATGAGCCCAGCGGTCTTTCGCATTTGTGCGGCTGCATTCATCGAGGTCGTGATCGCCTTCAAGGCCCGTTTCAAATACGCGATCGTCATCCCGATTTCGTCGAGATGATCACCGCTCAACGCTGCTGCCAGCTTAGCGCTGGCCAGAGCCGCGTGAGTAGCAAGCTTAACGGCTGCCGGCTCGTTCTGAAGTGTAGGATTTTGATCGAACAATTGATCGATCCATAGTGTGAGATCGAAGGCAGCGCGATAAAGATCGTGCTCCTGGAAGGTTTCGCTGGACGCAGGTGTATTATCAACGTCGGACTCTTCCTCTTCGGCAGCGGTTTCATCCAGAAGCGCATCCACCTCCGCGCTCCAGTCTTTTTCATCCAGCAATTGTGTCCAACCCATTTCCCGCGCGATAATTTCGTCGCGGCGCGGATCATCAAGATATGTTTCCAGCAACTGCATGTACTTTTCGGTCTTCCCGTCTTGTTGCTGAAGAAAACGCTCCCAGTCGTATTCATCCCACATGCGTTCAGGCTCGCCCCAGTTGCCGGCCATGCAGAACTAAACGCGAGCTTCTCTTTCCGCGCAAAACTTTTTCGCGGCGGCTCTTTGACTTCGATCAGCGAGTTCCGTTGTTTGCATCGGGCTCTATGATTGGTAGATTCGGCTTTGTGAACAAAGGTGCTGTGTGGTTTGGGATGCTTGTTTTAGTAATTGCGTGGCTGCTTTCCGCTTGTGCCTCATCACGCCAGGAGGGTGTCGTAACAGAGTACGCACCAAGCGAAGCACCAATGACCAGTACCGCAGCCCACTTCCAACGTCCGTCATACGCTCCTGGCGGCGAGGGAATGACCTCTGCGCATTCCGGTGGCTTCTGAATTCGTACTCCAATCGTTCAGACTGTAAGTGCGGTGTTTGAATTCCATGCGTTCGGGCTGGTTGCATCGGGGATGTCCTCCACATAGGTTCCTGTTAGTGACTAAACAAGCCGCACTGACAGGCGTTCTCGTTTTGGTCATTGTCTCCTTGTTCGCGGGCTGCACCTCCGTGACTAACGACACAATCTCCGATCCGTCGTCCGCGCAATCTGGCGCAGCTGTCCCTGGTGAAAAAATGCCCGACGACCAACGTTACGCTCCGGGCCCGATGGGATCCGGCAACGTGAAGTGGTGACAGCAACGTTGAAGAATTAAACCGTTGAAACGTTGACGCGGAGGAAGAATCGCGGCTTGATCCGCTTTAATCTTCAACGCTTGGACGAATGTACGTTCACGAAGTGCACCAGTGCTTCATGGACACCGGCGCCATGGTTCTTCTGTGCAATGTAACCCCCAGCGTTCCTCACTGCATTTTGCACTTCCGGAATAGCATTGGCGGGACATGACGGCATCGCTGCAAATGTTCCGTCCAGCATCGACACATCATTGTGGTGATCGCCCGCCGTGAAAATATTTTCGCGCGGCACATCCAGTAAACGCGCGAGCTCAGCCAGCGTCGCGCCTTTGTGGTAATCAGCGTGGCAGAAACGGAGGTAAACCCCATTGCGCTGGTAATCTAACTTCGGATGGCCAGCGCGCGCCTGCCGGATGAAATCCGTGATGCGATCTAACTCTTCCTCGCTGTCGGCGGCGAGCCCTTCAAGGCCTTCAGAGTTGTAGAGTAGACGCGCTTTCGTTTGATCTGTTGCGAAGTCCACGAATTCAGCCAGGACCGAACCAGCAGAAGAAAACAACTCGGCATGGTCGCGCGCGCATTGCTGATTCCAATCGCCGAACGGTTCCCATTTCTCGCCATTTTGCCCCGGGCGAAAAACGTCGCGTTCGGTCGTGAGAATGAAATCCGGACGAATTGGCAGCGCGAACTCGGCGAGACCTTTCTCGAGCAGATCAACTGAGCGTCCCGTGTTGATTGCCCAGATCGCCCCAGAGTTTTGCAGGTCGCGAATCAACTCCATACATTTGGAGTTGAACACCGGTTCGCTCGCACGCGAAACGAGCGTGCCATCAAAGTCGATACTGAGCAGCCGAATTGGTGAAGGCATCGAAACCAATTTAAGAATTGATTTCCGAGAAGCAATGCGTCGATTGTTTCACGAGGTAAAATCGAATGAAATCGGCTTACGAACTCGCAATGGAACGGCTTCAAAAGACGTCGCCATCGCTCTCGCTTACGGAGGAACAAAAGAAAGCACTCGCTGAAATCGATTCGAAATATCGTGCGAAGATTGCCGAGAAAGAGCTTTTCCTGAGAGATCAGATTGGAAAGGCGCAGACTCAGGGCAAAATCGACGAGATTGATTCTTTGGAGAAGCAACTCGCCTCCGATGTTCGCCGGCTAGGCGAGGAATGCGAAGCAGCCAAAGAAAAACTCCGCAACGATTTCGCGCGGCAGTAGTTTTGCCGATCCAACACCTGAAGCAGGAGCGTTCCTTTCTAGGATGTCCCAGCGACTGGCAGATCTGTGGCGGCAGCACATGTGTTGTGGTGATTTCGAAGCAGGCTGGCGCATCAGTGATTGCGCCTTGCACAACCGCGATCGTTTTGCTCAGTCCAGTGGTGAGGGGGAATCCACGTGGCGTGGAGAACCGCTAGAGGGAAAACGCGTGCTGGTTCGCTGCTGCTACGGACTCGGCGACACATTGCAGTTCGTCCGCTACCTGCCATTGCTTCGACGCGCTGCGCGCCACGTCACATTGCACGCGCAAGCTTCCGTCTCGCCCGTGCTCGAGCATGTTGAAGGAATTGACAGCCTGGTAACACGCTACAACAACGTTCCACGCGAAAGTTATGATGTGGCGATTGAGTTAAGTGAGCTGCCGCACTTGTTTCGCACGAGCATCCAGACTATCCCAGTTCAAATCCCGTACATACACATTGCACCCCGCAGTTTTCCGCTGACGAGTGATATTAACGTGGGGCTTATGTGGCAGGGTAGCGACTGGGATCCGCGCCGATCTGTGCCGCTGCAATTATTTGCCGGATTCGAGCGCATCCCGGGGATCACGCTTCACATTATCCAGCGCGGACGTGCGTTAACGAAGCGGCCAATCGGTTTTGGAATCAACTCAGGAGACGACGATCTATACGAAGCAGCGCGAACGATCGCCGCACTCGATCTAATGGTCACAATCGACAGTATGCCAGTGCATCTCGCCGGCGCGATGGGTGTCCCGACGTGGCGTCTTGTTGCATTCGCATTGTGATTGGCGATGGATGGAAAATCGAACCGACTCACCGTGGTATCCCGGAATGCGTCTGTTTCGTCAGACAAATCCAGGTGATTGGTCAAAGGTAATTGCGACGTAAAACAGCAATTAGAACGCGCGGCGCGCTCGCGAGCAAAACCGCTTTCAGTCGCTGCTTAGAGAGGGCTCAGCTACTTCCACCCGCGCGCTTTGATTGCGGTCGCGACGCTTCGGCAAATCAGGATCCAAAAAACCGAACATGTGCGCGTGCTTGATCGTGCGCACGCCTTCCTGCTTCTGCAGATGCTCAATGCTCCGGTGAAATTTTTCCATTTTAGTCCAGTGAACCTTTGGCCGGAAATGATGTTCGGCGTGATAGCCGTTGTAGAAAAACAGCCAGTTATAAATTTTTCCATAACTGCTTACGCCCCAGGCAATCGGCTTATCCGGATTCGCGCCGTAGTGCCGGTAGTAGCCGTTCAAGTAACTGAAGCAATGGCCCAGATACCAAAACGGCAGGAAGTACACGATGAATCGCCAGTTGATGAAGTGAATCGGATCCGTCGGTACAATGACCGCCATTACAAAAAGCGTCGTCGCGAATGCCGCCAGTTCAATGTTGCCCCAGAAATCATCTCCATTTTTCCGTTTCCGCAGATCCTTGCGGATCGTGCCGACGTCGTCTCGGAAAAAACTCAGGAAAACATAGCTCCACGGATTTTCGGCCTCGCCGTCATGGCCGTGTCTGTAGATCGATAACCAATCGATCGTGTCACCTTGTTCATCCTGCCGGTCGGAGTTTCCCTTGTGATGCTGCATATGCACGGCATCGTACATCGTCTGCGAGAAGCAGCAGGCAATCGATTGCGTGATTCCAAACAGCCGATTGAGAAGTTGCGATCGGAAAAACGGATTATGAATGAAGTTGTGCCCCACCCCGTTAATATTCGCATTCACCATCAGCGAATAAACGAACCCGAGAATTAGCATCATCCACAGCGGAGTATGCGGAAACAAAAAGTACAGGGCGAAAAGATATACGAAGTGAAAAAGCCCTGCCGCGGCTGGAATGACGTCCCAGCGTGTGTGCACGAAGAGCTTCGAATTTGTGGTTGGGCGTTCTATTCGGATCGCGTCAGCAGCCATGATTTTATTCGGTTTTGGGAGACCAGATACCTTGGCGGATAACCGCATTTTCGCAAGACGCGGTCGGCAACGCAGCCGTCTGAGACAGGCCTTTTTTTCTCGCACCGCCGTCAAATCCGGTTTGCTAATTTTGATCGTGTCCGCCTATTGTAGCGGCTCGCAATGTTCGCACTTCAACCTGAATTAAAAGTCTTCACCGGGTCGGCAAACCGCGATTTGGCCGAGCGAATTTGCAAGTACATCGGCGTGCCGCTGGGACAGGCGACGATCAGCGCGTTTCCGGATAGCGAGACATACGTCAGAATCGAGGAGAACATTCGCGGACACGACGTCTTCATTGTGCAGCCGACTTCCCCGCCGACCAATCAGCATTTGATGGAGTTGCTGATCATGGTGGATGCCGCACGACGCGCAAGTGCGGACCGAATCACGGCTGTCATTCCATTTTTTGGATATGCGCGTCAGGACCGCAAGGATCAGCCGCGCGTGCCGATCACAGCAAAGCTCGTGGCGAATTTGCTGCACGCCGCAGGCGTGAATCGCGTGCTTACGATGGATCTGCATGCGCAACAGGTGCAAGGCTTTTTCGACATCCCGGTGGATCACCTCTACTCGGCGCCTGTGTTGATCAAATATTTGCGCAAGCGAATGACTGGCAAAACAACCGTCGTTTCACCAGATCTCGGCGGTCTGAAAATGGCTTCGGCTTACGCAGAAGCACTCGGTGCCAATCTGGCGATTGTGGCGAAAGAGCGCAAAAGCGCTACTGAGACTGAAGCACTTTATTTAATCGGCGACGTAGACAACCACGACGTGCTGCTGGTTGATGATCTCACTGAAACGGCGGGCACCCTGACATCAGCGGCGGCGATAGTAAAAAAGCACGGCGCACGCAACATTTACGCTGGTGTGGCGCATGCGGTGCTGGTGGACGTGGCCATTCCGCGGTTGCAAAAATCCGAAATTACGGAATTAGTTACGACCAACAGCACGCCGGTGCGCACTGTGGAAGGATTTGAGGTCGCAGTGCTCTGTGTCTCCGAGCTTCTCGGGGAAGGCATCAAACGGATCCACAACGACGAATCGGTGTCGTCGCTGTTCAACATCGAGAACGAAAAAAATGGCAAAACAAGTTAAGCTTAAAGCAGAACCGCGCTCAAACGTTGGACGCTCCGCTGTACGGAAAATCAGAGCACGCGGATTCATCCCGGCTGTCATCTACGGAGGCAATGACAAACCGCAGCCGCTCCAAGTCTCCACGCGGGATATCAACGCGATGATGAGCCAGGCCTCAGGGGAAAACGTCCTGGTCGAGCTAGAAATTGGCGACGGCGGCCAAAGCCGCACAGCGCTTGTGCAGGAAGTACAACACTCCCCTGTCGGGGGCGAGATTCGTCACGTGGATTTTCACGCCGTCTCCATGGACCAGATGATCGAGGCTGAGGTACCACTCGAACCTGTGGGCACAGCTGTTGGCGTTAAGACTTTTGGTGGATTGCTTGAGCAAAGCTTGCGCGCATTAGCAATTGAATGTCTGCCCGGCGATTTGCCGGATCGGATCACTGTGGACGTTTCGCAATTGAACATCGGCGATGCCATTCACGTCCGCGACATTCAACTTCCACAGGGTGTCACGCCAAAGGTACAGGTCGATTTAACGGCCTTCTCTGTTGTGGCGCCCGTCGTTGAGGAACAACCAGTTGCAGCGGAAGCTGAGGCTGCTGCCGCCGGACCGGAAGTGATCACCGAGAAGAAACAAGAGGGCGAAGCTGCTGCTCCTGCTGCGGCTGGCAAAGAAAAAGCTCCAAAAGAGAAAGAGAAGAAGTAACTGTCGTCATCCCGAGCGGGGCGCAGCAAAGTCGAGGGATCCCGCAGCCAAACTTCAGGGGAATTCCTCGGGATTCTTCGACTTCGTTTCGCTGCGCTTCACTCCGCTAAGAATGACGGCGGCACCATACCAGTGGAAGAAACAGATCCGCCAATCCGGCTGATCGCCGGTCTTGGAAATCCCGGCTCGGAGTATGCGGCGACCCGACACAACATCGGTTTTATTGTCGTCGACCAGCTGGCGGCGCAGTTTGGATCACCGTGGGAAAAATCGGTCCCTCACGCGCGAGAGGATGCAGTCGCGGCGAGGTGCGGAGCTGTGCTTCTGGTCAAGCCTTTGAGCTTTATGAATCGCAGCGGGTATCCACTATTCGCCGTTGCGCAGTTCTACAAAATCGAGCCGCAGGAAATCGTCGTAGTTCTGGACGATTTCTCATTGTCGCTGGGCCGTCTTCGAATGCGCGCACGCGGCGGACCAGGCGGCCATAACGGCCTTGAATCGGTCATAGTCCAATTTGGAACGGAAGAAATCCCACGTTTACGCATCGGAATTGGGGCCGCGCCACGCGAGGGATCATCCGATTACGTACTGAGTCGCTTCTTCGATGAGGAGAAGCCAATCGTGCGATCCACCATCGATCGCGCAGTGGAGGCGTTGAAATGCGCGATTGACAATGGTCTCGTTTCAGCCATGAACACGTTTAACAAAACCGAAGAAATATGAATCGTCGTTATGAAGCTCTCCTGGTGCTAAACACGCAGGCCAAAGATGAAAACGTAAAAGAAATGATCGAGCGCTTGGAATCCGAGTTTGAGAAGGAAGGCGCCAAGGTCGAACAGGTCCAAAAGATGGACAAGCGTCACTTCTCGTACATGGCCGGGTCGCTGGATTCCGGTTATTACGTGAACTTTATCCTGCACACCGATCCCCAGTCGATCGTACGCCTGCGGACCAAATTCAAACTGGATCCTGACGTTTACCGGCAGCATTACCAGCGGCTCGAGGAGAATAAGGAGAAAGCGCCAAAAAAAGTGGCAAAGTCAAAGTGATTTCGCTATAAGCGCGACATGGCGAACCTCAACAAAGTTCTTTTGCTAGGAAATGTCACACGTGATCCGGAAGTGCGTTATACGCCTAAAGGCAGCGCTGTCTGTGATCTCGGCGTCGCGGTAAATCGGTCTTACACGACTGACAGCGGCGAAAAGCGCGAAGAAGTCACGTTCGTCGACGTCACGCTTTGGGGACGAACAGCAGAGGTTGCCAGCGAGTATTTAAAAAAAGGCAGACCGGTTTTCGTCGAAGGGCGGCTCCAAATGGATACTTGGGACGACAAGCAAACCGGACAGAAGCGAACGCGCCTGCGAGTTGTGGCCGATAATATGCAACTTCTCGGTGGCCGACCTCCTGGCGGGGCCGAACCGCCTGGAGATAGCAGACAAACCAGCGCTCCGCCTAAGAAATCGGCGTCTTCCGAACCGGACGAAGACGAGATTCCGTTTTGAATGGTGGCGGCGGTTCAACGAACCGCCACCAGGCCATTGTGGTCAATCGCCGCTACCCATTCCGCAATTTGGAATGAACGCGACCGAAGCCTGCATCGCGCTCAACATGCTGCCCACGGTTGGGCCCGTGCGATTGCGCAAGTTGCTCGAAGTTTTTCAGGAACCGCAACAAATCCTTGCCGCTAAGCGTACCGACCTTCGCAAGGTGGAAGGGATCGGAAATGAGGTCGCCGATCAAATCTCAAATTGGGAATCGACGATTGATCTTCCGGCTGAGCTTCAACGGATCCGCGATTTCGGTGCGACTGTTATCACGCAGGAATCGCCGTCGTATGCCCGGGCGCTCCGCGAGATCCATGCGCCACCGATTGTGCTTTACGTCTGGGGAGAGCTCCTCGACCGCGATCATCACGCTATCGGCGTTATCGGCGCGCGGCGCACAACTCATTACGGCACGGAATCAGCTAAGAAGCTCGCCTACCAACTTGCTTACGCGGGGCTCACTGTGATTAGCGGATTGGCACGCGGCATTGATACGGCTGCGCACCAGGGTGCGCTTGCGGCGAAAGGCCGCACCATCGCGGTGATCGGCTCCGGATTAGCCAAACTTTATCCCCCGGAGAACGGGCCGCTTGCCGAGAAGATCCGCAGCGGAAACGGCGCAATTATTTCCGAGTTCTCTATGGATATCGAACCAGATCGACAAACATTCCCGATGCGCAACCGCATCATTTCCGGCTGGAGTCACGGCATTCTCGTCGTGGAAGCAGGATTGAACAGCGGTGCACTTATCACCGCAGCCCAGGCGCTGGAACAAGGCCGCGCGGTCTACGCCGTGCCCGGCCACATCAACGCACCGAGCGCGATGGGGTCGAACCGCCTGATTCAGCAGGGCGCAAAACTGGTCATGGATGCATCAGACGTTTTGGAAGACTTGGAAATCTTATTGCCCGAGGCCAAGCCGTCTCGCGAAACCGCGGTCCGGCCGTTGCCTCCACTTTCAGACGAGGAGCGCCGAGTCTATGAATCAATCCACGCGACCGAGACCTCGATCGACGATATTGCGGCCGGGAGTGAATTGCCAAGCGCAGCCGTCTCATCTACACTTTTACAGCTAGAATTGAAACGTCTGGTCAAGCAATTGCCCGGAAAATACTTCGTTAAGCTGGGCTAGCCAGAGAGTTACAGCGGCGCTCGGCGCACCGCAAATTGGCCTGACTTGCAAAGCCACCGTAAGTGAGTTCGATTCCTGCCCCATGTCTAAGGCCCTCATCATTACAGAGAAGCCCAGTGTCGCCACGGACATCGCGCGCGTCCTCAAGGTGCCGAAGAAGGGGAACCACTTCGAGAACGACGACTTTGTCATCTCATCCGCGGTGGGTCACGTCGCCGAGCTCCTGATGCCCGAGGACATCGACAAAAAGAAATACGGCTTCTGGCGGTTGGAAACGCTCCCCATCATTCCGGCGAAATTCGAACTCAAACCGATCGACAAGTCGAAAGGTGTCTTCGCCAGTCTGAAGAAACTCATCGCGCGGAAAGACATCGATCTTCTCATCAATGCCTGCGACGCCGGGCGCGAAGGCGAGCTTATCTTCAATAATCTTTGCCGGCTCGCGAATAACAAACACCCGGTCAAGCGCCTTTGGTTGCAATCCATGACGCCGCAGGCCATTCGTGATGGCTTCGGTCATCTGCGCGACGAGGCCGAAATGCATGGCCTGGCCGAGGCGGCCCGCTCGCGCAGCGAAAGCGACTGGCTGATCGGGATCAACGGCACTCGCGCGATCACGAAACGCATGTTCGGTTCGCGCACCGGCAACGTCGCCTCCGTCGGCCGCGTGCAGACGCCGACGCTCGCGATGGTTTACGAACGAGAATTGGAAATCCGTAATTTCAAACCGCGAACTTACTGGCGCGTCACGGCGAGATTCGAAGTCGAACGAGGCGAATACGAAGGCGTCTATCAACGTCCCGATTTTAAAAAGAATAACGACCAACACGACCGCGCTGATCGCGTTTGGGATCAGGCCGCTGCGGAAGCAGTCGCGCACGCGTGTCGGGGAAATCCGATTGCCGATGTTAGTGAGGAGAAAAAAGCCAGTTCGCAAATCGCGCCGCGCCTTTATGATCTGACTACACTGCAGCGCGAAGCGAATGGCCGCTTCGGTTTTCCGGCTAAACGCACTCTGCAGATTGCGCAGGCGCTTTACGAGAAGCACAAGATGCTAACTTATCCGCGCACTGATTCGCGCGCCCTGCCTGAAGATTATCTGCCGGTGGCCAAACAGACTCTCGGAAATCTTTCCGGCTCCTTAGGCGCACACGCACAAAAAGCCCTAACGAATGAGTGGGTGCGGCCGAACAAACGAATTTTTAACAACACGCAGATCAGCGATCACTTCGCCATTATTCCGACCACCTCGGAAGCGAAGCATCTCGATGAAGCGGAAACGAAAATTTTCGATATGGTCGCGCGGCGCTTCGTGGCCGTCTTCTTTCCCGCGGCGGAATTTGATGTCACGACGCGTTTTAGCCAGATCGCGGCGCATCGATTCAAGACCGAAGGCAAAGTGCTGACTGCGCCAGGCTGGCTGGAAGTCTACGGAAAAGGATCCGTAGATGACGACAAAGCGTTGCCGGCCTTATCGCCCAGCGACAATAACCAGGCGAAAACATTGGAAGCGAAATTGGTCGCGGAAGCAACCAAACCACCACCCCGTTATACGGAAGCGACGCTGCTATCGGCGATGGAGACGGCGGGAAAATTAGTCGAGGACGAAGACGCCGCCGACGCCATGAAAGAGCGTGGACTAGGCACGCCCGCGACGCGCGCCGACATTATCGACGGGCTCATTTATCAAAAGTACATGGACCGCAAC
This sequence comes from Candidatus Udaeobacter sp., assembly GCA_036002955.1. Classification (GTDB taxonomy): domain Bacteria; phylum Verrucomicrobiota; class Verrucomicrobiia; order Chthoniobacterales; family UBA10450; genus Udaeobacter. The sequence goes on along the minus strand of DASYSX010000046.1, from coordinate 11,824 downwards.
CAGCGTGAGCTGGTGCCGAGCGCAAAAGCCGAGCAGTTGATCGAGTTTCTTGAAGCGGTAGAGGCCTCCGACCTGACAAGTCCGGCCATGACCGGTGAGTGGGAATATCAGTTGCGCGAGATGACGCGCGGGAAATTCTCGCGGCAAAAATTCATGGCTGAGATCGTCGAAGAGACCAAGGGAATCGTCGAGCGGGTGAAAAATTTCGAGGAAGACGACTCGATCGCGCGCGAGACGGATATCATTTCGCCGACCGATCGCAAGCCGCTCCGCGAAACTCTACGCGGCTACAAATCGCAGGACGGCGAGTTCATGATCTACAAGGTCATCGGCGGCCGGAAAATGGAAGAGAGCGAGATTCGCGAGCTCGTCGTCAAAGGCTTCGTCGGACCGCTTGATGGATTTGTTTCCGCGAAAACGCGCGCCACCTTTGCCGCCACGCTCAAGCTCGCGAAAGATGAGAAGACCGGGAAGTGGAAAGCCGAATACGATTTCGGAGACAAGGTCGATCTCGGATCGGTGGAACCGTTTTGGAAGGACCCGGCGACAGGTGCGGAATTATGCGAGGTCGGTTCGAACTACGTCCTGCGTGAGCGCGAGAACGGCGAATGGAAACAAGCCTTCCGGGTTCCGCGCCTGATGTGCAAAAAAGAGATCTCACGCGAAGAGGCGGTGCATTTGATCGAAAAGGGAAAGACCGATCTGATCAAAGGATTCACTTCCAAGAAAGGTCGACCGTTCGACGCTTTCCTCGTGCGCAACGACGCCAGGATCCGCTGGGAGTTTCCCCCGCGCGCCGCGAAGGTTGGCAAGGATGGCAAGCCGGTCGCGCGGAAAGTGCGCGCGAAAGCCGACCTTTCAAAAGCAAAGGTCATCGGCGAAAGCAAGATGCACGACGGCGAACTTGTGGAATTGGAGGACGCCTACTACGTGCGCAAGCCGGAACAGGACAATCGCCAAGTGTTTAAGTTGACCAAGAAACTTTGCGAACACGAAATCACGGCGGACGAAGTGAAGGAATTGCTGTCCGGAGGAAAGTCGCCTTTGATCGAAAATTTCGTTTCGAAGCGCGGCAATAACTTCTCCGCGTATCTTGTTCTCTCGCCGAAAAAAGACAGAGCGAAATTTGAATTTCCGCCTCGTTAAGAGCGGCGCTTTGCGCACTTACGTGAGCAAAATGATCCTCGGACGCGAGAATCCAAAGAACAGGCACAAAAACTTCTGACCACGGGAAAAACCGATCTTCTTGAGGGCTTCATCTCGAACGCGGACGACCTTTTCCACGTATCTGAAACTCGAAGATGAAAAAGTCGCTTTCGAATTCGCTGAGAAAACGACAGCAGTCAGCTAATCCAAGCGAGCTCAAACCAGTTAGCTGGTAGGCCGCGACCGCTGGGCGCGCCGATCGTGCAAGAGCTGTGCCTGCTAACGCGAATGGAAGTGAGTTCGTGCTTCACACCAGCACGCCACAAAACTAAATGTCGAGGTCGTGCGAAGAAAAGCTGCCCTCGTTCTTTTTCTGGCGCTTCTCTGTTTCATACTCGGACTGATTACGGCTCTTTATTTCCCGATTCCCGCACATCTCGGCGCGGTCGTAACACAACTGCTGCAAGGCAAAATTCGACCGTTTGCCGTCAAACGAAACTTCAGCGAAACAATCGGCTACGTCACCGACAGAAAACCAGGTCCTACTGTCGATGGAAACGTCACTTATCTTGGGCAATACGCGGGCCAGCTTTCGTACGGTCTAATAACGGTGCAAGTACCGCAGCACCACCCAGCGGGCTCGCCGATCGACCCTGGCGCGATCAAGAAAGTCGAATCGATGCCGTATCCGGCGTTTCTCAAGTTCCTTCGAGACCAGTCTGGAAAACCTTTGGTCATTTGGATTCATGGTTACCGGCTTTCATTTCCCGTCAGCACATCGTACTGCGCCGAGATAGCGCGGGACCTGGATATCGACGCGAATGTTCTCACATTCGATTGGGCCAGCAATGAATCGGTCCTTGGCTATAACCAGGACGTCCTGCAAATACCTCAGTCGACAAACCATCTTGTCGATCTGCTGGAGACGATAAACAACGAAGTTAAGCCGGCCAAAATCATCATCATCGGACACAGTCTCGGGTGCCGGCTCGTCTGCCTGGCGTTGCAACAGTTGTACAACAATCCGAAAGCCCAAAGGCTCAAACTGGATCACGTAATATTTCTAGCTCCCAACGTCGATAGAGAAGAATTCAATCAGAACTTTAAATCAGAGCTTCAAGCACTGGTAAACAGGCTGACGATTTACGTCGCGTCTGATGATAACGTGCTGCTTCTCGGAAAACTTTTATATAACGTCGATTCAATCGGTTTGCCGGAACAGTTCTCGCCTGACACAAATTTGGACGAAATTCAGACGTTCCTCTACTACGAGAAACAGCTTCCGGGAAAGATCGACCTGGTCGACGTTTCGTTTTCGAAAAAAGATTTTCTCAGAAAACATCGTCTGTTTCTCGAGCGACCGGTGTTGGAAGACTTGTTCTGGTTAATTCACGACGACTACCCAGCAGCACAACGACATCTGCTCAAATACAAAGGAACCAGGAACCAAACCGATTACTGGGTCATCCCGCCTTAAGTTTCCGCTTTGTAGAATGCCGCCTGAAACGATGCGAGCGGAATCAAAATAACCAATTTATTGACGTGATCTGCCTCCTCGTCTTGTCACTCACCGCGCAATAATTAAACTGAGCCGGTGCACGACCGATGGATTATAGCCCCATGCGAAAATCTAAATGGTGGCGGGATTGCGTGGAATGAAATTTGCGAGTCCGATTGCATCGCGCGACTCCTTTTTCGGAAAGGGTTTCAGAGCACGGACGAAGTTGAAAATTTTCTGCGGCCGCGCCTTAGCTCGCTGAGCGATCCTTTTTTGCTGCAGCAAATGGACGTAGCAGTCGCTCGGATTCTGGGGGCGCTCGATTCGCGCGAACGCATCGTCTTGTTTGGAGATTACGATGTCGATGGCGTGACATCCCTTGCGTTACTCGCGGAAATGCTGCGCGGTTACGGCGCAACGCCGGAACTCTTTTTACCTTTGCGAATGGAGGAGGGCTATGGGCTAAGCCCTGAGAGTGTCGAGCGCTGCCTCGCGCAATATCATCCACAATTGCTGATCGCCATTGATTGCGGCACAGCTTCGGCGAACGAGATTGCTGAACTCAAGAACCGCGGCATCGATGTAATAGTGCTCGACCACCACGAACCGAAATCACGGCTGCCCGATTGCGTCGCAATCGTAAACCCAAAAGCTGATTCAGCCTCCCCATTTCATTATCTCTGCAGCGTAGGAATCGTGTTCAAGCTTTGCCATGCGCTGTTAAAGACACGGCCGCTGCCTGACTTTGATTTGAAATCAAAACTCGATCTTGTGGCGCTCGGCACTGTGGCTGACATCGTGCCTCTCGTGGAAGAGAACCGGCTGTTAGTGCAGCGGGGAGCAATCGAAATCGGCCGCACATCGCGCCCCGGTCTCCGGAAGTTGATGCAAATCGCTGGCGTGCGTTTGCCGATTTCGCCCGAAGACATTGGCTACCGCTTGGGGCCACGATTGAACGCTGCGGGCCGGTTGAGCACGGCGGAGAAATCCTTGCGCCTATTGCTAACAACGGATGAAGACGCAGCGGCGGCTTTGGCGACCGAACTCGATCACCAAAATCGAGCACGTCAGGAAGTGGAGAAGGAAATCCTCGCTGCGGTTATTGTGACAATCGAAAAACAATTCGACGCGGCACGTGACGCCGCCATTGTGGCGGGCGCGAGCGGCTGGCATCCGGGTGTCCTGGGCATCGTGGCGTCGCGGATCGCTCGAAAATATCATCGGCCCACCATCGTGATCGGTTTTGACGAGAACGGCGTCGGGAAGGGAAGCGGGCGAAGCATCGACGGGCTGAATCTCGTCGACGCGCTGACCCGGTGCGCGGCTACGCTCGAAAGGTTCGGCGGGCATGAAATGGCAGCCGGTCTGGCGTTACATGAAAACAATTTTTCGGAGTTTGCCGAAGCGTTTTGCCGCACCGCGCGCGAGTTACTTTCAGAAGAAGCTCTGCAACGATCGCTGCGACTGGACCACGAGTTGCCGTTCACAAAAATCGATGTCGAATTACTCCGCTGGCACGAACTTTTGCAACCGTTCGGAAATGGAAATCCGCAGCCAATTTTCTTTGCGCGCGCGGTCGAACCCGTGGGAGAGCCGCGAGTCTCAAACGAAAAGCATCTAATTTTTCGGTTACGCCAGGGGCAACGGGATCGTCGTGCCGTCTATTTCGACGGCGCGGCAAATGAAATTCCGGCACCGCCTTGGGACGTCGCATTCCGCATTGGGTCGGATGAATATGGCGGTGAGACTTTGGTTGGCATGCGGATCGAAGGATTGCGCGCAGCCGAGCCGCCGTGAGATCAAATTACGTTCCGCTTCATTGTCATCCTGAGCGTAGCACAGCGGAGTCGAAGGATCCCGTTATGTTACGCTCGGTAATGCCACGGGATTCCTCGACTTCGCTCGGAATGACAGAACTTACATGACCACCGTTTCAACAAACCTTGAGGACTTAAGTTGGATTCCCCGCCCGCGGTTGCTCGCGCTGCGACGGCTCGGGATCGAGACGGCGGAAGATTTGCTAACGCATTTTCCGCGCCGTCACGAGGATCGGACTGAGTTCCCGCAGTTTCCTCGGGAAGAAACCGACGTTCCCATCTGTCTGTGTGGCGAGGTGATCAAAACATCGGTGCGCCGGTTTGGCGGCTGGAAAAAAATCTTTGAGGCGACGCTGGAGGAATCGCAGGCGAATGCGCTGAGTGAGCCGCTCGTCTGTCGCTGGTTCAATCTGCATTACGTGCAGAAAATGATCGCCACGGGTCAGCGCATCGTCGTTTTCGGCAAGCCCCGTCTGCGTGGAAAACGAATTTGCATCGATCATCCGGAGTTTGAGGTGATAGAAAACGATGAAGAGATATCGATCCATTTTCGACGCATCACCCCGATCTATCCTGCGACTGAAGGTCTCTCGCAGCGCGTCTTGCGCGGCATGGTCTATCGTGTCTTGCACGAGTCCCCAGATGCGGGATGGGAACCCATCGCACCGACCACTTTGGTTCGCAGCGAGAGATCGGACGCGATTCGCGCGATACATTTTCCCGAAAGTTGGGAAGCGCGGGACGCCGCGCGCGAGCATCTCGTGCTCTCGGAGTTTTTTGCCATGCAAATGCTGATTGCGTCGCGGCGTTTCAACTCATCCGCCCGAAGCGGCCACGCGCATTGCGGGTCGGGCGCGCTGCTGGACAAATTTCTAAAGGCACTTCCGTTCGAATTGACTGCTGCGCAGGGAAAAGTGATCTCGGAAATCCGGCGCGATTTGGCTGCGAGTTATCCAATGAACCGGCTGTTACAGGGCGATGTCGGCTCGGGAAAAACGGTCGTCGCGATTGCGGCGATGCTTCTAGCAGTTGAAGGGGGATATCAGGCCGCGTTCATGGCGCCGACGCAAATTCTTGCCGAGCAACATTATGAAGTACTCCGGCGTTGGCTCGAGCCGCTAGGCGTTCACATCGCGTTACGAACAGCAGCAAGGCAGGAAGAAAGCGGTCCGCTGCCGCTGTTTGCGGGGAATGAAAGTCCGGGGAGCGCGCCCGTCTCGGGTGCTGGTGCTGTCGTCTCGACAGCACGAACTTTTCTGGGTGCGCAGTGCGATGATCAAAGTTCGTCGTCGCGAGACGCAACGACCAACACGCGAGACGCGTATGCTCCCCAATCCGAGGGAGCGCTCTACGGCAAACGCCATCTGCCGCACTTCGACAGACCTTGGGGAATCTATGGGATCACCATCAGCACGCGTCGTCGCCAGAAACTAACTTCCGCGGCACGAACGATCGTGCTCAATGCAATTCGTCACTTTCACAATAAACGCTACGAACTCTATGCTGCGTGCGTAATGCCAGACCACGCTCACATTCTGCTGCAGCCGTGGCCCAAAGAATTCGACAGAAGTGATAACCCTGTCTTTTGGTCGGTGGCGGAACTCATGCAGTCGATAAAATCATTCACTGCGCACGAGATTAACAAGCTTCAAAAAACAAGCAGGTTGGTTTGGGAGAAAGAATCCTTCGATCGTTACATTCGATCGGATCGCGACCTGGCCGAAAAATTCCACTATGTCCTACGAAATCCTTGGGATGCGGGTGTGGCCAAACAAAATGAAGATTATCCTTGGATCTGGACCGCGAACGACGAAATGCGCACCTCCAGAAGTTCGTCGCCGCAAAATGGGGCGACCAGCACGCCGCAACCGTGCGCTGCCCAGACGCTTTCCAAAGCTGCCGACCCCCAAATCATCGTCGGGACGCATGCGTTGCTTTACGAAAGTGTTTCGTTTTCGAATCTCGGGCTGGCGGTGATTGATGAACAGCACAAGTTCGGGGTGGCGCAGCGCGCGCGGCTGACTGCGCGCGAGCCGACGCCAGACGTGCTGGTGATGACAGCGACCCCCATCCCCCGCACGCTAACGATGACTATCTATGGCGACCTCGATGTCTCGACGATCGATGAGATGCCCGGAAACCGCGGAAAGATTGTCACCGCAGTGCGCGACACATCGAAGCTGGGCGAGGTGCTTAGCTTTTTGCGAACACAGCTGGAAAAGGGACGTCAGCTTTATGTGATCTACCCATTAATCGATGAAAGCGACAAGCTGGACGTGAAAGCCGCGGCGGCGGAATACGAGCTGTGGCGCGAACGTCTGCATCCGTTCCGATGCGAGTTGCTTCATGGTCGGATTCCGGCGCGGGAAAAGCAGCAGATCATGGATCGATTTCGTCGCGGTGACACCAACGCGCTGATCAGCACAACTGTGCTCGAGGTCGGCGTTGATGTGCCGAATGCAGCTATCATGCTGATTGAAAATGCCGAGCGATTCGGTCTTGCGCAGTTGCACCAGCTTCGGGGCCGGATCGGTCGCGGCGAACACAAATCGTATTGCATTTTGCTTAGCTCCAATCCGACGAAGGAGACGTCGGCGAAGCTCGCTGTTTTGGAGGGAACAACGAACGGGTTCGAAGTGGCCGAGGCAGACTGGGATTTACGCGGACCGGGTGATGTACTGGGTACGGCACAAAGCGGTTTACCCGCGTTGAAGATCGGCGATTTGAAACGCGACGCAGGATTGATGCGGCGCGCCCGTGCGGCCGCCGTTTCGATGTTCGAAATGGACCCGCGCCTGGAGCAGGCTGAGAATCAACGTTTCCGATGCTTAATTGTCGAACAAGAGGGACAAAGTTTCTCTCACATTAGTTAATGAAAAACCTCGCAAAATTTTTGCTTTTTGTGCTCCTGTTAAGCGCAGGAATTTCGCTGCTTTACGATTACCGCCTCAAACACGGCGGTTTAAAAATATCTTCGGTCCGACGACCGGAAAAGTACACGCTGGCATCCCAGCCGAGCGTAGATGCAAAACAAGTGCCATCGCTGGAGGCGTTAAGTCGGGAGCGGCGTGAGCTAGTCAAAAGCGTGATCCCCGCCGTTGTGGCAGTAAAAACCTCGAAACGGATTGGTATACGTCGGGACTATGGCGTTGATCCCTTCGATTTCTTCTTTGGTAACTCACGACGATTTCGCAGCCCGCGCGACGAGGCGCGGGTGCAGAATTCACTCGGTTCGGGCGTGATTGTGACAAAAGAAGGTCACATCATAACCAATACTCATGTAGTCAATCAGGTGGATGAAATTGAAGTGCAATTGAGCGATGGCCGCACGACCAAAGCGCGTTTGGTAGGCGCCGACGAACAACTCGATTTGGCGGTGCTCAAGATTGATGTTCCAGGCGTAACGCCGCTAAAGCTCGCTGACTCCGACACCGTGCAACCGGGAGATTCTGTTCTCGCAGTCGGCAATCCGTTTGGTCTCCAGGAAACGGTGACAGATGGAATTATCAGCTGGAAAGGACAGCCGAACAGCACGGATTTCCGCGGTGATCTGCTCCAGACTAACGCTGCAATCAACCCCGGAAACAGCGGCGGCCCCTTGATCAACGTCCGCGGAGAGGTCGTCGGTATCAACGAACAAATCGTTTCCAGGAGCGGAGGTTCAGAAGGAATCGGCTTTGCGATTCCTTCCAATACCGTTCGCACGGTGCTGGAGAGTTTTTTGAAACACGGTCGTATCATTCGGGGCTATTTGGGAATTACAAGTCGCGCAGTACAGTCGAGTCAACCGGCCACGACTGATAACAAAGGAGTGGTGGTGGAGGAAGTAATGCCAGGATCGCCTGCTGCACAGGCGCAACTGCAGCCGGGCGACATCATTCGAAAATTTAACGGACGCGACGTCAACAACATCGTTGCGCTTAGGAACATGGTGGGACAAGCCGAGTTGGACAAGAATGTGGAACTGGGAATTTTGCGTGATGGGAAGCCGATCGAGGTCACCACGCAGATCAAAGAACAGCCCCAGGATTATCGAACTTCAAGCGTGTCGCCGAAAGGAGCTCCCTCGCAGTCCCAAAACCCCGCGCAGTCTACCGATCAGGACCAGATCGACAATCCGCTGTCGGCAATTGACGTTAACGAGTTGACCCCGGAAATTGCCCGTCAGCTGGATCTCCCAAACAATGCGCACGGCGTTGTGGTCACTGGCGTTGATCCCGATAGCGGCATGGCCGAACTGCAGAAAGGCGATGTGATTGAAGAAATCAATCAACAGCCTATTGCGTCAGTTTCCGAGTACAAGAAAATTGCTGCGTCGCTCGACCCGAACCAGCCGCAAGTTTTATCGGTCTGCCGCCATCGGGTGCGCTCGTTTTTGGTTTTGCGACCGCAATAGTTGGTAGGGACGCCGCGCTGCGGCGTCCGGAATCGCAGCGCGATGTCCCTACCACATCCTAACGCGCTCACGCGCGCAAAGCGCTGTCAGCACGCAATCGCGTGGCGACGGCAGACTCCGGAGAGCATTTCCCAAAGCGCGTCGAGAACTCGATTCACGGATGCTCTTACGGATCCAAAATTCTGATCGCTGACGTGTTCATCCAGCAGGCTTTGCTCGGCGGCAGAGTGTTCGCGGTCTGCTCCGATGTGCACACTGAAGTACTCGTAATGTTTAGGATCATGCAATCCGTAATGTTTTTTGAGTCCGTCAATTTTGGACTCACAAATCGCCGGGATCTGACTTTCGTATGCGTAAAGCGCCGCCAGACCTTCAGCGGTTGATCCATCGCGGCAAACTGATCGGAACGTGTCCACCAAATTGTGTGTTTCAGGGCAGTTCTCTGCATTTTGGGCATCCCGCATCGAGACGCCAAGACCTTCCGCAAAGTTGAGCCAAAGCTCTGGATGATTTGGTGAGCCAGCCTCTTCGTCGATCAAATTCTTGAGCAACTCCTTGCGTGTCGATTGGTCATCGCAGTTTGCGTGAATCGCCGAGAGATACGTAGGAAACGCCGCAACGTGCTTGTAATACTGCCGCGCATAATCCGCGAGGGCCTCTCTGCTCAGCTCCCCGCGAGTCCACGCGAGATAGAACGGATGTTTCAACAGATTTTTCGCTGCAATGTCATTATCGATTTTGTCGAGATATTGATTCATAAACTTTGTCTTCCGCAGATTTACACAGATTTTTGCAATCGGATTTTATCAATCGGTGATTCGCGGAACCTGTGGATCATTTTCATGCTGTTTGCAAAATGTGTTTAATACCGCGAATCGGAATGAGCACCCAGTTTGGGCGATTGTTTAGTTCGTAACCGATTTCGTAGACGGCTTTGTCGAGCAAATATGCCTCCAGCATGACGTGGAGATCGTCGCTGCTTTGGGGAATAAAGATCGCGCCAGTGGTCGTTTTCAGATAGCTTTGCAGAAACATACTGCTCGTCTGGCGATACCAAAGATCAGCCCAGCGTTCGAGGAAAGGTACATCTTCTTTGCGGAGCGCCTGCTGCCAGAGCGCGGCGTACGCGGCATATTGAAACGAGCGCATCATGCCAGCGACATCACGCAGAGCGGAACGTTTCATCTTACGGTCGCTCAAAGGACGCGCAGGCTCTCCTTCGAAATCAAGAATGACGAAATCTTTTCCGGTATAAACGAGTTGGCCCAGATGATAGTCGCCGTGGATCCGGATTTTCGCTGCGTTCGTTCGGCGATCGAGCAACCGCTTTTCGCGAGCCAATATCTCTTTTTCCGCAGCGAGCACTTCCCGTGCTTCGCTTCGGAATTTCGCAGGAACATCCGACAATTTCTTCTCCAGAGACGTAAGGGCGCGCCGCAGGGATGTGCGCATGCTTTGGTAAACGGAGCGCTGTGCCATCGCATTGAACGGCTCCGGCGCGAACGCGGGATCGTCTTTGCTCGATGCGAGTGCGAGATGCAGCTCGCCGGTCCGCTGCCCCAGCAGCTTAACCTTCTCGGGGTACACACCGCCAACCAGTTCGTCGAGAAGAACAGCGGGCGGCGCGGTTTCACTCTGGAAGTCGCCTTTACGCTCCAGTACGCGCTCGTAGTAGCGGCCTAGGGCGTCCACCGTGAGTGTCCATACATCGCCTTCATTGGCGATCGCGCGTTGCAGGAGACAAACAACTGTCGGTTCTGTCTTTGGCCGGTGATATTCGAGCGCGCCGACGAAAGCTGGCACGTTTGAAAAATCCGTTTTCTCTGTCAGGAATCGCGTGATCTCCACGTCAGGGTTCACGCCGTCCTCGAGTTTTCGATATAATTTCAGGAAGTATTTATTGTCAAAGAGCATGGAGGAGTTGCTCTGCTCCGCGCTGAGGACATGCGAGTTGGCGGAGAGATCAACCTCTTGCGACTCGAAGCCCGAGGTTGTTAGGCCGATAAATTGTCCCGCCTGAGCTTTGAGTGTGCGACGCCGCACAATGGCTTCGAACAATTGCGAACGAAACGAGCCGTCCCAAATAGCATCGCCCAGAATGGCGCCATTCTTTCGTCCGAAATGTGCGAGGATCGCGTGCGACGCGTTTTGCGTAATGGACTGCGCGGCTTCGCCCTCGGCAATCTTTACCGGCATGGCGTACCTTTCCGTCGGACCATCCAGGTAATTCACGTCGATGAACCAAAGTCGTGCGCCATTAGCATCAGCAGGAAAAGTGAGCTGCTCCGTCACTTTTAGGTCTCGAAAGGTGCGCGCTTTGGAACCGAACCAGCGAGAATTCTGGATATGATTAGGGAGAACATCGCGCTCCAGCTGTTCTCGCTGACTGTTGCCAAGCAGATCGTCCACTTGAGCTGGCGGCTTTATTGTGGGCACGACGTGTTTCTTCGACGCCCGGCGTGCGTCGATCGGTGCTTGCAACACGAACCAGTAATAGGCATGCGGGCCGAGTGTGATGACGTAGTGCGTTTTCCTGATCGGCCGAAATAGATTGCGACTGAAAACTTCCATCGGCACACAACCGCTAAACCGTGAGAGATCCAACTCGGCCGATTGCGAAAATCGCGAAAGATTTGCCACCATCACGATCGTCTCGTTCTCAAAGCGGCGAAGGAACGCCAGCACTTTCGGATTGTCGGGATTCAAGAATTCGAGAGAGCCACGCGAGAAAGCCTTGAAGTTTTTGCGCATCGCGATTACGCGTCGCGTCCACCACAGCAGTGACGAAAGATTTTTCTGCTGGTTCTCTACGTTAATCGCTTCGTAGTGATACTCGGGATCAATGGTGACGGGGAGATAAAGCTGTTGCGGATTCGCTCTTGAAAACCCCGCGTTACGGTCCGGGCTCCATTGCATCGGCGTGCGGCAACCATTGCGATCGCCGAGGTAAAAATTGTCACCCATACC
>DASYSX010000045.1:0-8260 GCA_036002955.1 Candidatus Udaeobacter sp. | reverse complement strand
ATCGAAAACGGTGGCTTCGAGGACTCCGGATTTGCTACGAAATCGCGGTTCTCCAACCAGCGTTCATACCACTTCGGTTCAACCGCCTTCGGATCGTACCTCTTGGGAAGCTCAGCCATCGCGCTCAATCATCCGAAAGTGGAGCGCGTTTGCAAATGAGCGGTGCGCCCGGCGGTCGCGCCCTACCAAGTGCTTGCATCGCAATGCCCTAACCGCCACCTTTCCGCTGAATGAGTAACCCGCAACCGATCGGGGTTTTTGATTCCGGCATTGGCGGCCTAACAGTGGTCAAGGCGCTCCGTGATCGGCTGCCGAACGAAACAATCGTTTACCTCGGCGACACCGCACGCGTTCCGTACGGTCCGAAGAGTCCGGAGACGGTGCAGCGGTATGCATTGGAGCTGGCGCATATGCTGACGCAAAAAAATGCGAAGGCGTTGGTTGTCGCGTGTAACACGGTCTCATCGGTCGCACTGCCTTTGCTGATGAGAGAATTTTCCGTCCCTGTGATTGGGGTGATCGAGCCGGGAGCGCGAGCGGCATTGCAGGCAACTCGTAACCAGCATATCGGCGTAATCGGAACACGGGCGACGATCCGCAGCGGCGCATACGAAAAGACGTTGCGGGCGACCGTCAACACTGTGCGCGTGAGCAGTCGCGCGTGTCCATTGCTCGTCCCTTTGATCGAAGAGGGATTGCTCGACGACGAAGTAACCGACCGTGTTATTATCCGTTATCTCCAACCCCTGCTAGCCGACGGGATCGACACACTCGTGCTTGGCTGCACCCATTATCCGCTACTCAGCACCGCAATTGCGCGTGCGCTCGGAAACGGGATCGCGCTCGTCGATTCCGCGGAAAATTGCGCGACCGCGGTGCAGGAAACGCTGGATCGACAATCGCTCCGCTCGCCGGCCACACAACATGGCGAGCTGCATGTCGCGCTTACGGATGCCGCCGATAATTTTCTCAACGTTGCTCGCGACGCGCTGCAGTTGAACTTCGGCGAGATCGAGCTCCAGCCTTTATCTTAGGTTTTGGCAAGCTCTTGATCACCAGTTCGTAGGAGTGATCGATCATTTTCCGCAGTTCGATATCAGGAATGCCGCTGGCAATCTGGACAGTATTCCAGTGTTTCTTGTTCATATGATAGCCTGGCGTGACCTGCTCGTACTGGTCCCGCAGGTCGAGTGCTAAATCTGGATCGCACTTCAAGTTTGCAGTGGGCGGCACTTCATCGAGAGCCACCAGCGCGAACATTTTTTTGCCAACCTTGAACACGAGAACATCTGGTCCGAATGGCATCTCCTCACGTGCACCGGGTTTGGTCAGACAGTATTCGCGGAACTCGGCAAGATCCATTAGCGAAGGCGTTCGCGCAAAATGGCTGACAAATCTTGAATCGCGATACGTTCCTGCTTCATCGAATCGCGATCGCGCACCGTGACTGTGTCCCGCAGCGCCGGATCTTTTTCACCGAGCGTCTCAAAATCAACAGTCACACCAAAAGGCGTGCCAATTTCATCCTGCCGCCGGTATCGGCGGCCGATCGCGCCGCTCTCGTCGTAAAAAACAGTCATGTCCGGGCGCAGAAGCCTAACGACCTCCTTTGCCTTCGCCACCAGTTGTTCTTTGTTTTTCAGAAGCGGAAAAACCGCGCACTTGATCGGCGCCATCCGCGGAGAAAAACGTAAGACGATGCGCGATTCCATTTCGCCTTTGTCGTTAGGCGCCTGGTCCTCAGTATAAGCTTCACAAATCAGCGCGAGCACAGTTCGATCGACGCCAGCACTCGGCTCGACGACGTGCGGGATAAATCTCTCCTTTGTCTCTTCATCGAAATACTCGAGCGATTTGCCGCTCGCTTTCTGATGCTGCGACAAATCGTAGTCAGTGCGATATGCCACACCTTCGAGTTCCTGTCGGCCAAACGGAAAATCGTATTCGATGTCGTAAGTGCCTTTGGAATAAAACGCGCGCTCTTGATCCGGCACGTCGAGAACGTTCAGGTTTGCGCGTGAGAGGCCGACGTTCTCATAAAACTTCAGGCGCTCTTCTTTCCAATACTCGAGAAACTCCATTCCCTGTTCCGGTCGGCAAAAATATTCCAACTCCATCTGCTCGAACTCGCGTGAACGAAATGTGAAGTTGCGCGGATTAATCTCATTCCGGAAAGCCTTCCCGATTTGCGCGATCCCGAATGGCAGCTTCTTGCGCGACACTTCGAGAATGTTTTTGAACTGAACGAAGATTGATTGTGCTGTTTCGGGGCGCAGATATGCGACGGAGCTTTCCTCGGCACTCGCGCCAACATGCGTCTCGAACATCAGATTAAACTGCCGCGCTTCCGTTAAGTCTTTGCCACCGCAGTTTGGACATTGCCTAACGCCTTTTTTCTCGGCGAGTTGATCCGCACGGAAGTGAGCCTTGCACGTGCGGCAATCGATCATCGGATCGGAGAAACCTTCAACATGCCCAGAGGCCTTCAGAACCGCAGGATGGGTGAGGATCGCTCCGTCGATGCCGACTACGTCATCGCGCTCATGCACCATGACGCGCCACCAGTAGTTCTTCAGGTTGCGCTTTAATTCGACGCCGAGCGATCCGTAATCCCATGCGCCGTTGAGTCCGCCGTAGATTTCGCTCGATTGGAAAATAAAACCGCGCCGCTTACACAGGCTGACGATTTTTTCCATCCGCTGGGCATCCGTCGGCGCGTTCATAGTTATCGCAGGTTACACGGATCAGAAAACGTTGTAGAGGCGTTTGTGCCGAACGTCTCCTTTCGGCGGCTGACACAGCCGCCGCTACAACAAATTGCGCTTACGTTTGCGGTTCGACTTTCACCTCGGTCTTCACCGAGTTGGCGATGAAGCATTGCTCGTGTGCGCCATGATTCATTTCCTCGATTTCCTGCGGCGTGGGTTGTTTTTCGCCTGAGAATTTCAGCCGCTGGCGAAGTGTGACGCGTGTGATGGCGAGCCTTCCTTCAGCATTTTTCTCCATTATGCCCACTGCTTCATCCGCATATTCGTCGAGCACGAACCTCTTTTTGCACGCGATGGCGAGAAACGTCAGCATGTGACAGCTCGATAGCGAAGCTACGAATGCTTCCTCCGGATCGACCAGGTTCTGATTGCCGAGATAGGCCGGCGCGGCTGACGCTTGCATCTCGTGCCCGCCGGGAAACTTCCAAGTGTGGTCTCGTGAATACTTCTGATATTCAAACGGCTTGTCGCCGCGTTGCCAAGTGAGAGTGACTTTGTGTTCTGACATGCATCTAGATAAAACGCGACGTGTCACAGGGCAAGCGGTTCGGTTGTCATCCTGAGCGAAGTCGAAGGACCCGCGGAATTATCTAAGAGTTATGCAACGGGATTCCTCGACTTAGCTTCGCTTCGCTCCGAATGACATGCTTGCGCTGACGGGTGGCCTCATTATTATCTCGGCTTCTGAAAAATAGCGCGATTAGCTCAGTGGTAGAGCACTTGCTTCACACGCAAGGGGTCGCTGGTTCGATACCAGCATCGCGCACCAGATTTTTCCGTTCACACGGCAGCTAGTAAGCCCACAAAAATTTATGGCTTTGATTCAAGAAGTTCTCGAAATCGTCAGAAAACGTAACCCGTACCAGCCTGAGTTTCTTCAGGCAGTCACGGAGGTGCTGGAGTCGATTCGACCAGTCATCGACCGAAGTAAGAAGCTCCGAGACGCCAGAATTCTGGAGCGTCTGGTCGAACCGGAACGAATGATTCAGTTTCGCGTCCCGTGGATTGACGACAAAGGACAGATTCAGGTGAACCGCGGCTTTCGCGTACAGATGAATAGTGCGCTCGGCCCTTACAAAGGCGGGTTGCGTTTTCACCCGACTGTCTATGCGGGCATCATCAAGTTTCTCGCCTTTGAACAGGTCTTTAAGAATTCATTAACCGGTCTGCCAATGGGTGGCGGCAAAGGCGGTTCGGACTTCGATCCAAAAGGGAAATCCGACCGGGAGGTCATGCGATTTTGTCAATCGTTCATGACGGAACTGTTTCGGCACATCGGTCCCAACACCGATGTGCCGGCGGGAGACATCGGCGTAGGCGGCCGGGAGATAGGATATCTCTTCGGACAATACAAACGCCTGGCTAACGAGTTTACAGGTGTGCTGACCGGAAAAGGTCTGAGCTGGGGCGGCTCGTTAATACGCCCAGAAGCGACTGGTTACGGTGCTGTTTATTTCGCGGAGGAAATGCTTAAGACGCGCAATGAAACGATCGAAGGCAAAGTTTGCACTGTCTCAGGCGCTGGTAACGCGGCGCAATATACGGTAGAGAAACTGCTCCAGTGCGGCGCTAAGCCTGTCTCAATGTCGGATTCCAGCGGCTTCATTTACGACAAGAACGGCATCGATGAAGAAAAACTGGCCTTCGTTATGAGCATTAAGAACGTGCGCCGCGGACGCATTAACGAGTACGCCAAAAAATTCCGCGGCACCAAATATGTGGCCGCCGAGCGGCCTTGGGGAATAAAATGCGATTGCGCTTTTCCGTGTGCGACGGAGAACGAGATTACAGCCGAAGACGCCAAGAAATTAGTTAAAAACGGTTGTTACCTTGTCTCTGAAGCGGCCAACATGCCCAGCGTGCCAGCAGCAGTGGATTTGTTCCTGGACAAGAAGATTCTGTTCGGCCCGGGCAAAGCCGCAAATGCGGGAGGTGTTGCTACCTCTGGCCTTGAGATGAGCCAAAACTCTATGCGCCTGCCATGGCCGCGGGAGGAGGTCGATTCGCGATTGCGTCACATCATGTCGACGATCTTCAAAAACTCCTGGGACACTGCGGAAGATTACGGCCAGCCCGGCAATCTCGTCGTCGGCGCAAACATCGCCGGATTCGTCAAGGTGGCTGATGCCATGCTCGATCAGGGCGTGGTATGAAGTGACTCCTGAAGCTGGGGCACGTAAATCGCCTCTGGAATTCGAATATCCAGTATATGAAGATCAAAACGAAACGTGCTGTTCTGGTATTGGTTCTAAGCTGCGCCGCAATTGGTTTCGGTGGATGTGCGGATTATTACGCAGGATCTCCGGGGTACGGACCGTACTACGGCGGACCGTATAACGCTGGTGGTCCTTATGCTGGTGGGCCCTATGCTGGGGGTCCGTATTACGGGCGTGGTTATCCGGGCTCGGTGACAGTCCAAGTCGGCGACCGCCCTTACTATACTCGCGGCGCCGGTTATTATGTGGGCCGCACCTACTATGTTTGGAAGCCAGGCCATTGGGCAGCGCGTCACGGCCAACAAGTCTGGATCCACGGTCATTACGTCGTGCGTGGCGGATATTGATCTAGCAACCAGGGAGCGGCGGCTTTCCAGCCGCCCTGGGCGATCTGGAGATCGCCCTTCGTTGAACAGTTAAATGATCGGCTGCGCCAGGCCCCAGCGGGCCAAACGAAAACGCACAGCTGTGGCCAGGCAGCCTAATCCGTAACGCACGCTTCTACGGAAATTGATCGATGAGGCTTCGGGCATATAACGAGCCGGGCACGTCACTTCGCCGATGGAACAACCGAGGGCGATGATTTGCGCCAGGATCTGATTGTCGAAAACAAAATCGTTGGAGTTCGCTCCTAATGGCAGCCGCTCCAAAAGCTCGCGCGAAAACGCCCGATAGCCAGTGTGGTACTCGGAAAGTTTCGCTCCGATGAGAAAATTCTCCATCAATGTGAGGAAACGGTTTGAAACGTACTTCCACCACGGCATGCCGCCACGCAGCGCGCCTCCGCCGAGAATTCGCGAACCGAGCACGCAAGGATAAAGACCGCTTCCAACCAGAGCTGCCATCGCCGGAATTAGCTTGGGCGTGTACTGATAATCGGGGTGAATCATAATGACGATGTCTGCACCCGCGGCCAACGCGAGCCGATAACATGTTTTTTGGTTCGCGCCGTAACCGCGATTTTCCGGATGCACTTCCACCTGCACGTTTGGCAGAGTGCGCGCGATTGCCACCGTTTCATCGTGGCTGGCGTCGTCCACAACAATGACCAGGTCGACGATGCCGTGTGCCATGACTTCATCATAAGTCTGGCGCAACGTTCGCGCGGCGTTATACGCCGGCATCACTACTACAATTTTCTGGCCGTTTATCATGAGACGCGTCCCGCCATTATTGTCATTCTGATCCCGCAGTCGCGGGAGAAGAATCTCGAATTGTATTCGATAGGCTCATTACGACAATCCAGAGATGTTCGTGTCGCTCAACGTGAGAGACGGCTTGTGACATCATTGTTCTGAACTGTCTGTTAATAAGTACCTTGCAAGCTTCATGACCATTTTTCACGATCCAAGCTGCTTGGAATATTCGAGCCGTGGCCATCCGGAGCGGCCGGAGCGGGTCGCGCGTACTGCGCCAGTCCTGAAGCATCGACATCCCGACTGGGAATGGCGAAAACCCACTGCTGCGACGGATGCGCAATTGCTGCGCGCACACTCGCGTGAGCATGTCGAATGTGTTGCGAACGCAGTCGAACATTTCGATGTCGACACCCTGCTTTATGCAAACATTGATGTGTACGCGCGGCGTTCAGCTGGTGCGGCAATCGAAGCAACGCATTCCGCATTGCGCGGCGAGCCGGCGTTCACTTTGATGCGTCCTCCGGGACATCATGCCATGCCGGATCGCGCAATGGGTTTCTGTTATTTCAGTAATGTTGCCGTCGCGGCGCTCGATGCCTTGGAAAACGGCGCTGAGCGGATTGCTATCTGGGATTTTGACGGCCATCACGGAAACGGCACAGAGGCAATCGTAGCTCACAACGAGCGAATTCGTTTTGCATCGATCCATCAGTTTCCCGCCTATCCAGGGACTGGAGCGAAATCGTTTGCGAATATCGATAATTATCCCGTCGCGCCTGACACACCACGCGCGACTATTCTCGAGATTGCGCGGCGTTCTTTCAAAAAGTTGATCGCTTTCGAACCTGATTTGCTTTTGGTTTCGGCAGGGTTCGACGCTTATGCAGGTGATCCCCTGCTCCAACTAACCCTCGAGCGCGAAGACTTCGCGACATTCGGTGAGTGGTTAGGCGAAATCGATACTCCGGTCGCAGTCGCCCTGGAAGGCGGATACAGTAATGAATTGCCGGAATTGATCGACGCGTTCTTAGCGGCGTGGCAACATTAGCGTCACACTGTGCACTGATGAAACGGGCGAGTTTCTGATCTGTGAAAATCGGTGTTCATCAGTGGCTAATGTCTAAAGTTTAGGCATATTCAGCGCTCAAATCGGGCCGTAGTTCAGCTTGGTAGAACGCTTGAATGGGGTTCAAGAGGTCGTGGGTTCGAATCCCGCCGGCCCGAGAGGATTAGGTTTCTCCGAGATCTTTGCTGTTGATCGGCAAGAGAAGCTTCGCGTGACAGAAGTTCTTGTTTTTGCGTAGGGGTGGAAAGTTGCACTCGCGCCGCTATAAACTAAGGTGAGCTCCCCCCGTTCTCGGTTACGCAACTTTGAAGGCGTGCAGGGATGTTCTTCAAGGACAGATCACGGGCACGCAACTATGAAAATCCAACAATGTGTAATCTTTGCACTTGCGCTCGTTGCTGGGATTTTTGGGGTTTCATTGGGTGTTCCTGGAAATGACGCGGAGAAGAGCTCCACACCTTCATCAGCTTACACTCCCCGCACACGCACCTACTACATCGCCGCCGAGAACACGAATTGGAACTATGCGCCCACGGGCAAAGACCAGATGACCGGCAAGCCGGTGCCAGCGCCATGGGGGAAACAACTAATTTATAAAAAGGTCCGCTACTTCGAATACACCGACGACTCATTCACTCAGAAAAAACCTCAGCGTGCCTGGCTGGGTATCCTCGGTCCGATCATCCGCGGCGTCGAAGGCGATACGATTAAGGTCGTCTTCTACAACAAAGCCAATAAGCCGTACAGCATGCATCCTCACGGATTGCACTATGACAAAGATAGTGAAGGCGCAACGCATGAAGCTGGCGGCTCGGATCATCATATGAACATGGATATGGGTGACATGGCCAGCGGACCTATGCGCATGGACGGCGCCGGAGCGAAAGTTGCACCCGGCCAGAAATATACCTACACCTGGACAATACCTCATGAGGCAGCACCTACGGAAGCCGAAGGGGGATCGAAAATCTGGATGTATCACTCACATGTCAATGGGCCCCAAGATATCTATGATGGTTTAATCGGACCGATAATTGTCACCTCGGCGGCTCATGCTCGAGCTGACGGCAC
>DASYSX010000044.1:0-14223 GCA_036002955.1 Candidatus Udaeobacter sp. | reverse complement strand
GATCGAGAGACTTGACCGCTACGGTGTTTAACGTGCCTGGACTTTGACCCTCACGAGGCCGGGTCATCCCGCCATTGATTCCCGGATCTTTGTCGTCGCCAGTCGTCACCAGCCAGTACTCGATCGGGCCGCCTTCGAATTTGTTGAACTTCCAGCCGAAGACGTCTTGATAAAACGGTTGCACCGCTTGTGGGTCATCGGTGTAAATTTCAAAGTGTGTAACACGATTCATTTCTTTGCTCCTTTTGTTATAACACGGCTGAACTATCTGTCGTAACGCTCTACCTCCAGTCAGGCGATAAACGTTAGGTGCTTTTTCGGAAGAGGGATAACAACTGCTTCAAGGTAGCGCGCTATGACATTCTCCGGTTGCATCGCGTTATGCGTTCGCGAATTGCGCCTCATGTTTCAGTTCGCTTGCGATTGGACATTCGCCTGCCACCGGCCTCACTTCCACCTGAACACCGTATGGTAATCCCGGGCACTCCCGCGCGATCGCGACCGCGTCGTCGAAGCTGGCAACGTCGAGCAGAAAATAGCCACCGATCGCTTCCTTCGATTCCGCAAACGGGCCATCCGACACCATACGATTTTTGCCGGAGACGATTTTGCTTTCGCGTTCAAGCGGATTGCCTGCGATGGCCTTGCCATCATCGGTTAGCCGCTTGAACCAGGTCATCCACTGATCTGTTACTTTTTGTTTTTCCTCGGGCGAGAGGCTTTTGGTCCAATCATTCCCGCGAAACAGCAGCATGTATCCATTCTGATTTTGTGTTTCCATATTTGTAGTGATCGTTGAGAGTTAACTGTCGTTAGGTTTAAACGCTTACAAGGTGTTTTTCTTGGGCCAATTCGCGCGCTCTGACGTCCATTGGACATTCTTCAGCCACTGGCCGCACTTCAATTGAACCGCCATAAGCAAGGCCGGGGCTGCTTTGCGCGATGGCAATGGCTTCTTCGATCGTTTCCACATCTAACACCAGATATCCGCCGATGGCTTCTTTGGATTCAGCGAAAGGTCCGTCCATAACGAACCGCCCGTTTTTGCCAGAAACGGTCACGCCTGTGCGTTCCAGCGCGCGGCCAGGTTTCGCTTTGCCCTCCGCAGTCAAATTTGCGAACCAGGCTTGGTTTTGGCCGATGAGTTTCTGGAGCTCTTCTTGCGAAAGCCTGTTATACCATTCATCGGTACGGTACAGGAGCATGTATCCGTTTTGATTTTGTGTGTTCATATTAGTTTAATTGGTTGTTGATTGTTTTCCTTACTTTCAGAACTACGACGAACGAGTAATCCGGATTGGGACAAATTATTTTTTCAGGCTGCAGCCGGATCGCTCTCCCAAAGTCCAAAACGGTTACCCTCGGTATCCTGGCACACGGCGAAATAGCCCATCTGCGGCACCGCTGTTTTGGCCATGCAGATTTTTCCACCGAGTTTCGAAATTTTATCAGCGAACTTATCCACGGAATTTACACTCACATAGTTGACGACTGGCTCTTGCGGATCTTTACGCCTCTTTAACGCGCCGTCCGGGCTATCGTCCGCACCGCCCGTATCGATGTGCCAGTAATTCCCGTTACCTGGAAATGGATTGATCTTCCAGCCAAACAGATTGCTGTAAAACGCCTTGGCGCGTTCCGGATTGTCGGCTGGGATTTCAAACCAGGTGATGCTTGCATCTTGTTTCTTCTCTGACTCGCTCATGTTTTGCCTTTCTGTTGCTGTGTTTTTGCAGATACGACGAACAAGCAATTCGGTTCAGGACATTGCGACAAAAAAATTCGGAAACCTCCGTCAGCACTGTGGACATCGTCAGGCCAACGGCCCCAACCATTCTAGCCGAGGGCAGCGCCGTCGGTTTATGATTGAAAAAATGTTCGCCCTGTAAGGGCAAGCCAAACTATGTACCATCCGGCGGATATGCCACAATCGCTCCACGTTCTGAGTGTCACATCATCTTTTCCACCAAGGAACGCCAACCGTGGCTTACCCGAAACATTCGCGAACGGGTATGGGCTTATCAATCCCGAATTCTTAAAAACCTGGAATGTAATTCAGTCACGATTGGTGGCGCGGCTGACCACGTTCATGTTCTCTGTAATCTTACGAAGAAATTTCCGACGGCTAAGGTCGTTGAGATTCTCAAGAAGGATTCGTCCAAATTCATCAAGACATTGGACGTGTCCGATTTTCACTGGCAGGATGGCTACGGGCTTTTCAGTGTAAGCCCGTCACACTTCGAAGCAGTGAGGAAATACATTCTGAACTAAGAAGAGCATCACAAAGAGGAGACGTTCCAGAAAGAATATCTGCGGATTCTGAAAAAATACCGAGCGCCGCACAATCAACGGTATTTGTGGGATTGACTTGGATTGCCCTTTCAGAGCGAATTCCGATCGATGACGACGATCCGAGGGCGGTGCCCTCGGCTATGATGGCTCAGGCTGTTGGCCTGGCTTCGGAAATCGGCTCACACTGTTTTAGTCGTTTCAAAAGGAACGCGCGTTCCGATTTCGTTTCGGCGAGTTCAAATGCTTTACGGAATTGTTCGGCAGCCGCTCGGCGATTGTTCAATCGCATTTCAAGCTCGCCGATTACAGAATAGAACAAGTAATACGAAGCTAATTTCTCGCGGTCTCTTATGGCACGCACTGCTTTTAGTCCTGCGTCCGGCCCATAAACATTGGCTACTGCCACGGCGCGATTAAGCGCAACGACAGGCGAATCATCAAATTCCATTAATCGATCGTACAGCGAGAGAATCCTTGTCCAATCGGTCGATTTATAATCGACCGCAGTCGCGTGACAGGCGGCGATCCCGGCTTGGAGATGGTATTCGCTAACCTCACCACCCGTAGCCGATTCGCTTAGGCGCGACATGCCACGCGCAATCATCGCCTGATCCCAGCGCGTGCGGTCCTGTTCTTCAAGTCGTACCAGGTTGCCTTGATCATCTTCGCGCGCTGCGGTGCGCGCAGCATTGAGCAGCATCAGCGCCAGCAGCGCACGCGTCTTTGGCTGATTTCCAGCGCGATGTTGTGCCAGTAATTCCGTAAGACGGATCGCTTCGTGACACAGTTCTTTCCGAACCAGCTTGTCGCCACCTGATGCTTTGTATCCCTCATTGAACAGCAAATAGAGCGATTGCAGCACGCTTTCGAGCCGACGCGCCAACTCGTCCCCGAGAGGGATCTCAAACGGAACATGTGCCTCCTGGATCTTTTGTTTTGCGCGCGTCACTCGTTTGGCAATCGCGGCTTCGGTGGTTAAGAAGGCGCGACTGATCTCGGTCACGCTGAAACCGCACAGCGTTTTTAACGCCAGTGCGACCTGCGCCTCCGGAGGAATAACCGGATGACAGCAGACAAACATCATCCGTAGCCGGTCGTCTGCGATTTCGCTTTCTGAAAAACTCACGGCTTGGGGTGCGGAAGGTCCGCTGACCTCGATCAGCCGCGCGATTTCCGCTTCCTTCCCGCGAAAAACTTTTTCTCGCCGGATCACGTCGAGTGCGAGATTGCGCGACGCGCGCATGATCCACGCGGAAGGATTCCCGGGAATGCCGCGGTATGGCCATGTTTGCAATGCGCGTCCAAGAGCCTCCTGCACGACATCTTCGGCCAGATTCAAATGTTCGATCCCGAAAATCCTGGTCAGGGTCGCCACCATTTTTGCCGATTCATGGCGAAAAAGATGTTCTATTAACTGCGATACGCCTTCGAGTTGCTGCATATAGAATTAATTGGCGACCCTGCCAATATGAGTGACACTCGGAGACACAACACGCAATTGTCTGCGATGGATTTAATTAAATACGACCGCTGTTCTCCGTTGACGCGATATTGCCGTGGAATTTATGAGTATTTTTCCGATGGCTGAGAAGCAAGAGATTGTCCAGCCGGAGCAGTTACACTTTGAGGACGACGGCGTTTATCCGGGGAGCATCCTGCCTGTGCTATTGTATCGGGCGGCGATCACAGTCGATGCGCAAGATCGCGCTTCAGTTTTCGATCGCGCATTCGCTCAGAACGATTGGCGAAACTCCTGGCGAAACGGCGTTTATTCCTTTGCTCATTATCACAGCACAGCGCACGAAGTGCTCGGCGTGTATGATGGCAGTGCAAAAATGCGACTCGGCGGCGAGCACGGTCAGACCGTCGAAATCCGGTCCGGTGACGTCATTCTCATTCCTGCAGGCGTCGCGCATCACAACATCGGCGCGAGTCCGGATTTTAGCGTAGTGGGCGCTTACCCCGATGGGCGCCAGTGGGATCTGCTTCGAGGTTTGCCCGGCGAACGTCCAAAATCCGATCACACTATCGCAGCCCTGCCAATTCCTGATTACGATCCGATCTACGGTGCAGACGGTCCACTTCGGCAGATCTGGAAAGCCCCGGGGTAACATAGCCCTCTTGGCTGTTTAGTGTTGCGAGCATCCCTGCTCGCGGTTCAACAGGCTGGAAGCCTAGTCCTACCGGTCAGGCAGGATGCCTGAGTTACGTGCGCGATGGCTCGTGCTTACGCTCGATTCGCGTACGTTATCGCTATGAGATCAACTCAGACATCTCTTGTCACAAAATTTCGCGCGCTGCACGAGTCAGGATGCTTCGTGCTTCCGAACCCGTGGGACATTGGCACCGCGATTTACCTCGAACGCCTCGGGTTCAGCGCGCTTGCCACGACGTCGGCAGGATTCGCTTTTTCACGGAGTAAACCCGATGGCGGCATTCCCCGTGACGAGATGCTCGCGCACATCCGCGAGATTGTGAACGCAACCGCACTACCGGTAAATGCAGATTTCCATGCCGGCTACGCGGATGAACCTGAAGATGTCGCGGCGAATGTGCGACTCTGTGTCCAGACTGGTGTTGCTGGATTATCCATTGAGGACAGCACCGGGCGCAGCGATCGCCCGCTATATGAGAAAAAGCTCGCAATCGAACGGATTCGAGCGGCACGCTCTGCGATCGACGATTCGAAAACTGGCATGGTTTTGACCGGCCGTTGTGAAGCATGGTTGATCGGCGATGCCGATCCGCTGCGCACCGTACTAGACCGACTCACTGCGTACGCTGAAGCAGGCGCGAATTGTCTCTACGCGCCAGGGGTCAGTGAGCCGGATGAAATCGCACAGATCGTAGAAAGCGTTGCGCCGAAACCGGTCAACGTTCTCGTCTCTGGATTCAATCATCAACTTACATTGTCCGTGCTCGCCGACTTGGGTGTGCGTCGCATTTCCGTCGGTTCGGGTCTCGCGCTGGCAGCCTGGGGATCTTTCCTCCGAGCAGCAAAAGATATTAAAACAAACGGTACGTTCAGCCTATTAGCCAATAACGCGCCTTTCGCCGAATTGAACGAACTATTTCGGCAGACATAGCTCGCTCTGGTTCTTCATTGATTTGAACGCGCGACGGCTGTGGCGTGTCAGTATCTGGCCGAAAGACCAGTTGCAATTTGAAATCCTCCATCTTGATTTTCTCTAAGGCTGTTTAACTTTCGAGCCTTTGTGTCCATGAAACGCATTTTGATCATCGGTTACGCTGCTTTGCTGTTCGGGCCTTTTGTTCGCGCCCAGGAAGGAACACCCGCGGCGCCTCCTGTTGAACCGCAAGTCCCTGTCGAACATCCCGGGATGTCGCGATCGACTCCTGCCACCCAGGCCGTGGTTCCCGTGCCGGTGCCGATGCTCCCTCCAAAACCAAACGGGCCCGTCCAGAAAAGTCTTGTCAGAATCACAGCTACGTCGGTGGATCCCGATTACAAGGCCCCGTGGAATGCGGGCTCGCTCCAGCGCGGCGTCGGCGCTGGGTTTGTAATCAGCGGCAATCGGATCATCACGAATGCGCACGTCGTCGCCAACAGCCGCTATATCACGGTGGAGCGCGATGGCGATCCCAACAAATATCCCGCGCAAGTGCAATTCATCGCCAACGATTGCGATCTGGCATTGGTTACCGTGGCTGCAAAAGATTTTTTCAAAAACATGGTGCCGCTAAAACTTGGAGGCATCCCGGCGCTGGAATCGACCGTGTCCGCGTATGGTTATCCGATCGGCGGAGAACGGATGTCCGTCACGACCGGCATCGTGTCGCGAGTTGATTTCCAGCTGTACACGCATTCGTCAGTTGACCAGCATTTGGCAATCCAGATCAGCGCTCAGATCAATCCCGGCAACAGCGGCGGGCCGGTGATGCAGGACGGCAAAGTCGTTGGCGTCGCGTTTCAAGGTTATAGCGGCGACGTCGCTCAGGGCGTTGCCTACATGATTCCGACTCCGGTGATCAATCGGTTTTTGAAAGACATCACCAACGGCCAGTACGACGAATATCCGGATCTCGCGATCACTTACGTAAAATTACAAAATCCGGCGCAGCGAAAATATCTCGGATTGCAAGATGACGATCGCGGTGTGCTCGTTGGCTCCGTGGTGGCGGCGGGTCCGTCAGACGGCATTCTAAAGAGCGGCGACGTGCTTCTTTCAATTGAGGGTCATCCAATCGCAAGCGACGCGAACGTCGATATCGATGGCGAACGCTCGCAATTCGAAGAAGTCGTGGAACGCAAATTCAAGGGCGACTCAGTGAAGCTCGACATCCTGCGGGACAAACAGCCGATGAGTGTCAGCATCAAATTGTTCAAGCCATGGCCTTACTCGATCCAGGGTCACAGCTACGATGTGCGACCGCGGTATGTGCTTTACGGCGGACTGTTGTTTCAACCGCTAAACCTGGACATGCTCGAAGCGTATCGCACATCGGACCTGCGTCTTCGGCATTTCTTCGAATACTTTGTCCTGGAACAAATTTATTTGGCTCATCCTGATGTCATTGTGCTCAGCAACATTTTGCCGGACCCCATCAACAGTTATCTCACTCCTTACAGGGGCGGGATTGTGGATGAAGTAAACGGCAAAAAAATTCGGACGCTTACTGAGCTGTCAGAAGCTTTCGCCCAGGCGCCGGACCGGCTGGTGATCCGAATGATTGGCGATGGACCTCCGCTGGTGCTCGACCGCAACAAAGTGGAAGCCGCGCGCGAACGCATCAAGACGCGTTACAACGTTTTGAAAGAGCAAAATCTCGAGGACAAACCCGCATCGCGCATCGCAGCGGCACAGGATAAAAATTAACATGCGAAGACAATCTTTCATTACGTTGGGCATTGTTCTTGTCGCAGTCAGCGGCGCGCTGGCAAAGAAAGAACCGGCCATTCCGACCACGGCTACCAACCCGAAACAACTCGCTCTCGTTAGGGTAAATGTAACTGGACAGGGCTATGATTATTTTCGGCCATGGCAAAAGAAAGCGCCTTTTTCGAAGCGCGCACTCGGCGCGGTTTTGCCGAATGGTCGGGTTCTTGTCACGGCCGACTTGGTTACAAATCAAAACTATGTTGAGCTCGAGCGCGCGGAGTCCGGCGAAAAAACTGCGGCGAATGTCCGTGTAATCGATTACGAAGCGAACCTGGCGTTGCTCGAACCGGCAGAAAAGAGTTTCCTGGACGGCATTACCCCTCTCGAAATCACGTCCGACACGGTCGTTGGCGACCGGCTCTCGGCATGGCAATTGGAACCGACAGGCGCCTTGCTGGCGACCGAAGGTCTGGTGACGACGGTGCAAATGATGCCCTATCCAATCGAGGTCGGCCAATTCCTCACCTATCGCGTCAGCATTCCCATGCAGTACCGGGAGAACAGCTACACGGTGCCGCTGGTCAAGAAAAACAAGCTCGCCGGGTTGCTGCTGCGTTACGATTCGCGCTCACAACTGCTCGATGCCATCCCCGCCCCGATTATCACGCATTTCTTGAAGGAAGCTGAGGGTCAGAATTATCGTGGTTTTCCATCGGCGGGCTTCTCATTTTTTCCGACGCGCGATCCCGCACTGCGTGAGTTCGCGAGCGAAAATGGCAAGCGCGGCGTTTACATAACGAATGTGGAGGCCGGTACCCCTGCAAATAAAGCAGGAATGAAAGAGGGCGATATCGTGACCGCGATCGGAAACCACGACGTTGATGAGAACGGCAACTACGTGGATCCGCTCTATGGCAAGATCGAGTTCACGAATCTGCTGACGGCGCACGCCTACGCCGGCGATGTCGTTCCTTTCCACATTCAGCGTGACGGCAAGCCGTTGCAGCTGAACATGACTCTGGAACATCGCGACGCGAAGGATTACGTCAGTCCGCCGTATTCTCTCGATCAAGCGCCACGGTACTATGTTCTTGGTGGTCTGATTTTTCAGGAGTTATCGCGCCAGTATCTCAAAGAATGGGGACCGAACTGGCAACGCGAAGCTCCGCAGCGTTTGGTTTACATGGACCATTTCCAATCGGAACTTTTTCCCGAGAAAAATCGTCGCGTCGTGATTCTCAGTCAGGTTCTTCCTGCGAACAGCACAATCGGCTACGACGATCTCGCATATCTGACGGTGAAAAAGGTCAATGGTAAGGAGATCAAATCGCTGGACGACCTTGCCCAAGCCGTGAAGCAACCAGTCGAAGAAGGCTTCATCAAAATCGAGACGGAAGAAGATCCCAAACAGATCGAGCTCGACGCGTCACAAGTCGCCGCCGAAGCCCCTACGCTTCAGGAAAACTACGGCATTTCTTCACTGCAAAGATTGCAGTGAACGGTTTAGCAGGTTCTTTCTGTAGCGGCGGTCTACGATGGCCGAGGGTTCGACGCGCCGAGAGCGCTGCTAAGCCCAATCGATCAATGTACCGACTGACACAACTCGTTGGACACAACCTTCGAAAGAGCTCCTAGTAACGCCGTCTGCCCAACGTCCAATACGCCAGGAACGCCGTCAGAATTAACAGGGGCCCCAGGACCAAAAAGAAACCGTAAGGGTATTGATTCAGCGGGATACCTCCTACGTTCATGCCGAACAACCCTGCCACAAGGTTAATCGGCAAAGCCAGCACAGTGACCATCGTTAATACAAACAGCGTGCGGTTGGTCTGTTCACTCACGAGGGCCGCTAATTCTTCCTGAAGTTGTTTAACGCGCTCAACCAGAGCTGCTGTGTCGCTAATGGCAGTGGAAAATTTCTCTGCGGCCTGTTGCAAGTTTTGAAGCTCCTCCTGTGAAATCCAATCAGGAGGCCGGCTCAGAAGACGAAAGAATGCAGCCGGTTCCGGGGCTAAAAGCCGTTGAAGTCGAACCAACATTCGCCGCAGAGTACCTAGTTCGCTCCGACTGACAGAAACGTGTTCGGCCAACAGTTGCTCTTCCATCGGGCCCACGCGCTTTTTAGCCTTGCGCACAATATCAACCAAGACATTGGCCTGATCTCGCAACAAGCGCGCCAGAATTTCGATCGCCGAATGAAAAACCTGGCCTCCCTGCACCGCCGCCCGGAGCTGGTCAATCGAGCGCCAGGGCCGGATGTGCGCGCTTACCAGCACGCGCGGCTTTACGCAAAGAGTGGTGGTCGCAACTGGAACGTCGAACGTGAAATCGAAAAGCACATCATGGACACGCGCCACCAGCGCGTCTCCATCCTGCTCCAAATGAGTGGCATCTATATCGCTCTGCAACGATTCGTAAAAGGCATCTGGCAAGGTCAGGTACCGTCGTAGCCAGGGCTCAGAAGCCGCATTGGAAAGTGAAAAATGCAACCACAGAAATTCATTCGGCTGGCCGGGACTTGGCGCGGTCAAAAACAAAAACCGCACAGCCTCCTCCGAAGTGATTGAACGTGCTGGTTGGTTGGGGACAAAATGATAGCCCCAGACCGGCCCATCCTGGTCTGGACCGGATGTCGGTTCAATATTTTGCTTCGTTGTTGGATCAGCCATCAGATCATTGGTCAGCTTGTTCCCACCGGTCAAAATCGCCTAACGAGAGAGAGAGATAAGCGACGGCAAGCGGAGCCGAGCTTTGCTTTCACTTCATCCTTCATAGTTCATACTTCATCCTTGCCGCGGAGCGGTCTGCCGTAGGGCTTCATCGAGTGTCCAGGTCTTTGCACGGCTTTGCAAAAGATGGCATGCACGAGACACTCCACCTAGTGAAGAGACAAATCGATTGAGCTTTTCTTTGGGCGGATTGCCATTGAAGAGGGGGCTTTCTACAACACCCGAGAAGAACGCAATCCACTGATCAACTGCTTGCGCAGTGAGATCGACGATTTGCCATACCTGTTTTACCATATCGCGCCTCACGAATTGTCATGTGTCCTACTCGTTTGTGCAGCTCGGTGTAAATATCCTTGGGAATGATCCAAATGCCGGTCGAACGAGGGAGATAACGGTAGGCGTAGAGCGTGTCCGGCCGATCGTGGTCACCTCTCGGCTTGAAAAACTCGGCAGTCTTGCGAATCAACAGAAGCGACGACTCGATTATCCCATTGTTGAAATAGGTGCGGGCCTGCGGAATCCCATGTTGTTCGAAACTGCTCGTGATAGGGCCCTCCACCAGTTTCCAGTATACGTAAAATGCCGACTGATGCGCAGCGTAAAACAGATCATCGATTGCGCCGATGAGTTCTTCGCTGGTTGGCACTGTCTCTGTGGCGTTCATGACCTAACGAGACACAAGATCAGCGACCGCGCGAGTTAGAAACGACGTTCCCATGCTCTCAAATATAGGCATCAGGAGGCCCGCGGTTCGCTGCATCGTCTGATTAGGTCCTTCAGGATCACATAAGACTGACGCGAATCATAGGAAGCGCTCGCTTCAGAATCGCCAAATGATCAAACTCCTCCGATTCCGCATCTAGATGTGCTTGAAAGAGCGCTGCCTGAAACTGGCGCATTTCATCCGCGGTTGGGTCGCGCGAGAACTCAAGGTAGTAATCAGAGTCCATATCGAGGCCGTCGTTAAAGGGCCCGCTCTTCAGTGATTCAAGATCGACTGACTTCGCGTGGTCAAGCGCATCCTCGACAACGGCGACGTAGCACATGTATGAGACGGCGTCGTCGAAATGCTTTGGCGTCCAAGCGGGCAGAAGTTCCTGAACTTGCGATCTGAGCTCTTCGAGCCGCTGCTTGTATGCTTTAATCTCTGGTGCCTCTTCGAGGCGTCGCTGCTGCTCGCGCACCGCCCTTTGACGCTCGCGATTTAGTTCGCCCATCTGCTTTCGGTTGAGCCCCTCCTCTGTTTGTATTGCGGCGTTCCGAAGGTATTCAATCTGACGGGGAGTAGGTGGTTTCGAGTCCCGCTTGTCGCGAAGGAGTTTTCGACCCACGCACTCCGTAATTCCCTCTGGCTTAACTCCTGCTCTCCTGAGTCGCTTAATAGTGTGCGCACTCGCTGGTATGTGATTCCAAAGATTCAGGAAATAGATTAGCGGTCGCCATTGATCTTCGTCTGCAAAACGGCCTTCGATCATCTCCTCGGAACGCGCGGCAAAAAAAGATACGACTCGGTCTAACGTCTGTGGCCCATATTCGCCCTTACAGTTTAAGCGGTAGTAAATATCTGGGCAGTCCTCGTAAGATCGAAATCTTCGATCTTCAACGCTATTATCGCGGAAGGGAAGCATAGACCTAACGACTCAAGCTCATCGACCCGGCCCGCATAGACAAAAGTTCGTAACCCATCGCGAATTATTTTCGTCTAATTCGGGCGTTACAGCTGTTATTCCGTCACGCTGGTGATTATCCGCGGCTTTGAGAGGAAACGGTCGACTTCGTCGTTGTAAGTCTCGAAGGGATTACCCATGACGAGAAAATCGCGGCTATCGCAGGCGATGGAATCCCAGTTGATCACGTAGGGGAAATGGCAGTTCTGGAAGAAGCTAACGGCGCGAGCGCGGCCTGATGCGCGTGTGTTGGCCGGAGGCACGTGCATCGCGCTGGCACGACGAACACCGTTATTCCAGTCTGAGATTCGTTTACCGGGTGTGATGCTGAAGAATAGTCCGCGACGCGGATCGATGTTGTGATATTCGAGGTCGATGCTTTGCAGCCATGGATCATCCCAGCTCAGTCCTTCGGCTTCTACAAAACTTTCCAGCAACCATTTCTTGGTGATCCAGTCAACGCCGCCGATCAGCGCCTGGCGGTTGTGTGGAATTGCGTCGAGAACGTATCCCCAATTTTCCAGTAACCAGTTGGTTTCCGCGCCGCTGTGTCGCAGATATTTCTGCGCGAGATGATGGAATTCCCACTGGACGTCTAGCGCGCTCATTGTTTTGCCGTTCTCGAGTCGGACGATCCATTGCTCGCTCGTATCGCGGGAGATGTCGCGGGTGCTTTGCACGGCATCGGCTAGAACAAGATTTCGTGGCAACCGGCCTTCCTCCAGCAATGACAACACGCATGCGGTCGTCCCGACCTTCAGCGCGTTGGCATATGGACTCATGTTCGAGTCGCCGATGAGCAAATGTAGCCGCCGATATTTCCGATAATCAGCTAGCGGCTCGTCGCGCGCATTGATGATGGCGCGGTTGAATTGCACCCATTGATAAATGTCGTTGACGATGTGATCGGCGCGCTGGCTCAGCTGAAAATTGACCTGGCCCTCCGGTTGCGGCAACTCGAAATCGAACGCCAACGGATTCGACTGCCCGACGCGCCCCGCGCCGGTAAAAATCTGGCGCGTCGCTAAAAAGGTCAGAAGCGTTCCGAGAATTGGCGGCGTGAATTGCGCCTCGCGTCGCATCAAATAATTCTCGTGACAGCCGAATGTCGCGCCAGTGTGATGATCCACGTTGTTCTTGATGAACGACACGCGGTCTTCTGCGCCGAGAGCAATCAGCGCAGATTGCAATAGATCGTCTCCAGCCAGCTCGTACGTGACAAGATCGTGCAGATGCAAACATTCGGGCGACGCGTACTCGATGTGCCCCATGTCGAGATAAAGCCGTCCGCCGTTCAGGAGAAAGCCGCCGTTACCGGGTGGTTCCTCGTAATCGCGATAATGAAGATCGATCGTGCCGGCGTCGGCTTTGCGGAATAGATAATTTTTGACCTTGGCGGGCCAAAGCTCGGAATTCACGTGCGGCTCGTCTTCGCCGAGAAGACAGCCGTACTCGGTCTCGATTCCAACGACTCGATCCATTCGAACCAGATTACCAATCGAATGGCGACTTGGCTAAACGAAAAAGAGGTTCCCCTTACCTTCATCCGCTGCTCAAAATGGCAAACCAAGGAACGACGGCTTGGGCAGCCGTCGACAATGACGGTCAGAAACCGTCACTCCTTGGGAAGCCTGCCCAGGCAACCGGAGCGGTTGCCCTACAATCATGTCGGTGGGTTCCCACAATCGGCGCGCGGGGTCGCCATGCTGCGCGGGTTGCCATTAAAGCAGAGAGCACAGCACACAAGCGACCCAACCTTCCCTCCGTATGGCACTTTGTTCTCTGCCGCCTTGTGAGCGGGGGTGCAACTCTCCTAAAGTTGATGGCCGCTCACGGCACGCGTCTGCCTCGCCACCCGAAAATCAAAGAGATCACGAATAGCACAAGGAATATAAAGAACAGAAGTTTCGCGATACCTGCAGATGCCGCAGCGATACCTCCGAATCCAAAGACCGCTGCCACAAGCGCGATGATTAAAAACATTACAGCCCAACCTAACATATCTTCACCTCCTCACTGATTGGATCGTATCTGCAGATTAACTCGCGTGCCTCTGCACACGTGTTCGCCCCAGACGTTCGGCACGGCCTAACGAGCTGCCCCGGCCGGAAACATCACCTTCTCTGGAGCAGCATTGAGCGCCGCAAGAAGTTTTCTGATCAAGCGGGTTTTAACGCGCCCTGCTTCACGCGGCGCAACGAGGTAGCGAACGATCGCTTCCAACCATGTATTTTCGCTAACTCGAAAAATCACGCGCGGATGCTCATGCACATCTAATTCGTCCACCGGAGTCCGCGCGAGCAACTCGCGAAAAGTTTGGACACGTTCGAGCATTTCCTTTCCCAGCTCTTCCTCGGTGATCTTCTGCATCGTGCTGGCGATGAATTCGAGGTCGGCATTGTACCCGATTTGAAATTTTATCTCGTTCCAGATGTACGGAAAAAGAGGCCACGAATAATTGTAAACAAGTTCATCGAGTACTTTCTCATTCGGGAACTTGATCAAGCGCCCGCTGGGATGATCGCTGGAGAGATATTGGCCTCCGAATTCCCACAACGTGGTGTCGAGGTACCCGACATCGATCACGTCGCCGGTGGCATCGGCTATTTTGATGCGATCGCCCACGCGAAAAGGCTGGCGCACCAGAATGTAAATCCAGGCGATAAAGCTTTTCATCGGAGCTTGCACGGCCAA
>DASYSX010000043.1:0-4258 GCA_036002955.1 Candidatus Udaeobacter sp. | reverse complement strand
GCTCGAGATCGAGATGCCCGGAGTAAAAAAAGAAGGCCTCGAGATCTCGGTTGAAAACAACGAGTTAACAATCATCGGACGGCGCTCCCTTCCCACAGTGGAAGGAACGCTGATGCATCGCGAATCGCGTCCGGAAAATTTCCGGCGCATGTTCGAGATCGATCCATCAATCGACGCGGACAAGATCAGCGCGAAGATCGATCAGGGCCTCGTCACGTTGACTCTGCCCAAAGCCGAACACGTCAAGCCGCGCAAGATCACTGTCTCGTAAGAAACCAGGATCGTCGAAGTTTTAAGGCCGCGAGACATCATGCTCGCGGCCTTTCCGTTGTTATTTGGTACTCGGTGATCGCTTTTGTGCTTGGCGAACGCTCGCGTGCGTCGTAGTTAGATTCTTCCTGATATGGCGACAAAGACCGAAGAAAGAACGGCCGCTGACAAAATGGCTGCCGCGCGAAATAAGAACCTCGATCTGGCGATCCAGCAGATTGCGAAAGATTATGGCGAAGGTGCGATCATGCGGTTGGGCGGCGAAATGATCGTTGATATCGATGTCATTCCGACTGGAAACATTTTGATCGACCGCGCGCTGGGGGTCGGTGGATTTCCGCGCGGACGAATAGTTGAAATCTTCGGCCCTGAGTCGTCTGGCAAAACAACGCTTGCGCTTACAGTCATCGCTCAGGCGCAAAAGCGCGGTGGGCTCGCAGCGTTTATCGATGTCGAGCACGCGCTGGATCCCGCCTACGCAAAAAGACTGGGCGTCAACCTTGACGATTTACTTGTCTCGCAGCCCAGTTCCGGTGAGGAAGCTCTCCGCATATGCGAGACGCTCGTGCGCTCGAACGCGCTGGACGTCATCGTACTGGATTCCGTGGCGGCGCTGGTAACGAGAGCGGAACTGGAAGGGGAAATCGGCGATACGACCGTGGGAGCCCAGGCGCGCTTGATGAGCGCGGCATTGCGCAAACTCACGGCGCTGATTTCAAAAGCGCGGACCTGCTGCATCTTCACAAATCAAATCCGCGAAAAAATCGGCGTGATGTTTGGAAACCCAGAGACGACTCCTGGCGGAAAAGCTTTAAAATTTTATGCCAGTATGCGGGTTGATATCCGGCGAATCGGGGCAATCAAGCAGACCGACGGCGTTGTCACGGGTAACCGCACCCGCGTTAAAGTGGTGAAGAATAAGGTAGCGCCGCCATTCACCGAGGCCGAGTTCGATATCATGTACAACGAGGGAATTTCGTCAGTCGGCGCTCTTCTCGACGTCGCGTTAGAACAACAGATCATCGAGAAGCGCGGTTCCTGGATGAATTACAAAGGGACGCAACTAGCGCAGGGTCGCGATGCCGCAAAAGAAGTCTTGAAGAACGACAAGGCGCTTTACGACGAGATCGAGGCTGCAGTGAAGGTGAAGCTGGACGAAGACAAAAGCTAGGTAGGGACGCCGCGCTGCGGCGTCCGGACAGCGCAGCGCGTTGTCCCTACCAGGGAGTGCGGTTTCAGGATTCCTGAAATTCGTGTTTATTCGTGATTACCCATGACGTCGGCTGAGATACGGCAATCATTTCTCGATTTCTTCCGCGAGAAAAAGCACACCATTGTGCCATCGTCGCCGCTTCTGCCCGACGCGCCGAATCTGCTGTTCACGAACGCCGGCATGAACCAATTCGTGCCGATTTTTCTCGGGCAACAGAAACCGACATGGAAACCGCCACGCGTCGCCGACACACAAAAATGCATCCGCGCCGGGGGAAAACATAACGATCTCGAAGACGTCGGCCTCGACACGTATCACCACACGTTTTTTGAGATGCTCGGCAACTGGAGCTTCGGGGATTATTTCAAAAAGGAAGCCATCGAATGGGCGTGGGAATTACTGGTCGAACGCTGGAAATTTCCGGCTCAACGTCTTTACGCGACGATTTATCAGCCCGGGCCTAACGAGCCGAGCGAGTTTGACCAGGAGGCTTACGATCATTGGGCGCGTTTATTTCGCGAAGCCGATCTCGATCCAAAAGTTCACGTTCTCAGCAGCGGGAAAGCCGACAATTTCTGGATGATGGGCGATACCGGCCCGTGCGGCCCGTGCTCGGAAGTGCACATCGATCTAACGCCGGATGGCGACACTCGAGGCGCGCTTGTGAACAAAAATGATCCGCGTTGCATCGAGATGTGGAACTTGGTTTTCATCCAGTTCAACGCCCACTCGGACGGCACGTTCACGCCTTTACCGCAGCGACATGTCGATACTGGAATGGGTTTCGAGCGCGTGGCAGCGATCATTCAAGGCACGAGGAACCTGACCGATTTTTCCGGCACGACTTCGAATTACGACACCGATATTTTTGGGCCGATTTTTGATGAGCTCGAAAAGCTTAGCGGCAAGAAATACGCCAGCACGCTGCCTATTGTAGGGCAAGCGCATCGCTTGCCGGACACAGAAGAAGGCAGCCGGAGCGGCCGCCCTACAAATGATCCGGACCAGGAAAAAATCGATGTCGCGTTCCGCGTCATTGCCGATCACATCCGCGCGCTTTCGTTCGCGATCGCTGACGGAATCATTCCATCGAACGAAGGCCGCGGTTACGTTTTGCGTCGTATCTTGCGTCGCGCAGTCCGCTACGGACGCACACTTGATTTTCACGAACCGTTCTTTTTCAAACTTGTCGGCGTAGTGGCGAAGACGATGGGAGACGTTTTTCCAGAACTGCGTGTCCAGCAGTCAAAGGTCACGGAAACAATCCGCCGCGAAGAAGAAGCATTTAACCGAACTTTGGATGTTGGAATGTCTCTCTTTCTCAAGGCTGTTGATGCAGTGGAGTCTGCTCCGGCTATTCTCAAGGATGACTCTTTTTTGCCGGCGGATTATGGCGCCGAAGAATTCGAGAAAGACGCATCTGGCGAACTCAGTGTTTTCCACTACGGCCGATTTCAACGTGACGAACACGGCAATGTTCAGAAGCAACTCAACGGCGAAGTTGCCTTTAAATTGTATGATACATATGGATTTCCTTTGGATCTCACGGAGCTCCTGGCACGCGAGCGGGGATTCACAGTTGACGTTAGCGAGTTCGAGAAATTGATGGAGGAACAGCGTGAGCGGGCGCGCAAGGCACAGAAGAAGGAAGAAATCACTGTTGAAGAAGGCGAACTCGGAGTCGAGCCGACCAAATTCCTTGGATACGATTTTCTCGAGACCGAAGCAGTCGTTGCGACCGTTCTGCCAGGCAAAAAAAAGGACGAGGTTAATGTCGTTCTGGATCGGACGCCCTTCTACGGGGAGATGGGCGGTCAAGTCGGAGATCGAGGACTGCTTCACGTTCCGGGGCACGATTGGACCGAGGTCGGTCAGTTGCGCGTGATCGACACCCAAAAGCGCGGCGATGTTTTTGTCCATCGCGCGGTGGTCGTGGAAGGTCGCGCGCCGGAACCTGGCGAGGCGGTGCGCATCTCAGTGGATGCCGATCGGCGCAAATTGATTCAGGGGCATCACACCGTCACTCATTTGTTGCATTGGGCGCTCCACCAAATCGTTTCATCTGACGCGGCGCAGAAAGGGAGCTACGTCGGTCCGGACAAATTGACGTTCGACTTTTCCAGCTCGCCGCTCTCGCCGGAGCAAAAACGCGACGTGGAAAGGTTGGTGAACAAAAAAATTGCCGAGAACGCGCCGGTTTCGTGGACCGAAATTCCTTTCGCCGAGGCAAAACAGCGGAAAGACATCATTCAATTCTTTGGAGAGAAATACGGCGACACGGTTCGCGTGCTGCAAATCGGCGGATCGGCTCGCGCGCTTGACGGTTATTCGATGGAACTCTGCGGCGGCACGCACGTGAGATCCACAGAGGAGATCGGACCGTTCCGTGTTGTGAAGGAAGAAGCAATCGCGGCGGGGATGCGGCGCATCGAAGCGGTCGCCGGCGACGCAGCGCGAGAGTGGGCGAATCAAGAGGCCGCGCGACAAAAGGAGAAGTTTGAGATGCTCGCGCGAAAGAAGGCAGATATCACGCCGCTGCCGACTTTCCAAGATGATGCAGCGACAGCGGAAATGCTGAAACAAATCGATGCGCGCGCGGCGCATCTAGAAAAAGTAGATGCCGATGTTCGTGAATGGGAAAAGAAAACAGCGAAATCTGCTGAGGCAGAACTGAAGAGCAGGGCTGCTCAAATCGCAAATGAGCTTGCGCAATCGCAGGTTGGAAAAAACTTCTGCGTCGCGGAAGTACCAAATGCGGATGGAAAAATCCTCCAG
>DASYSX010000042.1:0-23864 GCA_036002955.1 Candidatus Udaeobacter sp. | reverse complement strand
CCTTCGAAAAGTTTGCCTCCCATCCCGGGAAACTGCGTGGTCGAGTATGTATCCATGTCGGCCGCACCGTTTAGAATCTTCGTATTCACGTCCGAGGAATCGAATTCCGTCCATGTGCGGCAATTGGCCAGCCGCTTATCCAGGTGACGGTTGTGCATTTTCCATTTCCCGACCAAAAAATCGAAGTCGTTAGGCGAGGAATTGGACGAAGCGGTCACCTTGAGCTCGCCCTGAGCGTCGAATTCCACTTTGGGAATGGAGATACTTTCGTCCGCCGTCAGTTCTTTGTTTTGCGCCGGAGCAAAATGAGAAAGCGCCAGCACCAGACTGATGATCAGGCAATTTTCAGGCACGAAAGTGCGTTGCATCGCTCAACAAAAGCTAAAACCGGGCGGTAGTAAATCGCCGCCGTTAAAGTGTTGAAGCGGGAAGAGTCATTCAAGCGGCACAATTCGTACAGCAGTTGGTGGCTCGGGCACTTGGATAACGAAGCAACCGTCGTCTTTGCTTAAGTAAATGGATCAGCTCCTAGCGCGTGGTTACGAAGCAAGAAGGGAATGAACCGAGATGTCTTCGTCCACGTCGTCCCAGTGAATTCCAACGCCGCGTCCGATTAGTCGCCAGTTGGCCCTTTGTTTTGGCGTGGCGCGAAGAAGGCGCGGGAACCACGCTAGCGGCGCGGAAACGCGACGACCATCGACGAGAGTAACAATCAGTTCGTCGTCGGTGCACTCAACATCGACGGCGTCTGCAACCGGTTTACTGGCCAAAGTGCTCATGCCAAGCAACGATAAACTCGTCGCGATGTTCTTCAATGATCGAATAAAGCTCTCGCAGTTCTGAGCCGCGGAACCCGCGTGCTTCGACCAGTTCGATCGGTTCAAGCCAAAATTTCGCGTAGCGCTCCGCTTGCTCCACATGGATGTGGCGCGGTTCGTGGCCTTCACGGCTAAAGAAGAAAAAGCGATAGCCGCGGACGCGAAGGACTTCTGGCATGCAGCGGGAATTCTAACGGTGTGGTGTCGGTGGGAACAAGGATTTCGACAACCTTGGTAGCCGCCGCCAAGTGGCGTCTCCTTCCTTCACTCGCGTGTCGATCGCAATTCAATTCACTTTCCACGTCTTGCCTCCGTCTGTTGAGAAACGACTGCTCGAGCTGTCGCCACGTGCCGCCGTTGCCGAGGCTTCCGCCGACGCTAAAGCTATAGCGTGACGAGTTGGCGGGGACAGGTGAGCGCTAGTTCGCGTGCCGTCGGGTGTTGCTGCGAGTCCCCAAGCGAGGGAAGCACGTCAAGTCAGACCTTTCCGCGCTTACTTTTTTTCGCGACGATGCTGGCTAGCGTTTCTCTGCTTTCTCAGAGCTCTCAGTTTCGTTGCTCTCTTCGTGGTTGTTTTGCAGCTCGCCTTTGGCGTCAAAGAGGTACGCGGTTTGTTTTCCATTCTTCTCGACGATCGCCTCGTAGTTCTTTCCTTCTTTTTCCCATTGAACGAGCTTACCGCCTTCGGCCACTTTCTCCGCCGCCTTCTTGACCACGGCGGGAACCTGTGAGCTTGGGATTATTTCCTCATCTTGCTCCTCGGCCTGCAGTGCTCCGCCAGCAAGCAGTGCAACACCTAATCCGATAACAATCATTAACTTATTTTTCATTGTAGCTCCTTTTATGTTTCTGCTGATTGGTGCTCAAAGTCCGATCGGTCGGTGTTTGGCGCAAGGACCGTGTAAGAGTGGCTGTCGCCACGTAATTCGTTCCGCCTTTGTTAAAACTACTCCGAATGTCTTCGCGAGCAGGCGGCGGACAGGTGAATCGTTGCCTCCGTCTGTTTAGAACGATTGCTCGAACGGCTGTCGCCGGGTGATTCGTTAAAGCCTTGAATCGTTGAATCGTTGAATCGGAAAGCAACGAGGAATTTGCCCTACAGGGCACGGGAATGCATCGTGCCGGCGTGGTGGCGCTGGTGATCGGCGGCTTTGGGTTAGCGATCCTCGCGATCGTTGTGAGTTCGTTGCGAGAAGCGGCGGCAATGAAGCGCTGGCCTGTGGCGGAAGGGCGGGTGTTATCGGCGAAGGTGGAGGAGTACCGCGAGAGTGTCAGCCGTGGAACCGGCGGCCCTCGAGACCGCATGACGCTCTACCGGCCGGTATTGCTTTACGAGTACGAGGTCGCGGGAAAACGCTTCCGCGGCAGCCGGATTGCGCAAAGTCCGGGGCTGAACCGTGGCCTGCCGGAGTTTGCGCAGAAGGTGGTGGACCGTTATGCGGTCGGGAGCGCGGTGACGGTGCGTTACAACCCGATACGGCCGGATGAGTCAGTACTGGAACCGCGGGTGCCTGGCAGCTGGATCTTCGGAGCCGCGGTCGGTGTCGCGTTGCTAGTGCTGGCGGCGTACACTTATCACAGAGGGAGGTAAGGCATGGACTCACCAGTTACTTCGTCGAAGCGTTAAACGTTACATAAAAAAGTTTCGGCTGGCAGCCGAAACGACACGCCAGCGGCGTGCGCTCCCCAGAAGGAATTGCGGCTGTCACAGCCACCGCTACAGCGAAAATCACGCTCGAAGCGAGTTTATCATTTCAATAACATCGCGGCTTATGGACAAAGTAGTTTACTTCTGTTCTCGGATCGGGATGAAGAAGGTCGTTGTGGCGTGCGCAGTTGGTTGTCTCTTCGGATGTGGAGCGAAGAAAAACGTAGCGGCGGAGGACACGAGCTCTGCCGACGCGATCAAGACACCGGCCACAGTCGAACAAGCAGCACGCGTCCTCGATCTTTCGACCTTTCCGCTCATGGACGGTGCGAGGTCTGCCGAGTCTCGTCACGTGGCCAATGTTTCTTATGTTGCACCCGGCGATCCGAAGAAGGCCCTGGAATTCCACCGGAAAGCGTTCATCGCGCAAGGCTGGAAAGAATTGCCTAACAGCACCATCAGCGACGAATCGGCCAGTGCGATGTTCGCGCGTGATGGGTTCGTCGTTTCGCTCTCGGTCATTCCCTTTGAAGCGAGCAGCGTGTCGGTAAGGCTGCAAAATCTCGGCAACGTAAAACCTGGCAAGCTCCCGGTTCTTCCGAATGCAAAGCCCGTTTATGTAGGTGAGCCGACCGCAATGTATGCCACCGAGGCTGCCGTGCCCGCGACCGCGGATGCCGTCCGGAATCTGTTCGTCGCGCAAGGTTGGGTGCCTTATGGCAAAGCTGGGGATTCC
The DNA here is from genome assembly GCA_036002955.1 of Candidatus Udaeobacter sp. Lineage (GTDB taxonomy): Bacteria > Verrucomicrobiota > Verrucomicrobiia > Chthoniobacterales > UBA10450 > Udaeobacter. The sequence goes on along the minus strand of DASYSX010000042.1, from coordinate 20,662 downwards.
GACTACTTCAAACAGAATGCAATCCTTGCTACAGCGACTGTCTCGTCCGCACCAGCACAGGCCGGGAAAACCATGATCCAGTATTCTACTCAGCTAATCTCGGCTGACATTCCCGCGCCGCCGGACGTCGAGGACTTGCGTTACGTTGATGAGCCGCCGGAACTTACATTTGCGACGAGGAACCAGGACGCGATCGTCGATTTTTACCGAAAAACTCTGGCCACCGTGGGCTGGAAATCCACGATGGATAAGATGGTCGATGTCGATGAGAAGCCGACGATGATCTTTCGCAATCCCGCGAAGGAAATGCTGACGCTTGCGACAACCGGCGTCCTTGGCGACAAGCTTCTCGTGTCGGTCCGTTTCCAAAGCGCGGCAGAAATCGCCGAGCGCGATCGCAGAAGAAAAGAGGAGGCGCCCAAGCTGCGCGCCGCCGCGGAAGCGAAAGCAGCGAAGGAGGCCGCCGAGTTGGCGGAACGAAGCAAGGTACCGAAAGTCGTCGTCACACTGCCCGCGGATGCGAAAGAGGTGAAGCAGACCAAGGACGAGATCAAGTTCACTATCGGCAAAGGGAAAGCGAAAGCGGCTGTTGACTCTTTCCGGAAACAGTTTCGCGCCGCGGGTTGGAAAGAGGACGTCGCTTCACTCGAACGCATGGCTGGCACCCTCGCTTTTTCAAAAGACGATCAGCATGTGACGATCACCTATAGCGACACCGGTTTCATGCCAACCGAGGTCAGTCTCTCGGCCATGCGCGCGGAGCTGGAAGCGGCGAGATAAAGGCTTTGCCGCGTGATTCGTTGAAGCAGGAACGCAGAGAAAAGTAATGAGTTAATGGAGACGGCCCGCCCTCGGGCCGTCGCGATAGGGCGTCGCGGCTCCATCAGAGTGCGCGGCATCTGGGTAACATCCGCGTCACCGAACGAACAGCTCGAATTGCTTGCGGCTGGCCAGATTGTTGTGTCTTGTCACGTCTCGGAACAATTGCACCAAACAATATCAACCGATAACCTCACATCATGAACGCTCCTGCTAATCCTAACAAGGCACTCTGGGAAAAAGGCGATTTCACACGTATCGCCGATACGATGCGCGAAAGCGGCGAGGCGCTGGTGCAGCGAATCGGAATTACGAAAGGACTTAAAGTGCTGGATCTCGGTTGTGGCGATGGCACGACAGCGCTGCCTGCTGCGAAACTTGGCGCGGAGGTGCTGGGTATCGACATCGCGCGGAACCTGGTCGAGGCGGGGAACAGGCGTGCTGCGGAACAAGGCCTAACGAATATAAGATTCCAGGAAGGGGACGCGTCGAATCTGGAGCAGGTGCCGGACAACAGTTTTGATCTCGTCGTCAGTGTTTTTGGCGCGATGTTTGCGCCCAAGCCGTTCGACGTTGCGAAAGAGACAGTGCGCGTAACGCGACCAGGCGGTCGCATCGTCATGGGCAACTGGATACCTAACGATCCAACGCTGGTGGCGCAGATTTTGAAGATCAGCTCAAACTATACGCCCCCGCCGCCGGAAGGTTTCGTTAGTCCAATGACGTGGGGTGTCGAGAACAATGTGATCGAGCGTTTTACGGCGGCAGGAATTCCGAAAGAAAACATCTCGTTCGCCCGTGACACGTTCACGTTCAATTTTCCGGGCACACCAGAAGCGTTCGTGGATGCATTCAGGAAATATTATGGGCCCACCATGAATGCGTTTGAAGCCGCGGAAAAACAAGGCAAAGCGGATGAGTTACAAAAACAATTGGAAGAGTTGTTCAGTAGCCAAAATGACGCGGCCCGAGGGCGGGCCGTCTCCAACAGTCAGCAAGGCACGTCCATTCCTGCAACGTTCTTACGTGTGACGGTCGAGGTGTAAATTCAGAAGGAAAAAGGAAGAAGGAAAAGCAGCACGGCCGCCGAACAGCGACAGGCTAGCCGCATGTGCTCCCCGATCACTTCATTTCACCGCGACCGGCGTGACAGTCACGGTTTTTCTGGCTTTTTCTTGCCCTGCGGCTGTCCGGCCGCCGGGTGAGGACCGTTCGCTCCTGGTGGCGGGCGGTGCACTGCTGGGGGCGGGCCGTGCGCAGTCATCTGTTGATGATGCACGGCCATTTGTTGCTGATGCTGTGCGTTCATCATCTGTTGGTGATGATGCATCTGCTGCTGATTCACGGCGTGCTGATTCACGGCGTGCTGATTCATACCATGCTGATTCACCGCATTCTGACCGTGAATTGCATTTCCATGCCCAGCCATTTGGTTGGCCTGCGCGTGGTTTGCCCCAACATTTTGATCGTTGCCATGAACATTTTGTCGTTCATGCGCGTTCCCCTGGTTTTCCGCCGCGTTTTTGTTGCCGTGTTGCTCGCCATTCATTGCTGCTCCCGGCGCATGTTGTTCACCGGCCATGTTTCCAGCTTTTCCCGCTCCGGCTGCCCCTGCTGCTCCAACGCCTTCTGCGCCTTTGCCCTGCCCGTGGCTTTGGTTAAATGACTTGATCGCCTCGTGATTCACCTGGCCATTCTTCGCATGAAGATTGGGGTCCTTCTTTGCGACCTCCTGGCGCTCGAGTTGTTGGGAGGTGGGCGGCAGTTTCTTAGCGTTTGCGGCAACAGCTTTTTGTTCCGCAGTCGGCTGCGCTTTCACTCCATTTGGACCGTTAAAGCTGGTGCGGTTAGCGTTCACATTCTTCTGAAAGGAATTATTGACGTAGGTGTTGTGAATGACGGTTTTGTTCACGTTCGTCACCGCGGTGTTGTACGCGAAGTGGTTTCCATTCCATCGCCCGCCCCAATAGCCATTTCCGGTGTAGCCATAACCGTAGTTAATGCCGCCGTAAAAACCGACATGCGGGCCCCAGTAACCTTGATTAAAGACGTACGCACCGTTGTTCCAGCCCCACCACGCCGGGGTCCAAAGCACACCGACGGTTGGGGGCTCAACCCACACGCCCGGCACCCAATAATAATCGCTGTCATATCCCCAGTAGCCGGGAGTCCAGATGTAGCCCTCGGCCGGAGCGGGAGGTTGCTCTACTACGGGCAGAGGCGGAGGGGCGACGTTAACTGATATGTCTACCTGCGCGAATGACGCCAAAGGCAGGGCAACAAGTGCAGCGAAAACTAAGGAGCGTAATTTGGTCATGTTCATGTTCTTAATGTGTAACCATACCCGGAGCAAGAAGTAGCAAAGAAATTAAGAAGGATGCAGTGGCAGGCTCGACAACCTCTGCGCTGCACAAACGTGAGATCCTTCGATCGCGCTCAGGATGACAACGCGAGCCGCATTGTCACTTGATTCGGTCGAAGGTTTTCTGAAGAACTTCAAGATCGCTGGGGTTGCCAATCTTTTCGCGCGTCTGCTCGATCCATTTTTTCTCCAACGAATTCTTCGTAGGCCGATCGGTTTCGTAAAAAACTCCGAACACCCCGGGGAACGGAATCGTGGCGAGTTTATAGGCGGCGACTTCGTCGGTGACATCGTGACGGAGTTCGTCTTCAGGTGTGTTGTCCCATTTCTTTTCCTGAATCACTTCGAAGCTTCCGCCTTTGCGCGGATTGGCCGGATCGAACACGTCAGGAAAAAATTCCACGCATTCACTCAAACATTCAATGACGCTGAACCCCTGGTGATCGAAGGCGCGCTCGATCATTTGGATCATGTGAGGTACCTGAGCGGCATGCGTGCGGGCGATGAACGTGGCTCCGCCTGCGATTAATTTCTTCATCGGGTTGACCGGTTGATCGATCGCGCCTGTCGGGTCGGTTTTCGATTTGAATCCGATCGGCGAAGTCGGCGACGTCTGCTTCTTCGTCAGTCCATAGACGAAATTGTCCATGATGAAGTACGTCATGTTGATGTTTTTGCGGGCGCCGTGATCGAGGTGATTGCCGCCGATCGAGAATCCGTCGCCGTCGCCGCCGAATAGGAACACGTGAAGATCGGGTCGGGCGAGACTGATGCCGCTCGCGAGCGGGACCGCGCGGCCGTGAATAAAGTGTGCGCCATGGCCGTTGACGAAATATGGAAAACGCGATGAACAACCGATTCCGGCAAGCGTGACGATTTTTTCGTGCTCGAGATTCCGTTTTTCGAGGACTTTGTAAAACGAAGCGAGCACCGCGAAATCGCCGCAACCGGGACACCACGTGGGGTGATCAGCGGTGATCGCTTTCTTTGTTAGTTTTTCGCGCGGCCGTTCTGCAATCGCACTCGCCGTTTCGCCGTTCGGTTTTGATTGGTTCATAAAATCATTTCAGCATCTGACACAGCCGCGCCTGCTTATCCCACCCCTTGTGGCACGACTTCCTTCAAGTGCTTCACATTTTCGGGGGCAGTATCATGATGCTGCACGTCGGCGCCTTCGCGCGGGATGTATCGAGCAAGGAAGGATTTGCCCTTGAACACGCCGTCCAAAATTTCTCTCACCCGAAACGTGAGGCCATCGGTCTTGGTGAAACTCGTAATTTTTGGTTCGCAATAGCGAGCGCGCAAAATCGTGGCGAGCTGGCCGTACCCGTAAACGCCCTGATCATTCATTTCGACGGTAACTATCCGCTTGAACTTCTCGAAAATTTTCTCCAGCCCGTTCGGCAATGGATGCAGATGGCGCAGATGTATCGCGCCGACTTTTTCTCCCTGATGTCGCGCCAGTGTGACGGCGTCGTGAATCGGCCCGTAGGTTGAACCCCAGCCGACCATCAATGTGCCTTCGTGATCGCCATGGATTTCGGGCAGCGGAATTTCTTCAGCGAGCTTGCGCAATTTGTTGCGACGCTTCGCCGTCATCGCCATGTGCAGCTTGGGGCTGCCGGTGGGATGACCCATTTCGTCGTGCTCGAGACCGGAGAGCAGCGGGTATTTCCCGTCGAGGATGCGTGTGCCGGGCGCTACGTGCTGGGTGATTTGATCGATGGGATACGGCTTATGCGTTTGCCGGGGCGTAAGATTCGGTTTGGGATCGACCATCAACTTCGGAAGATCGGGCTCGTCGAACGCCTCGATTCGCGTTGCCAGCGATGTGTCGCTCAAAATGAAAACCGGCGTGCTGTATTTTCGCGCGATGCGTGCGGCTTCGATCGCAATATAGAAACAATCTTCCACGCTTGCAGCTGCGAGGACGACGCGCGGGCTGTCGCCATGACTGCCGAAGATCGCCTGATGTAAATCGCTTTGCTCAACGTTCGTAGGCAAGCCTGTGCTTGGGCCGCCGCGTTGAACGTTGCAAATGACCAGCGGGATCTCGGCCATCGATGCCCAACCAATCGCTTCGGACTTAAGCGAAATTCCCGGGCCCGCACTGCCAGTCACCGCAAGATAGCCTGAATACGAACAACCGATCGCGATCGACACCGATGCCAGCTCGTCTTCGGCTTGCACAAAAATGCCGCCGTACTTCGGCAACTCGCGCCGCAAAGTCTCCATCACAGACGACCAGGGAGTGATCGGATAACCGGCGCCAAAGCGCACGCCGCCTGCGATCAGCCCATAGGCCAGCGCCTGATTACCGTCCATGGTGATCTGGGGACGACCGCTTGCTCTCGGTATGTGCTCAAACCGATAGTGTTTCGTTAAAACATTTCCGACCGGATACGCATAACCGGCCTGGAATGCCATCAACGCGGTGTTCACCACGCTTTCATCTTTACCGCCGAATTTTTCGGTGATGATTCTCTTCAGTTTCTCGACATCGAGATTGAAAATCTTTGAGATCAGTCCGAGCACGAAAATGTTTTTGCCCCTGTCCTTCGCAGTGCCGCCGAGCGCTTCAACCGTCAATCCAGTGATGGGCACGCCCACGTAAACGAAGCGTTTATCGTCGAGGTTGGGCTCGACATTGTCCGAATCGTAAAGCATCACGCCGCCTTCACGGAGGAATCCGATGTGGTCCTGGTAACTGTGCTGGTAAAACGCTACCAGAAAATCCGCTTCATCGCCGGCCGATAACACTTCGCCTGACCCGATGCGCACCTGAAAAATGGACGGACCACCCGAGATCGTCGCCGGGATCGTCATATAGGTCATGACATCGTGCTCACTGCGGCCGGCCAGCCGGGCGAGGAATGCCCCGGCAGTTTGAATTCCATCCTGCGAATTACCAGCGAGCCGGATCACCGCGTCCTGAATGCTTTCAGGCCGCAGATCGGCTCTGTCGGTGTTCGGCGCTGCCGTTTGTGCTGCAGTATCGGGTGCTTGGCTCACGGGATTAGAAAATTAACAGAATTGGAGCAGCATTCCACCGGCAATTCCGATCAGGATTAGAACTACAAATGAAGCTTGACGGCAATGCCTCTGGCGGCGCAACATCGTGCGCGCAGCAGCCCTTCAGCAAATTGTGCAGAGCGCGTAGACCAGTGCCTTTGCGCGCCGTTCAATTGGTCGAGAGCTGCGGCCAACTTCGCAGGGAACGTAAAACGAACACAGGGCCCAATGCATTCATTATATGCCTGACAAACGTGCATTGCTGACCCGGTTGCTCGGTGGCTTGCGCATTGAGGAGCAACCCGAGCAGTTCAGCCGCCTCGAGGAGTTTCTCTCTCGCGCATTGCTTCCCGAAGACCTGGAGCAAGTCAAGAAGAGCCGGTTCTCCTTCGAGGCAGCGGGGCTGGTGGCGCCGGAAAACATCGCGACTGAGATCGGGCAGATTGTGGATCGGCTTGCGAGTACGGAAGCGGAAGCGGGGTATCGGGTGGCGGTGCGCGAAGTGCCGTTGCGCAGCACCCAGTTGCACGGCTCCAACCCGGCGTGGGCCAGCGGCGCGGCGCTCGAAGGCAGCTTCGGCCCGTTTCTTAGTGTGGATGGGCGGCGGTTCTGGTTTGATTTTTTCCGAATCGAAAAGCTGGTAGCGCTTTACGTGCAAGGGATCGCCGAACCAGCGCTGCTGTTCAAGTTGCGGACCCGTTTTCGGTTCATCGGCATCGATCTCCCGCTCGCGGCCGATGCCGCGCCCGGATATCACCTCAACGCCGGCAGCATTTGGATCAATTCGCGTCTGCTCGCCACGAATGCGCCGCCCGGCTTTTTCACAGGTCTGACAATTCGCAGCGGCAACATCGAGCTAAGCGCTGCGCCGCAGATTATCGACGGCCGACTGACGATCTCGCCGATCACGACCGTGCGAGTGGAATTTCAGCTCGCGCAGCAAACGGTGAACGATGCCGATCCGTCAAGCGACTACGGCAAGGACGCGCGCGCGGCCGATGTGCGGCTCCCGCGGGAGTTCGCGTTTCATTTCGGCGGCGGAACTCACGCGCTCGACGTTGTTGGTGACGCGAGCTGGAGAGTTTACGGACATCAGGCCAACTTTGCATGGCAGAATCAGCAGGCGACAACGCACGATGCGGTCTTGAATCGGGTTCTGATTCCTCTAACTGCATCGACGCCCTCATTTGCGGTCTCGGACAACCAATCGCCTTTCCATACCTTCAGCGGCGAAACGAAACTGATGGCGAGCTTCTGGGCTTTGCCCGCTGCGCCGATTGACATTGCGAATCCAACTCCCGCAGAAGGAATCGGCGCGATCGCCATTCGTTGCGAAGCCGGGCTGGCCTCCACCTGGACTGCGCTCAACGGGGGACCGCTGAATCTGCGCCAACCCTATATCATGGTCGCGCCGGGTCGGATCGCGATCACCGATCTGAGCGCCGGCAACGCGCTTTGCGTGCAGAAGTTTGCGCTGTGGATGGACAAGCTCAACCGGTTCGGCACAACAGCAAACGTGCAATTCCTTGCGACCGCGCCGTTCTTCTTCAATACGCTCGCGAACGGCACCGAGCTCATATCCACACTTGCAAATGCAGACGTGCGCGCGGATCGGCCAGTGACGGCGAAGGGAGAGCCGCTCGAAATTCGCTCGAAGAAATCGCTCCTCGTGCTCGCCGCCACGAGCAGCTTTCGGCTCGTCTATCTGTTCGACGACAACATGCTGGTCGATAACACCGACCTGACGAAGAAGCCGCCGCAGATTCCGAAGTCGCTCTCGTTAGTCCTGAACAACGCGCTCTTTAAAACCACCGCGGTGAACGGCTGCCTGCTCTTCGGGACGCTCGCGGAGGATTTCATCAAGGTCGAACGTGGGGCGTTGTTCCTGTCGTTAGGCATGCATGCCTATCTGCCGACGCTGCCCGATCCCTACGCGGCCAACATCAATCTGCTCAAGTTCCAGTTCCGCGGGGCAAGCGATCGCGCCTTGTACGTCAGCAATCAGCCGGCCGTGTGGCTGTTGTTGATCGCGCGCGTCACGTGGGAACCGGCCGCGGAGAAAAAGGACAAGGTCGATGTCTCGTTCCTTTTCGCACCGCTGCCTGATCAACAGCCGTGGCCGCAGACGCCACCGCCTGACGACATCAACTTCCTCGCTGGCATGGATGAAAAGGGCGGCGTCGACGCGCAATCGCAATCACATGGTGCGGCGCTGTTCTCGCGCGTCCCGATCGATCCTGGCGTCATTTGGGACGAGGCGACGGTGTCGCTGCAGCGCGATCAATTCGCATTGCTTGACGTGAGCACGAACGCCGATCTGCTCGGCGTCAGCTTCGGGACCTTCGGGACTGAGCGCATGGCGATGCTCACTACCATGCTTCCAGCCAGCGGCGGGTTCCCATTGCAGGTCGAAGGCATGGACGTGGTGACGCGCGGATTCAATGCGCGCGCTTTCACCGTTCCGCAGATTTCGTGGGAGCCGGTGGCTAATCTGACGCCTCCGGACATCGCAGGCGATCCACCAGCCGGTGGAAATTATTATCCGGACGACGGCGGGCCGACGCGCATCATGAACAACAGCGCGGAGCAGGTCGCGCTCGCGCCGATTCCACTGAGCGATTTCCTCATCGATCGGTTCGAGAAGCAGGAGAACTTCGCCGCGTTTTCGTTAGGCACATTGCCTTTCGGTATGCGCGCGCTCGCCTTGCTGCGGAAGAAATACAGTTACTCGGGAGCACAACGCCGCGGTACGAATGTCGCCTTCAACCGCAAGACCTGGGCAAGCGGCGTCTTCGGCGGACGGCAGCTGCGGATCGATGGCGGCGAAGCGTTACGTGAAGGCGAGACCGACATGTTCATGGGCAGCTCCGTCCAGGTGAACAACATTCTCGACTGGTTCGGTAATCCCACCGGCACCAGCACCCTGGGCGCGAGCGTGACCGAGATCTTCAATAACGAGTTCCTGCTCCAGCCGTTTCAACTCGTTAGGCAACGCGGTGTCCCGGTCTCCCGCATGGACCTGAGCGGTTACGGCGCGAGCATTTTCAGCGATTGGCTTAACCCGCACGCCGCGATCGCGGAGACGAGCCAGGCGAAGTTCGATGTCTACGTCGGGCGCTGCGCGACCGAGATCATCCAGGTCAGAAGCATCATGTATCCGTGGGCGATTAAGGTTGTCCGCACGATCACCCTCTTCCGCGCGAATACCGCCTATGCCTATCGCTACGACAGCGGCTGGCGGGCAGAGAGCGAAGGTTGCTTCGATTTCACCTACTACGTCTACGAGTTCGACGGGACGAAGCTCGTGCCAAAACGGCGGCAGGCGAAATACTCGATTCATCCAGGGGTCTGTAATTGCCTCTTCAACGTGGGGGAAATTCACGAGACCGATGACATTCTGCCGTTCACGGGAACGGTGGAGATCGCGAAAGGCGAAGAGTACGTCGATGGAGATGGCAAAGCGGTCACCAACCCGGGACCGAATCCGATCCCTTTCGATTGCCATCTGCAGCCGGTTTTCTTTAACGCCGACATCGAGATCGAGAATCCGGTCAGCGGATTCGTCACCAAAACGATCGCGGGCAAAGAGCGAAAGCTAATTCCGTCGAAGAAGATTCTCGGCTTCGTGCAACTCGCGCCGCGCGGTATGCCGCTGACCGCTGCGAAATTCAACGAGCTGCTCGCGAGACAAGTGACGATCGGCGGACCGATCGATTGCGTAATCGACATCGGCCTGAGCGGACAACAAATGCGCCTCAGCCGGTTTGATGTCAGCAATTCCTTCCAAGCTGACGGCGTGAAGCCGGCCGTCGCCGCGGCAGCGCGTGGCAGCGTGCTTCTGCCGAAGGATGGCTCGTGGACTTTGGTTAAACACGAGGCCGCTTCCGGCCAGGTGAGTCCGGTGCCGCAGGATCTGGCCGCGCCGCTGATTCGCGCGGGCGAGCTCGTCACGAAACCGCTGCCGATCGGCCTGAAACCAGGCAGCGAGCTCGCATACCTCACGTTTCTCAATCCGCCACCCGAGAAACAGCTGCTCCGCATCGCGAACCCGACCGAGCTACTGCGCAACCCGGCGCCCGACACGATCAACTACGGCTTCCTGCAATCGACCGACACGCAGAAGGCGCTCTTCCTTACGCCGGCATTTGAACAGGGCGTGCAGACGTTGATGAGCAGAACGCCGCCGCTCTTCGCCGACGCGTTCCGCATCGTGAACTCGAAGGCTATCTTCCCGAACATCGGCGACGCAGTCAGCAATTTCGGTGACGTGATTTCGCTGCTCAAGAACGGCAACGAATTCGATCAAGGCACTCTGACCGATGCGGGCACGAAGGCGCTCAAGTTGATGCAGATCAACGACCTCGTCGCCGGCGGGAAGCAGGAAGGCTACAAGCTGCTCAAGAAAGCTGCCGCGTTCGATCTACCGGGCACGGAGTGGGAGCTGATCAAGCTCGGCGACGCGCTGCGCATTTACCTCGAATACAAAGCGCAGAAGCAAGGTGCGCCCTTGGCGACGGACGGCAAGCTCGACTTCGACGTGAACTCATTCGCCGGTGACGTCGCACAGCAGTGGAAAAGCCGGATGAGCAACGTCGCGGTCGTGATCGATCTCGGCCCGATCAAGCGCCTCATGACGATCAAGGGCAACTGGGATTCGAAGAAAGGCGCCGAAGCGCAATACGGCGGTGACCCGGGCGATCCGACCTTTCCGTCGCCGCAGATCGAGTTCGCGGAGCAACTCCAACCGGTAATCGAGATTCTCCAAATCCTGCAGGATTTGCAGGGCGCGAATTACAAGGACGGGTTCTCGAAAGGGCTGAAGCTCGCGATGAGCAATAAGGCTGGCAGCTGGGAATATAAGTTCGAAGCCTCAAAGGAAATTCCAGTCCTGAAGTTTCCGATGCCGCCGTTCGATAATGATCCGAACGCGCCGCTCAAGCTCGAAGCCGGACTGAAGCTCGGAGCCTATTTCAACGCCGCGCTCGCCATTAGCAGCGACCCAAAAGATCTGCTGCCTAGCGCGGGCGCCTCGCTCGGTTTCTACGGACGCCTTTCTGTCATGTGCGTCTCACTTTCGGCCGCTACAGTTTACGCGGTCGGGCAGGCGAACCTCGACATCGCGGCTGATTCAAAAGTCGGGCCGACGCTCCACATGAAGTTCGGCTTCGGCGCGCAGATCGTGGTCGGTTTGCCGGTGGTCGGGAACGTCAGCGTGCTCTACATGGTCGGGGTCGAAATTTACACCGACTCGACCCAGCTCAATGTCTCGGCTTTTCTCACATGGCAGGGACATGCCGAGCTCATCGGCGGCCTGGTCTCCATCACGATCACGATCGAGGCAAAAGGCACGATCAAGCGGCTGAACGACAAGAGTCTGCCGGGCGGCGGCCGCACCGATCTCGAAGCGCAGATCACCTTCGCTATCGATATCAGCATCTGCTTCGTCATCGACATCGACTTCAGCACGAGCTGGAGCGAACAACGCCAGATTGCCTAACGAATGGATCCCAACTTCCGCTTTTCCATTCTCCCATTTCCGCAGTGGTTCGATGGCGCGGAGGTTCGGCTCAACGTTGTCGTCCTGCCTCGGAATCAGAATCCGCTCGTGCCAGCAATCGAAGCGACGCCCCCGATTCCAGATGCGCCCGCATTTGTCGACGCGCAGTTTGTCTTCGAAGCACGTCTCGTCGGCAGCCTGGCGGCATTTCCAAATAACCATTCGTTAGGCTCGACTGTCGCCGCACCGGTCGCGCAACCGGCCAATGCGCGGCCGTTGTTCCAAGCGTTGGCCGGGCAGTTCCAGATCACCCCCACGCTGAGTAACATCACGATTGCGCCTCCAGCGCGCATTCTTCCGACAACTGAGTTCGCAGTGCGAAAATACCTGCCACTCAGTTATCGCGCAGCGTTCAACTTCACTACCCCGCGCACCCGCGCCGCCGTCACCGACGACAGCTATCACTGTGCGATTCGCGGCGCGGAAAAGGTGCCGGGATTTACTCGCAGCCCGGATGTGATCGATTGGGGCAAAGTGTTCGCTTACGCGATGCGGCAGCCACTGCTCGCGCGCGAGTTGGGCATGATCTATCTGACCAGCATTCCCGTCGATGCCGCGGTCTTCAAGCATGGCGGCTGGCTATTCATCGATCTCGCGGCCGGCAGCGATTTCCGTGCGCAACAGGACGCTGATCACACTTTCGTTAAGCAATACGCCGCGCGCATTCCGCCTTTAAAAGCTGCTGATGAGCGCGCTCTCTTCGCGCCGATTCTATTCCCGGTCTTGTTCAAGGCGAACGCGGCTGATCCCGATCCATCGCCACCGTCCGGAAACTTTGATCAACTGCTCATCGAGACTGCCGAATACGACGATGGTTTCACCAAAATCGTGCACGCGGTGCAGCCGGTCAGCCGTAATCTGCTCTCCGAAACGCCGGAAGACGGAAAGCCAGTCAAAGACGTGGGCATTCGGCTCGGTTGGGACGACGAACAGATTCTCATTTGGTATTTGCGCCAACTCAGCGGGGATCGGGTCGATGCGCCGCTCGGCGTGTTCGGTTACGCGGTCGACGTGCGCGAGACGGCACCTGCGCCCGGCAATCCATGGGAAACGTTGAATGAAGTGACCAGCCGCGCGCCGCTCTCCGTTCAACAAATCCCGGTCGGCGATTTCGACGGCGAGCTGCCCTACCAGGTCTATCCGATGCAGCTCGACGGAAATAAAACCGGCGAGTTCTGGCTTCCGATGTATTTCGCGAACTGGACCGGCCATAGCATGGTCCTCCCGGATAACGACGCGGCGGAAATCTACCAGACCAACTCGCCGGATGTGAAAGCCGATCCAGTGAATCCCGTGCAGGACACGGGGACCGGGGTGACGGGTCCGGCGCAGAATCGCCTGAATGACATCTACGCTTCGGCGCCAATCGCCTCCGCATTGCGCTACGGCAAACAGTACGATTTCCGAGTCCGCATGCGCGACTTGAGCGGCGGTGGCGCTGAACCTGACAAGTCGCCCGCAGTCGAAAGCCCATCGGCGATCGGTCGTTGTCCCTTCAAACGCTACGTCGCGCCGAATCAGCCGCGGATTGCTGATCTGTCGAAGAACAACGACACGCCGGGCGATCCCGATTCGCTCTCCATTCAGCGGCCATTCATCAATTATCCGGCGGTCGTTTATACCGGAAAATACGCTGATCCGGTTGCGCGCTTGAAGCAGGCCTCGCGCGACATGCTGCTGCTTCCGCCGGAAGAGCGCGAGGCGTTCGGAATTCATGACCCGGATGTCGATCGCATCGAAATCGTGGTCGAAGTCGAGACGCTGAAGATGGACAACCTGCAGAGCGTTTCCGGTCGCGAGAACTATGTCCATCTCTACACCACCGAGCGTCGCTTTTCGGTTGTCGGTGGCGAAGATGATTACGCCGCGGCGCTGAACATCCCGCTGGTTTACCGGGACGTGCCGGTTCTGCACACCGGGAAGGAAAAGAATCTCGGCGCAGATTTCGGCTTCGCCGGCAACATCGATGATCTCGCGGAAATCTTCCTTCCGAGAGCGCGCACCGTGCGGCTGACCTTGCGCGCGGTCTGCGAGAAGAAGCCGGACGACGAGGCTTATTATGGACTCGTTAGTCCGACAAATGATCGGGAAGCCGACAGCCGCTACGGCCACATCATTGAAGTGCGCGTCTATCGGTCGTCGGAGGACGAGCGCGATCTGTTTGTTGATACCGCACCCGCCCAACGGCTGCAGGGCATCTATTTGCAGCCGGACGAACCGCCCGTTGCCGACGGCAAGTTCACTACACTGTTCTTCAGCAAGGAAGTGCCGCGTCCGCCGGATATCGTGCAGCGGCTGGCGAAACAACTGGAGCTCGAGAACATCGGACTGACGCTCGTGCCGAAGGCGGGCGAGCGCGCGCAGTTTGGTTGTTCGGCGCGTATCCGGCACTCGCTCGCACCGGATAACTCATCGCTCACTTTCTCGTCTAAGACCGATTTACCTAACCACTGGCTCTGCTGCCTGCAGCTCATCCTAGACCGTGACTGGACATGGGACGCGCTCGACGGCCTCAGCTTCGTCATCACTCGCACAACCTGGTTCACACACGCACCGGATGAGAAGGTGAAGGATCTGACCGTGGGCGAAATCGAGGTGAAACGGACCGCTTCGCTTGAATCGCTCCACGATCCGCAACGCGATTACACTCGCCTGATTTTCATTGATGCCGTCGAGCCGAAGAAACCTGTGCGCGTCGAGGCGCCTGACGACCCGCGCTTCCCGGACACAATCGAAGTCAGCTACAAGATCACGACGCATTTCAAAAAGGATCACGGTGCGCAACATGACGATCCCGAAGAGCTGGAGATCACGTTGCCCATCACCACCCCGCCTGCGCAGGTGCCGAAGATCGCCTCCGCCGGCATTGCCTTGTCGCCTTACAAGCGGAATGACAAATACTCCGCGACCGATCCGCGGCGCCGCTTCCTCTGGATTGAACTGGCCGAGCCGGTGAAAGATCCGCAGGACACCTACTTCGCGCGGATGCTTGCCTACGCGCCGGATCAACTCATCAGTGACAATCGCCCTGAGCTGCTCGTCGCCCGCGAAGAACCGCCCTTGCCGGTCGACCCCGAACCGATCTGCGTCGTCATCGACGGCGCGACCAACGATCTCGCTGGGCTGACGGCGATGCAGCCGATGGAGAAAGCGACTGACAGTGATCTCCATTATCTGCTGCCGTTGCCGCCGGGATTACACGCGAATGCGGACGAGATGTTCGGGCTCTTCACCTACGAATTTCGGCTCGGTCACTACATGGATTTGCGCGAAGAGCTGGAGGAAAAGCGCATGGTCTGGACGACGGCGCAGGGACGCTTCGGCCGCAGGTTGCACGCCACCGGCATTCAACATCCCGCGCCAACGCTCACCTGCACGGTGGCTCGCGACGAAAACAAACTCTCGGTCAGCGCCCTTTACGCCGTGGCCGTGTTCGATGGCTGCAATGTGACCGCCGACCCGCCCCGGACGCAGCTCTGGTGTCTGCTCTACGCACAAGCGCGCCAGGCCGATAATCTCGATTGGCGGAACATTCTCCTCGACGACAAACAACTCGACTGGCGTGTGGAAATCGAAGACGCGTCGGGGCGGAACCGCTTTTTGATTTACGACGATGTCCAGCGCCGGACATTGAAGAACCTTACGATCCGCAATTTCAAAGACGACGTCAGCTATGCGAAATTCACCGGCATCTACAAACTCGCCGACCAAACGAAGTCTAACAAAGATGCGGCGAAGCGTGGGACCGTCGCCTGGTCAAACGGAGAGGTCAGTCAGTTGCTCGCACTTTTCGGCTTGCCCACCGATTCGCCGCTGAGCGTCCTGGTCGTCGAATTCCTGCCCGTGATTAACAACATCTATCAGGCCGTTAGCGCGCTCGACAAAGAAAATGTCAACGCCAGCGTGCGAAGTACGATTGCTCACGGCGAAATCCCCTCCACCAAGATGGTCGCCGAGCGGCTCCGTCAACTCCAAACGCAGCAAGACTTGGAAACTCGGAGTCCCGCCAGCGACGACTTGGGTCAGCGCCGCATCCTGCGTACGTCCCCGCTCACTGAGGTGCCATTCGTCTGTTGCCCCGACGAATAAAAACAATTGCGACATAATTTTGCCGGCAATTCGCGTGTTTTTGAACGCGGTCGCGACTCGCCTCGAACCGAAACTCGGCGCTGCAACCGGAGCGCTTCCCTTCAAAACTAATCCTTTGACCCGGCAGTGGTCGGCCGATCGAGGCCGCGCCGCTTCAGCAATGGTTCGATGTATGGATCGCGTCCGACGAAATTTTTAAATAGCCCGAGGGCGTCAGCGGATCCACCGCGCGAGAGCAACATGGCGCGAAAGCGGTCGCCGTTCTCGCGCTTCAATCCGCCGCGTTGCTTGAACCACTCGACCGTGTCGGCGTCGAGCACTTCGCTCCAGAGATAGGAGTAATAACCTGCCGAGTATCCGCCGGCGAAGGCATGTGAAAAATAGAAGCTGCGATAACGCGGCGGTACCGGCGGAAAGTCGACGCCGGCCTTGTGCAATGCCTCCGCTTCGAATGCAACCGCGTCTTTCGGAATGTCGGTTGGACTTAGTTGATGCCACGCCTGGTCGAGTAGCGAAGCCGACAGGTATTCCGTGGTTTTGAATCCCTGATTGAATTTTTCCGCGGCGTTGACTTTATCGAGCAACGCCTGCGGCATCGGTTCTCCGGTTTTGTAATGTTTCGCGTAATTGGCAAGGACTTCCGGCCACGCGGCCCACATCTCGTTTACCTGCGACGGATATTCGACGAAATCACGCGGCACGCTCGTTCCACTAAATCTTGGAAATTTTACGTTCGAAAACATGCCGTGCAGCGCGTGCCCGAATTCGTGAAACGCGGTTCGCACTTCATCTTGAGTGAGCAGTGTCGGTTCGCCCTGCGGCGGCTTTGGAATGTTGAGGTGATTCGCGACAACCGGCTTCGTCCCAAACAGATCGTTTTGCGGGACATAAGCAGTCATCCACGCGCCCCCGCGTTTGGAGGGCCGCGCGTAGTAATCGCCGATGAAAATCGCCAGCGGTTTTCCGTCGCGATCGTAAACTTCGAACACGCGAACGTCCGGTTGATAGACCGGCAGATCGTGGCGTTCCTTGAACGTGAGGCCGTAAAGTTTTTGAGCCGCGTAAAAAACGCCGTCAACGACGACGTGGTTCAGCTCGTAATACGGACGCACTTCCGATTCGTCGAACGCATATTTAGCCTTGCGCACTTTCTCCGAATAAAAGTCCCAATCGCAGGCCGCAATTTTGAAGTCGCCCTTCTCCTCATCGATAATTTTCTGCATATCGGCTGCTTCGTGTTTTGCATTGCCAATAGCAGGCGGCGCGAGATCGGCCAGCAGTTTGTTCACAGTCGGCACATTGTGCGCCGTTTGATCTTCGAGCTGATATGCCGCCCAGTTATCGTAGCCTAACAACTTCGCTTTCTCGGCGCGCAATTGCACAGTCCGCAAGACGATGTTGCGCGTGTCGAACTCGCCGCCTTTGCTGTTGCGCGACAGCGACGCTTGCATGACCCGCTCACGCAGAGGTCGATTCTCCAATGAGCCCAGCAACGGCTGGCCAGTGGTGTTCTGAAGCTGAATAACGAACTTCCCTTCCTTGTGCTCCGCTTTCGCGGCTGCGCTCACGCTTGCCATCTGGTTATCGGAAAGACCGGTCAGATCTTCCTTGCGATCGACGACAACGGAAGATGCGTTCTTTTCCTTCAAAACATTTTGTTCGAATTGGGTCTGCAAAGTTGCCAGCTCGGCATTAATTTTCTTGAGCTTTTCCTTGTCCGCATCAGAGAGCTTCGCGCCGGCGCGTACGAAATCCTTGTAATAACGCTCAAGCAGGTAAGCCGATTCGGGATCGAGGCCGAGCTTGTCGCGCTTCTCGTAAAGCGCCTGGACACGCGCGAACAATTTCGAGTTCAAAAAAATCTCGTCATGGTGCGCGGCAAGTTTCGGCGCCATTTCCTTGTCGATCTTCTGCCTGGCTGGATTTGTATCGCAGGCGTTAAGGTTCGAAAACGTGCGCTCGGCGCGATCGAGCAATCGCCCTGTGCGCTCGAGGGCGACGATCGTGTTGTCGAATGTCGGCGTCTCGGAATTGTTCGCGATCGGTTCGATTTCCTTCAGTTGATCGCGCATTCCGGCTTGGATCGCGGGGACAAAATGGTCGTCCTTAATTTTGTCGAAGGGTGGGTATTGATACGGCAGGACGCTCTCAGCTGATAACGGATTGTCCTTGAGATCGGCGGCGAACACAGCGGTGATTTGCGCAGCGTTGAGCAGCGCGCAAGCAAAGAAGCAAAAACGGAATGACATAAGGCGTAAACTTGTCGTCACCTAACGCCCGGATGCAAATGTGCGTTGCGCGAAGGGGCAACACTGCGGGCGAGGCGTCCGCGCTTCCGACAATGATGTTAAACTATGTCGTCGTCGGCAGACCGGCGGCTTTCCATGCTTTTAGGCCTCCAGCCATGGAGCGAACATTTTTGTAGCCCATTTTTTGCAGGGTCTCGGCGGCGAGCGCGGATCGGCCGCCGCCGCCGCAATGACAAATGATCAATGCGTCTGGGTCGGGCACTTTTTCTTCGATCTCGAGCTCCATCGTGCCGCGACTCACATGATTTGCGCCGGGAATATGTCCTTCATCCCATTCGTCTTTATCACGGACATCGATTACGACTGCGTCGCCGCTATTTAATTTTGCAGCGGCATCCTGGGGCGAAATCTCGGTTATGTGCTTTTTCGCTTCTGCGACGAGCTTTTGATAACCACTCTGTTCAGCCATAAGTGATTTCTAACCACGAATAGACACGAATAAACACGAATTCATATGAATGACGAAATCCGAATGACGAATGACGAATTAAATCCGAATGACGAAACCGGGGATCGGTAATTGTAACGCGCTGAGTGCATCATTCGCGTTTCGAGATTCCTTCAGGCTTCGTTTCATGCAATTCGAGTTGTTGAAATCGTGGCATCGAATCCACTTCATTGATCCAGCATCAGTAACTGATTCCCTTCTTAGCGGCTTGGGCATGAAGCGTTTCAGTCACCTTTTGATCGAAGGCGTCGCCTTTGCCTTCGGCCGCGAGGCGTTTGTTTTCCGATTGAATATATGCTGCGCGTTTCTTTGACACTTCGACGATTTGCTTTTGCAGGTCGGCGCGTTCGTCGCGGGCTTTGGCGATGCGCTTTTGCAGCTCGCTGCTATCCAATTTCTGTAGTTCGGCCGGAAGTTGCTTCAGGTCCATCTCCTCGAGCTTGACCGTTTTGTCGTTAAGCGCGTCGACTAACTCACCGCGCCCCTGCACGACCTTGCCAGTCTTGCTGTTGTAGCTGAGCCGATCGGCCATGGCGGCAACGGGAGCACTGGCCGCCATTGCGTATTTTGCATGAACTTCGGCCTGCTGTTTGCTGTCGCCATACGGAATGAGAGTGGCACCGATGCGTTCGTTAAGGCGGCTTAGCTCCTTGTCCAGCGGCGTTGAAATCACAGCAACATTGCCCGATTGCGAAATGCCCACATAACTGCCTTCCGACAGTTTCGCGATCTCCTGCCAGATCGGTTTGGTCTCAGCCATCTCGCCACATTGAATGGTATTAATGATGAGATCCTTTTTCGCTGCTTCCCGGCAAAGATCCGGATATTTAGGGCCGTTCGGATAATCCATGTGCGGCGGCGCGTCTCCGACGAGAAAGATGATCTTCAGGACTTTGCTATCGCTGCTCCAGGGCATTTTGTGAATGGCTTCGGCAAGCGCCTCGTTCACACTCTCCGGCGCATCGCCACCACCACCGGCCTGGAACTCGCGCAGATGTCCGTAAATCGCATCGATGTCATCTGTGAGACCAAACGATTTCACGACGTATTCATCACCGCGATCTCGATAACCGATGAGGCCGAGCTTTAGCTCCGGCGTTGGTTGCGCGCTGATCATTTCATTGGCGATTGACCAGATCTTTTGTTTCGCGCCTTCGATCAAACCGCCCATTGAACCAGTGGTATCGAGAACAAAACAGACTTCGATACGTGGTTTCGATTGAGGTGATGGCGCAGTCTTGGCGACCGACGATTGCCAAAGGCCGAGCATTGCAGAGACAGACAAGATCATCGGCAGGAGGCCGATGCCAGGAGTCGTTAGTGTTTTCATTGGATTGTTATTCAGCGATTTCATAGACGGCGTCGTCGAGCGTGAGCACGACGTTTTGGCCTAACGCCAGCCACGGGCCGGCTTCGGGATGTTTTGTCAGGAGGTTGAAGTACTCTTCTGAGTTAAATTGCACGCGCTGGCGTTTAGCGGTGTTGTTCTGCGCGTTTGAATCGATCCATTGATTTCCGTTTTGGAAAAATGCGCGCCCGTTTACGAACTTCGACTGTTGAGTGTACTGACCCACGCGCGCCGCGGCGGGAATGGCAGCAGGAGCGGCGGCAGCAAATCCCCGCAACGATTCGGAGCTACCCGCTGCGATCGAAGCCGGCGCCTGCTGCGCAAACTTGAATGCATTCTGGCTGCGCGCGTTGGCAACGCCATCCTCACCTTCTTTCTTGTCCTTGAATCCGGTCCACGCCTTGGCGACTTCGGCGTGTGTCGCCGCATCGGCGCTCATGGTTTGCATGGATCGATCAGCCATCGGCACACGTCGGCGATCTTCGTCCTCTACGATGAGATACGCAGTGTAAGGCGTAACGATTCCGTATTTTCGCGCCAACTCAGTTGTTTCATCGCGAAGCTCGGTGGTTTCACCGTGGATGCGGATTTCATCGAGAAGAAACCCGACACGACGCGTCGCCCAAAGCCGCGGCACGTAATCATCAGTCGTCTTGCGATCATCGAAATGCAGTTTGTAAGTAAACGTCTGTTCGCGGCCACCGGCGTTGCCAGTCAG
>DASYSX010000041.1:0-3805 GCA_036002955.1 Candidatus Udaeobacter sp. | reverse complement strand
CGGATGCAGAACGCGTGTTGCAACTGCTGGGATTGCATTATCGAGTGATTGAGTTGTGCACGGCTGATTTGGGTTTCGGCTCGGCCAAAACGTACGACATCGAAGTCTGGTCGCCCGGGCAGAACGCCTTTCTCGAGGTTTCGAGCTGCTCGAACTTTGAAGATTTCCAAGCGCGCAGGATGCAATTGCGATTCAAAGATCGCGACGGCAAAAACCGTTTATGTCACACGTTGAACGGCTCAGGTCTGGCGGCGCCCAGATTGTTTGCTGCGTTGATTGAGAGTTATCAGCAGGCGGATGGCTCAGTACGCATTCCGGAAAAGTTACAGCCTTACTTCGGCGCTACGGAGATTGGAATGACCAAATGACGAATGATCAATCGCGCGTGCGTCATTCCGAGCGAAGTCGAGGAATCCCGAGGCGAAAACCAAAGAGTAATTTCGTGAGATCCTTCGACTCCGCTTTGCTCCGCTCAGGATGACAGCATTTTGCATTCGTCATTCGGAATTCGTCGTTACTGCAGGCCCGGTATTCCCATCCCGCCGAGGCCGCCGGTGATTTTCGTCATCTCGGATTGCGCCAGCGCCTTGCCTTGCTCGATCGCTTGCTTCACCGCGCTTAGCACCATTTCCTCTAAAAATTCGACGTCGTTCGGATCGACAACTTCCTTGTCGATCTTGATCGCAATAATGTCGCCGGCGCCGTTTGCTGTCACTTTCACTTTTCCGCCAGCCGCGCTCACTTCGACGGTTTTCTGCTCGAGCTCGGCCTGAGTCTGGGCCATTTGCTCCTGCATCTTCTGCGCCTGCTTCATCAGTTTGTTTAGATTCATAATCAGTTCCTTGTCATTCCGAGCAGAGTCGAGGAATCCCGCTGCGGTCGCTTAGGGTAATGCCGCGGGATCCTTCGACTCCGTTTCACGCCGCTCAGGATGACCAAAAAAATTGGTAACCCGGATTTCACGATCTTACCTTGGCGTTGAATAGTTCAATAGCTTCCTGGATTAATGGCTCATCTTTAAAATCAGGAGAACGGGAATCTTTTTGAGTTATTGCGCTCTTGGAAGCGAGTTCTTCGCTCACGGTCAGCTTCAAAGTCCAATCTTTCTCGCTGATCTCAGACAGCAATGTCTCGACGAACTTGCGATTCGCTGCTGTGCCCAGAATCTCCATCATGGGTTTGTCGCCAGGCGCGAAACCAAGTATGAAATTGCGCCCTTCGACTCCAAGAACGTGCGCCGCTGAAGCTGAGTTTCGGACAAAACCCTTCTGTAATGGAATCCTTGCCAGAACGGCTTGCCAAATCTTTTCGGAATCGGCAGTCGTGGCTTTCTCCTCTACGCGCGTCTTGCTGTAGTCCCGCGACTGCGGGATGACTCCGGCGTTTTGCGACGATGGTTTAGTCTCCGGGCGTTCCGCCGGCTTTGCTGAAGCTAGGGCGGACGGGGCGTCGGCAGGTACAGGTTGCGTGAGCGGCGCGCCCGGCGGTCGCGCTCTACCGTCGCGAAGCTCGCCTAATTTTTCGATCACCTCATCGAGCGTCGCTTGTCCCAGGCTTTGAATCGCCTTGATGATCGCAACTTCGAAATGGAGCTTCTTGTTAGGCGCCCATTTCATTCGGCCTTCCGCAGCGGCGAATTGATCGATCAGCTCGAGCAGACGATCGATGGAAATCAGATCCGCGTGTGCGGCCAGCGATTTTTGGACGTCGGGATCAACGTCTTCGTTTAGCGCATCGGGTTTGGCTTTGAACACGAGCAGGTCGCGCAGATAAGCAATCAGATCGGCCATGAGTCGCATCATGTCCTTGCCGGCTTCGCATTGCTCGTGCAGCAGATCGATCGCTTCCGGCGTTTCGCCGCGCAGAATTCGCCCTGTCAAATCGCTTACGGTTTGTTCGCTAGTGAATCCGAAAACACTGAGCACATCTTTCTCGGCAATTTCTTCTCCGCAAAACGCAACGAGCTGATCAAGCATCGACTCCGCATCGCGCAAGCCTCCCTCTGCGCCGCGTGCGATCGCGTGTGCGGCCGCCGGTTGGAGCGTGATCTTCTCTTTCGTCGCAATGAATTGAAGATGCTGCGCGATCAGATTCGCCGGGATACGATGCAAATCGAATCGTTGGCAACGACTTAGGATGGTTGCCAAAACTTTCTGCGGCTCGGTCGTAGCGAAAATAAATTTCACGTGCTCTGGCGGCTCTTCCAACGTCTTCAAAAGCGCATTGAACGCGGCTGACGAAAGCATGTGCACCTCGTCGATGAGATAGATTTTGTAACGCCCTTTGGCAGGCGCATACCGAACGTTCTCGCGCAATTGGCGCACGTCCTCGACGCTGTTGTTGCTTGCCCCGTCGATCTCAATCACGTCGAGACTATTGCCGCCTGCGATCTCGCGGCAGTTATCGCACACGCCGCATGGCGTAATCGTCGGTCCGTTAATGCAGTTAAGAGATTTTGCCAAAATTCGTGCCGTCGAAGTTTTGCCAACACCACGTGGGCCAACAAAAAGATACGCGTGCGCGAGCCGGTTCTGCGCCACTGCGTTTTTTAACGTGCGCGAGACATGGGTTTGGCCGACTAAATCGTCAAATGTCTGCGGGCGATACTTTCTAGCGAAAACCTCGTAATTCACTTGGTTAAGTCTAGAAGGTTTCTCAAAAATGTCATTCTGAGCGAAGCGAAGAATCTCTGGTTTTCTTCTCCTATGAGGACAATCTGAGATGTTTCGCTTCGCTCAACATGACAGCGCTATTCGAAACAAACAAAGAGGCCCCGCCAGTTTCCCAGCGGGGCCCTTTGTCAAACTGCCCGGATTATTGGGCCATTGTCATGCAGCAAGCGCCTGGACAGCAGGCGCCGCCATCGCAGCAGTCTGCGTCACTGGACGAGATCGTCGTCGCGCTCGTCAGTGCCATCAGTGCGGCAATCAAAAGTAGATATTTCATGATTTTCTCCTATTGAGATTTCGTGAATCCTCGGCTGCGTGAACACGCACACAGTGCGCGCGTGTTTTGCGCCGAGCCGACGTTTAGGCAGAGAATCAGATTCGCGGAGGTGGAGTCGGCGGCCGTTCGATTCGCACGGACGCGATCGCGTCATCGATTGCAAAAGCGTGGCCGCTAAAACGCGGAGTAGAGAAGCTCTCTGAGGTTGGACAGAAAAGGATCAGCGTCGAGCACGAAACAGTGCAACAACTGCCGGGCTGCGATTCGTGCCCACACCGATCATGATGCGACTTCTGCTCAGGCGTCATTTTGCACCGTGGCATTTTGGAGCAGCAATCGGGCGCCTTCGTTACCGTGACCACGTTCGGTTTCGCCACTTCAGGGCAGAGAAAAGTAACGAGACAGATAATCAACAAGGCACTCATACCCGTTCTGCGCATAACCTTTTAAGCTTAAGGGGGCATCGGATTGAAATCAAAGCGTGCTTTTCATTTCGACCGATTGGTTTAAATGAACGTTCGCTGATGCAAAAACCTACATTCGCTCTTCTGATTCTGACAGTTGTATTTGGATTCGAGCTTTCGGGTCGCGAGCCGATCCAATCACCTCCGCCGGCAAAGCAGCTCGCCGGCAAAGTTGTACGCGCGCGCGATCTCGGCGTGCCGTTCGATGGCACACCGGGGAAATTGAACTCGATCACGGATGTCCCCGGCGTGGAGGTCGGCTACACAACGTTGATCAGTGGCGAGGGAAAACTGGAAGTGGGCAATGGTCCTGTGCGCACCGGCGTTACCGCAATCATTCCGCGTGGACACGACTCCCTCAACGACCCGGTTTACGCCGGCTATTTCAGCTTGAA
>DASYSX010000040.1:0-11374 GCA_036002955.1 Candidatus Udaeobacter sp. | reverse complement strand
ATCGGATTTTTATATGGCTGGACATTGTTCCTCGTGGTGCAAACAGGGACCATCGCAGCGGTTGCGATTGCGTTCGCGAAGTTTCTCGGCGTGTTTGCCACATCAGTTTCACCGGATAACTACCTGCTCTCCCCAATCTCGTTAGGCGGTTACGCGATCAGTTTATCCACGGAGCAATTGGTGGCCATAGCATTGATCGCGCTTCTGTCTTGGACAAACACGCGCGGGCTCGAGGTAGGCAAAATTGTCCAGAACACGTTCACCTTTGCAAAGACCTCGGCACTGACTGCAGTCGTGTTGATAGGTCTGTCGTTAGGCTGGAAAGCCAATGCTGCCGCACTTAGCTCGGCATGGTGGGACTCCTGGGCTAATGGCTGGAATCTGCAGGCGGCTCAGCCCGGCTTCGCCGTCACCGGCACGCTGGCTCTCGCGCTGCTTTTTGGCAGGTCGATGGTCGGTCCGCTCTTCGCCCAGACGGCGTGGACCAACGTGACATTCATCGGCAGCGAAGTGCGGGATCCGGGAAAAAATCTCGTACGCGCGCTGGTGGGAGGGTGCGCGGTGGTGGTCGTGCTCTATTTACTGGCTAACATTGCTTATCTGGCAGTGCTGCCGTTTCCAGAAATCCAGCACGCGCCACACAACCGCGTAGCCGTAGCTATGATGGACACCATCTTTGGCCGGCCCGGAGCGATGTGCATGGCCGCAGCGATCATGATTTCCACTTTTGGTTGCGACAATGGACTCATTCTCGCTGGAGCGCGCGTTTACTATGCCATGGCGCGTGATGGTTTGTTCTTCCGAAAAATTGCAACCACAAATCGATTTCGTGTTCCCGCGGCAGCACTGGTGGCACAGGGAGTTTGGACCGCATGGCTCGTTTTGCCGCGCACGGTTACAACCAATGCCGCGACACATCAGATGTCTTACGGAAACGTTTACAATCAACTGCTCGAATACATCGTCTCGGCGGACTTGGTATTTTACCTTTTGATGGTGGTCGCGGTCATTGCTTTGCGCCACAAAAAGCCGAATGCTGAGAGGCCATATCGTACCTGGGGTTATCCATTTGTGCCGATCATCTCGATCGTGCTATCGGCACTGTTGACCATTGATCTTGCATGGCTCGCGCCGGCGACGTCAGGAATTGGAATTCTTATCGTGTTGACCGGCGTGCCGGCTTACTTCTTCTGGCACAAAGCTTCTCATTAACACCCTGCTTTAGCGGGGTGCTATCGCTAAACTATACAATCTTGAACCGCTTCACGTGGCGGCAATCACCTCGCTGAAGCAAGGTGTTAATGAGAGCGTGCTTCTGCCGTGAATCCGCGCTCGGTCGCGCTGGTTCTTGAGATCGCCTCACAGAACCGAAATACTCGTTAGGCGCGAAATTATCTTGTATGCCTGCAAAATCAAAGAAACAACAAATGGCAGCGGGAGCTGCGCTTGCGGCGAAGCGCGGCAAGAAGTCGAAGTCATCGCTTAAGGGCGCATCGCGCCAAATGGCGAAGTCGATGAGCGAAAGCGAGCTACGCAAAATGGCAAAGACGAAGCGCAAGGGAAAGCCCACACGCAAGAGCAAGAAAAAATAGAACTCGTAATTCGGCGACAAGACAACTGACCGAGGTGAAGTCTACGCTCGAGCCAAACAAATCTAGTGGCCAAAAAACATGAGTGGAGACGAAGATTTTCACTCTCCGGCGCTGTCGCTCTCCATGGCCACCCTCGCCTTTGTCAAGGGTTCCAAGCTTACTCTGCTCGTTCCGGTGAAGGGGTGATCGAGCACATAAACCAGGAACAAAATTGACGTAACAGTTACGGTCAGTGTCATGGTAATGAGGTACTGTGCGCGTATGTTTTTCATGCCAAAGAAAAAGGTGTAGGAGACTGCGATCGCGCCGCCAACGAGTAACACCAACCAGATGACGGGCGGCACGGTGTCGTTACCGGCAAATATCCTCATACGGCGATACTGAGCCAGGTTGTTCAAACACCGTAACGCTTCACCGTACAGCTCCCGGTTAGGAATCGAGCTCGCGTCCACTTGGCCGAATAACACTCTCAGACTGTTGTGAGCTCCGCCGGCATAAAGCTGAAGGTCTCCCACTGCCATCTTCGGAACTTCATCGTCGTAAACCTCAGTGAGGTAATTTCTCAGTCCCTGTTGAATGATTTTCTTGGAAGAGTCAGGAAAGCTTCCGGCAGTGTGAAAAATATCCAGAGCCTCGCTGGCCTCCATTTGCAGATTCTTAGTTGCCTCGTCATATCCGCTCCAGGTAACGAACACCACAAACGCTACCAGCACCCCATAGAACAATCCGAAGGCGTTGAAAATGATCGCAGCGACTTCGTGATTTTCCTTTAGTACTTCGGCCGAATACTTTCTTCGCACCAGGTAAAGCCCGGCCAAACTGAGGAAGGTGGTAACCGCCGAGACGATGAAAAATGAAACTGGCGGCGGTAACCCAAGCAGGAATTGCATAAATTTATTAACCCTTTAGAAAACGTCCCAGGAATTTACTGCTTTTGATTTGTTACTTCACGTTTGAGCCGATACCCGTCGGCGCGTGCACCGTACCCGCTGGCGTATTCAACTAATCCAACGCCCTTTTTCCAGGCAATTTTTTTGAAATGTCCAGAGAGATGACTCGCCTCATAAATGCAGAGGTCTCCTTTCAATTTGATTGTCGTTTTCCACTCGCCCTCCTGGTGCTCGAAGCTGCCACTGGTGATCGCGTAGGTGTCATTCGGTTCGAATTCCGGCGGTTTGTCCAGTGCCGAAATCTTCTTAGCTGCGACGTCGTTATCCTCTTCGTTCAACAGAACGATCCGATCATCAGTTACGATAAAATAGTCTGGGCGAATTTCGCGCTTCTTCGGTCGAACTCCCGCAGGATTTCTCGCATGCGAAGTGACATCGGTGAATTCGATTTTGAAAATGGCGCCCCAATCCGTCCTGGCAATGCGCGTGGTAACCACTCGTACCTTGAGCGGGATTTCTTCCGCCTCGATGTCGTCGCCCCACTGTGTTCCTCGAAAAGTTGCGGACACCGGCTTGTCGTTTTTGGCATCCAGAAACGGATTGGCCGCGAACCCGGAAACAGTCAGCATCAACATTGTGATTACTGCGATTTGGCGACCAATCATGTCGCAATGCTAACTACCAGTGCATTGACAATGCACGCTGAAATTCTCATCCTCCCCTTGTCTCATTGAATGCAGGCTTGATTTTGTCGCGATTTTTTACTTCCATCGCAGCGTGGGGCTACCGTCTGGCGACGATGCAACGTCATGGATCGCGAGTGACGTCACAGCTGCAGGGCGACGAGGTGCAGTCGCATTTGCTACGACCCATTGGAGCATTGTGCTGGAGGCACAAGGTGAGTCGGCAATTGCACAGGAAGCGCTCGAAAAGCTTTGCCGCATTTACTGGCGGCCCATTTATAGCTTTCTGCGTCGACAGGGTATTGGACAAGAAGAGGCTGAAGATCTCACCCAGGGTTTCTTTGCGCTGTTACTGGAACGCAGAGACCTGAGTGCCGTCCGGAGGGAAAAGGGGCGGTTGCGTTCTTATCTGCTCACCGCGCTGAAGCACTTTCTAAGTGACGAACGGCGCCGTGTGATGGCGATCAAACGCGGAAAAGGCCAGAGGCTTATTCCGTTGGAGGAACTGCGCGCCGATCAATCGACGGACATGGAGCCAGCCGACACCCTGACCGCAGAGCGGATTTACGAACGGCGTTGGGCATCGACAGTGTTGGAATGCGTCCTCAAGCTGCTACAGGATGAATACGCGGCGACAGGTAAGGCCGAATTATTTGATTCGCTGACGCAATTGCTAGCAGACGAACCGGGAACGCCGTCGCAGGCGGACATTGCCGCGCGATTTGGCATGACTGAAAATGCCGTGACGCAGGCCTTTCATCGATTTCGGCGGCGATATCAATTGTTATTACGCCAGGAAATTGCCCACACTGTTGCTACTCCCGGCGATATTGAAGACGAACTGCGTCACCTGATTGCTGTAGTCCGAGCGTAAGATGTGACCAAATTTTGCGCAGTACAAGAGCGAGCACCGTAGCTCTCCGGCGATGATTAGAGTGACCAGAATTTGTCGAAAATGCCGCGCCAAAATTTTTTCCGATGCCCCAAAAGGGCTTTGCACAGGCTGCATGCTGGAAACAGCGTTGGGCATTTTCCCAGACCCTGTAGCCGGGTTCGATGACCCCGGCCAGCCGGCATCAGCGATGCCGGCTGCAGCAGATTTATTAGGAGAGTTCGGCGACTACGAGTTAGTGGAAGAAATCGGTCGTGGCGGTCAGGGTGTGGTGTTTCGCGCAAGACAAAAAAGTCTTAATCGCACAGTTGCGCTAAAGGTCATCGGTCTTGGTCAGTGGTCGACCAAAGCGCACTTGAAGCGCTTTCGTCGGGAAGCAGAAGCTGCCGCCAGCCTCGATCATCCGAGCATTGTTCCCATCTACGAAGTAGGCGAGCGCGAGGGTTCCTGCTATTTCAGCATGAAACTCATCGAAGGCGGTCAGCTTGATGAAGTAGTCAGCTGTAACCCGATGTCGACACGGCAGGCGTCGCAACTCATTGCAAAGGTAGCTCGCACCGTTCATTACGCGCACGAACACGGCATCCTGCATCGAGACATCAAACCGGGAAATATCCTGCTCGATGTAAAAGGCGAACCACATCTTACTGATTTCGGGCTTGCGCGATTGCTCGAATCTGAGAGCACGGTCACGCGCACATTGGAGGTGTTAGGCACACCTAGTTACATGGCGCCCGAGCAAGCAGCCGGTAATAACACCAAGTTAACCAGCGCAACAGATGTCTATGGACTTGGTGCTGTGCTCTACCAGCTTCTGATTGGCCATCCGCCGTTTGCTGGAGGAACAACTTACGAGACTGTCCGGTTGGTTCTGGAAACCGAACCGCGGCAACCGCGTCTCTGGAACCCAAAAATAGATCGCGACCTTTCCACGATTTGCCTGAAATGCCTCGAGAAAGATCCGCAGCGCCGTTACTCGTCCGCTCTTGCGCTGGCCGAAGATCTTGAACGCTGGCTAAAGCACGAACCAGTCCGTGCGCGCCGCACTCGACTCGTGACCCGTGTGAGAAAATGGGTGCGACGTAACCCGGCTATTGCTGCACTGGTAACGCTGTCAGTCGCCCTCGCAGTCGGTTTGGGCGGATTGATTTGGAAAAGTGAATTAGCTGGGCGCCCGCTGCCGAAGGGCGTCGCTGTAATGCCATTCGAAAGCTTGAGCGAAGAGAAGAGCAACGCCTATTTCGCGGAGGGAATCCAGGACGAGATTCTAGCGCGACTTTCCAAGATCGCGGATCTGAAAGTCATTTCGCGGACTTCGACGCAAAAATACAAAGGCTCGCCCTTTAATTTGCGCGAGATTGCGCAACAACTTGGCGTTGCGAATATTTTGGAAGGTAGCGTTCAAAAGGACGGCGATCAGGTGCGTATTACGGTGCAATTGATTAACGCGCCAACCGACAATCACCTGTGGGCCGATACTTACGATCGTAAAATGATCGACATGTTCGGCGTCGAAAGCGATATCGCCGAGAAGATCGCAAGCAAGCTCGAGGCAAAGCTAACCGGCAAGGAAAAGGCTGCCATTAACGCGCGGCGGACCGATAACCCGCAAGCCTACGAAACCTTTCTTCGCGCGATGGCGCTAAACAACTCGCAGTTGGATGCTGATAACGCACGAATGCGCGACCTCCTGCGCGAAGCAGTGCAACTCGATCCGAATTTCGCCGACGCCTGGGCGTGGCTCGCCGCGAAGGAGTCCAATCGCTATTTCTTTCCCGAGGAAAGTCCCGCGCAGAAAGAACGGGCGCGGGTTGCAGCGGAAACAGCGTTACGCCTGGCACCCAACCTGGCAGATGCCATCGGTTCGATGGGTTTGTACTATTACTATGTCGAGAAGAATTACGACGAGGCTTTGCACTGGCTCGACCGTGCGCGGGAGATTGCACCGAACGACGCCAAGCTCGTCGATGCGACGGCGCTGGTGAAACGCCGTCAGGGAAAACTCGATGAAACAATCGCATTGCAGAAACGCCAGGCTGAGCTCGACCCGTTGAACGTCAACCTCTGGGTCGGCCTGGCCCGGAGCTACCGTGGTCTCCGTGATATGGAGCAAGCGCGCGCCATGCTTGACCGGGCGCTCGCAATTTCACCGAACGACGCCATGGTCATTGCGACTAAAGCCGAAACTTACCTTGCTGCCGGCGAGGTAGAGAAAAGCTGGGCCATGCTGCGCGGCGAAAAATTGGGACCGGGCGACGAGGGCTTTGGTGTACTGTTCAATATAATTCTCGCGCGACGCGATTACGATGAAGCAATTCGCCGCATCAATGCGATGCACGAAACCGGCAATGAACCGCCCTTGTTTAGCGCCCTTGATCGCGCATCACTTGGCTTCGTACAACTCGCAAAAGATGATCGCGCGGGGGCCGAGTCTCTGTTGCATGACGCAGAACGCGAATTGACCAAGCTCCGCGATCAGCACGAGGGCGGCCCCATCGTTCTCGAACAATTGATGCTCGTCGAAGCATGTTTGGGTCGGCGCGATGAAGTGGAGCAAATTGGCGATCAACTGCGCGCGATGCGACGCTTCGATAAATGGACCTACCCGTTAGCAGGTGAAAATATCGCGACTGCCTACGCAGTGATGGGCGATGCCGACCGCGCGATCCCACTGCTCGAAACAGCGCTACACGAGACCTACGTGTATGCAATCACGCCGGCGTACCTACGCACCGGGCCCGCCTTCGACCGCATCCGCAACGATCCGCGGTTCCAAAAACTGTGCGAAGATCAGGCGAAATGACGATCGATAGTTTCCTTCAGCGAGCTGTAGCTTCTCGTCGGTACCGGTAGCCTCGCGAATCAGGACGCCGACAGCGAGGTCTCCTGCTGCGTCGCTACTTCAACGCTTCGTTGGCCCGCCTGCCTGCTCGCGAACGCTTTCGGAATAGCCTTGGCGAAGGAGGCAACGGTTTAACGACTTTAACACGCCAGGCAAACTTTCCGCGTAAGGGATCGCAACGTTTTACGCAGTACATTGATAGAAGGCAAAAAAGGCCAGCACCCCTCACACAACAGAAATAACCAGGCAATGAAAGGAAACATGCAAGACAAAACAAAGAAGGCCAAAAAAGAGATCAAAGTCCGCGACCTCAAACCAGGAAAGGATCCTAAAGGCGGTTTGCCACCGGGCCCATGCGGTCCCGGCCGGTCCGGCCCGAGGCCAGATGAGCCGCCAGGTCCACCCATTAGATCGTAGGCCAGTATAGGAAAAGAGCGGCACCGCGGTTCTATCCCGCGGTACGGAGAAAAATAAAATTCTGAAAACAAGAAATATCGCATTCACAACGAGCCTGCCGCTATTGAGCTGCTCTGCGGTTTCGTTCAGCGCGCCAGCGCTGCGCTATTTTTGTTCCATTCATCTTGCTATTCTTGCCATTTTGCTCTGCTTACTTGCATCAGGCGGTTGCGGTAATCGTCCAGGTTTATCCAGGCTGAGGCCGTGCCGGTTGCCGGGAATTGATGATGAGGTGCTCTGCGGGAAATTTAGGGTATTTGAAAATCGGGAGACTCGCAGCGGGCGGACGATTGATCTCAATGTAGTGGTCCTGCCGTCTCTCGATCCAGAAAACAAAACGGAGCCGTTATTCGATCTTGCCGGCGGGCCGGGCGTGGCTTCGACCAACAGCGCAATATTCTACGCCACCGAAGGCAAAGAATCTCGACGCAAGCACGACATCGTGCTCGTCGATCAACGAGGAACCGGGAAATCGAATCCGCTGACGGCGGAGCCGGTAAAGAAAACGCCTCAGGATTATCTCACCGAGATGTATCCGGTGGATTACGTCAAGAACCTGAGGCGAAAACTGGAACAGCACGCTGACCTCACCCAATACACGACGTCGATCGCAATGGATGACCTCGACGATGTGCGAAGCTGGCTCGGTTACGACCGCATCAATCTTTTCGGACTATCGTACGGATCGCGCGCAGCGCTGGTTTACCTCCGTCAACATCCAGACCGGGTGCGCTGCGCCACCATCATGGGCGTGGTACCGACGTATTTGAAGATGCCTCTTTATCACTCTCAAGCGGCGGCGCGTGCAATGGATTTGTTGCTTGAGCAATGCGAGAGGGATTCGACCTGTCATCAAGCATTCCCGCAAATCCGGCTGGACTGGCAGAATGCGTTGTCGCAACTAGGACGCGAACCGGCGCGTGTCTCGTATTTACCGAGTGACAAAAGCGCACCGGTCACAGTGGAGATTCAACGAGACATTTTTGCGGAAAAAGTGCGGACATGGATGTATGGGCGCGATAAGGCACGACGGATTCCATTTATCATTCATCAAGCTGCACAAGGCGATTTCGCGCCGTTCCTTCATGAAGCGATTTCACCGTCTATTTCGGACTTCATCGCAGATGGAATGTATCTCTCCGTGACGTGTGCTGAAGACACTCCGTTCATCGATCAGGCGGAAGCTGCGAGACTGAACGAGGACACCCCTTTTGGTAACTACCGTGTGTTTCAGCAAACCCGCGCCTGTAGTTTATGGCCGCAAGGAAAGATACCGGCCGATTATCACGACGCCGTCGCGTCGGATGTCCCGGTGTTGATATTTTCCGGCAACATGGATCCGGTCACGCCGCCGCAACGAGGCGACGAAGTCGCGAAAGATTTGCCGAATAGTCGGCATGTGATTATTCCGCAAGCTGGCCATGGCGTTGATGGACTGAGCGATCAAGGGTGCGTCGATCGCATCATCATGGATTTCGTGGACAAGGGAAGCGCCAAAGATCTCGACACTAGCTGCGTCGAGCAAATGGCTGCGCCGCCATTCGCGACTAGCGCAACTAAGTAACAGGCTTCCGGAGAGGGAACGCGATTGACTCCTAATAAAAGGGAACGAAGGCGACGAAGTTTTTTTCTACTTCAGACTGAACGGAGTCTTTGACCTTCTGTCTGCAACAATTCCCAAACTTTTCCGGGTAAGGGATCGCAAAATTTTACGCAGTACATCAGTGAAGGCCGGAAATGAGTTCTCAATGACGAGGGCTCAATGAAGGCCAAAACAAGAAAGAGAGCTAAGCTTATGAAAACAAAAAATATCGCGTTCACAATCATCCTGCTCCTGTTGAGCTGCGTTGCATTGACATTCACGGCGCAAGCGGATCCTGCGGGCCAGCACGTCGTGACTCAGTTCCACCAGACGGTACTAGGCACGGTAAGCGTCAACGGCGAACTGGTCGATTTTTACGGTATGATCCACGTCGTTGTCGATGTTCAGATCCCCGCTGTGCAACTTCCCCCAGATCCATGCCGCGTCCACGCGAACCTGAGTGATGTAGTCGGCATTGGACGGGATACGGGCGGGACTTACCATGCCGACGGGGCGACTGACTCGGACTTGATGGTGGATCTGTCGGAAGGCCTCTTCCTTGAGGCCGACTACCTCATCCCGGAAGTTCCGCCAGACCCGTGCCGCGTGTTTATCAACATTGCGTTCGACCAGTCCGGCCACGCGACCGCATTATCAGCAGTAATCGGCGCGCGTTAAAGGAAGCGCTCATAGGATGTTGTAGCCGGTTCGCTGCCTGCCACGCCGAAGCTGTGCGAAGGCGGGTGTCGAGGCGCTGCCGGCGGTGTTGGTGCTCGCAGCACAGCCGAAGATTCTAAACAGCAGACAACAAAGGAAACAAAGGCTTTGTCCTGCGCCGCTGCGAAAACCTTCGTTCTCTTCGTTGCCTTCTGTAAAAAATCCGAACTTTTCGCGTAAGGGATCCAACAATTTTACGCAGTACATCAGTGTAAGGCCGGAATTGGGTTCTCAATGACGAGGGCTCAATGAAGGCCAAAACAACGAAAGACAAACGAAAGGAAATAAACTATGAAAGATCGAAATAACATAATCGGGATGATACTCCTGGCGCTAGGTTGCTTTGCGCTTCCTCAGAGGGCGCTGGCCGTTAGTCCGCCGCCAGACGGAGGCTATCCCAACTTCACCACCGCAGAAGGGCAGAGCGCCCTTTTTAGCCTCACCACCGGCGCTGCGAACACAGCAGTTGGTTGGTTTTCGCTCAAGAGCAACGCAGAGGGCAGCTTCAACACCGCTACCGGCGCAGGGACGCTCCTTCTCAACACCGCAGACAATAATACGGCGTTTGGCGCCGCGGCGCTTTTATTCAACACCGTCGGCGGAGATAACACAGCCGTTGGAGCGGCCGCCCTTTTAAACAATACAGAAAGCAGCTTCAACACGGCCACCGGTTTTCAGGCGCTCACGAACACCACCGGCGAGAGAAACACCGCCGATGGTGCTGATGCACTCCTTTTCAACACGGACGGCAACAGCAACACGGCCGTCGGTAATAATGCCCTCCGTAACACTACCGGCGGGAGAAACACGGCTTTAGGCGCCAACGCCGGCGACGCTCTCACTACGGGCGTTAACAACATCGATATCGGCAACGACGTTCACGGCGCGGCGGGTGAGAGCAACACCATCCGGATCGGCGGCCAGGACATCGCCATCACCGACACTTTTATCCAGGGAATCAGTGGAACGACAGCCGCTGGAGGCGATGCGGTCTTTGTCACTTCGGGCGGCCACCTGGGTACGCTGACCTCCTCGGCGCGGTTCAAGGATGAGATCAAGCCGATGGGCACAGCGAGCGAAGCCATTCTGGCGCTTAGACCGGTGAGTTTTCGTTACAAAAAACAGATCGATCCCCAGGGCATCCGGGAGTTTGGACTCATTGCTGAGGAAGTGGCAAAAGTAAACCCCGCCCTGATCACCCGCGATCGGGAGGGCAAGCCGTACACAGTGCGCTACGAGCAGATCAACGCCATGCTGCTCAACGAATTTCTCAAAGAGCATAAGGCGGTGCAGGAACAGGGAGCGACGATTGCGGAGTTGAAGAAGGATTTTCGAGCAACCGTTGCACAACTCACTGCGCGTCTTGAAGAGCAGGCAGCGCAAATCCAAAAGGTGAGCGCGCATCTCGAAATGAATAAGCCCGCGCCACAAATGGCCGCAAATCATCCGTAAACATTTCTCAACCGGGTCTGGCCGCGAATCACGCCAATTAACGCGAATAGAAGCAAATCCTTTAGTCGATTCTTTCGCGTCCATTCGTGCCTGCCGCGCCGGAGTGTGAAGGCTGGGTGGTTCGTGGGCAGTTTCCTACGAACTAAAAACCGCACACCAAACAGAAGGAAATGACAGCCATGAAGACAGCAATCAAAACATCAATCGGACGGCCCCGAAAGCATTCGGGATCCAGTTTCATTCTTATCGCCCTTGCGCTTGGCCTCTT
>DASYSX010000039.1:0-38001 GCA_036002955.1 Candidatus Udaeobacter sp. | reverse complement strand
GGTTCATTTCGGATCGGATCGTTCATTTACCTGTTCCTTCGGAAACTATGAGCCGGCGTTGCAAAAAGATTTCTGAATTTTTAGCGCCGACGACCGGCCACGATTGGTCGTATGGGACCAGGTGCAGGACGCTTCCGCGAAATTCGAGGATTGTGCCAAAAGCTCAGCCGAAACTGAGACGTTGGGTCACTGTTCCGCAGCCCACCAATCCCGGGTTTCGTTTACAAGGCTGCGACCGACGCAACACTAACGGTCATTCCGAATCTATTCAGAGATACCTACTGCAGAAAAGCTTTTCTTTATAGCGTTCACCTTCGCCGCCAGTTGACCGGGCGGAAGTGTTCCGAAGAGGCTGAGAGCGCTGTTAATAGCATATCGGCGACTGTCCGAAAACTGTGAAGTGCGTGAAAGGTGCTGTGTCAATGCCGCGTAGAACATCGCCGCGACTTCTTTAGGTTTGAATATCAACTCGCCTGCACTATCTACACTGGTTAAGATATGAAACGCAGCCTTATTGTGGATCCCGCTGTTAGTGTGGACCCCACCCCAATCGTCTTTGAGGGATAACTGTACGAAATCTTGCATGTGGGCTGGCTGTCCGAATCGAGTAGGGTCCTCCATATCGCGGTCCGGCTTCCCCTCCGGGTTGAGACCTTCGCCCAACTTCCAATTCCATGTGCGCGTGTTGGGATTATCAAAATTTGAGATAACGACGCCAAAAATATCGGAATAGGACTCGTTTAAAGCTCCGGATTCGCCCGCGTACTCTAGTCTTGCCGTGGAAGCGGTCACTCCGTGGAATATCTCGTGGCCGACGACGTCGAGATTCACCGAACGAGACATCAAACTGCCGTCGTCATCCAAGCGCTGCCCGAAGACCGCCACTTTCTTATCGGGGCTCCACAAGGAGTTGCACCATTGCTTCTTGTCAGGGCTCTCAGCGGAAACTACACAGTTGATGCTGGAATTTATGGGACCGCCTTTGTTATCGATGTTGTTACGGCCTAAGACATTTCTAAGAAATTCTGCCACCACGACGGCATTCGCGTGTGCGCTAACGGCTGAAGGTGGCCATGGCGCGGGTGGGCGATCAATGACTTTCCCCGGGAGGCGTTCGCTGTTAACTGCCGGATCATCAAATCCGAAATCAAATGTTTGCACATTTACTGAGGTATCTTGGAGAATTCTTATCGCCCCACTAATTTCTACTTTGATCGGTCGCGATTGTTTTCGTCCATCGATTGCGTGTTCTAGCGTTGCGGCCATGCTGGAAGTCCGCGGCAGTTGTGCGACCACCTCTCCCGTGTCTGCGTCCACAACGTAATCCATGTATTGTGGTGCGGGCTTCGTTTGATCGCGGGGTTCCTCTGAAGCAATCGGCACGTCTTCGAGGAAAAAAACGAGCCGCCACTTCGACGCGCCTTTGTCAAAATAATACATCAATTGCGGCACGATATTGCTGAGTTGCTTTTGGAAGCCGGGATATTTTTCAACGGCTTTGACAGCATCTGCTGCCGCAATTTTTGCCACGCAGCCCACGCCTTCAAGGTCACCGATGGACGAGTTGAGGCTCACAAGATTGTTCGCCCGATCCAACTCCACGGTGACGAGTGAGCCATAGACAGGGATCTGTCCAAGCGTCTGGCGAAACTTGACTGTTCTAGTGCCAGTTAAGGGAACGGTCTCTGTTCCGAGACTTTTGAACGCGCCCGGGATGGCCTCTGGTTTGGGAGCTGTGAAGGACGGCACCGTCGGGCTTTGGAGCGCCTGCGCAAGATACCATTTCGCTACTGTTTCGGGATCCAATTGCGCAACGTTTTCGGGACCCGCCAATGAGAATGCGGGAAAGGCAGCACGCTCTTCAGCTAATTTAGCTAAAATCGCGGCGTCGCTCTTGTCGAAAAGGTGGATTGAAAAGTTCCGCAGTCCATTGCTCGACTTATAGCCTTTTGGGCGAAGCTTTCGCGCTGCCTGCTTCTCCGATTCGTCAGCAGATGTTGGCCCCCGAGTTTTCTTTTGAGCGCACATTTAGGTCCTTTCATTTTTTTAATGCAGTTCTTTTTGTTGGCTATTTGATACGGCATCGCATTACCGCACGGCAGTTAGAGGTACGTCGGCTTCCCATATCACCTTGTAAACGAGCAAAGTAGCGCCAATTGAATACGTAAGAACGCTCATGACTTGGAGGCGAGGTCGGGGTAGGGGATTCTTTAGTCTTTTTGCGCTTTTTCCTTTTGCGCGTCAAGCTTTTCTAGTGCGCCTAAAGTTGTTAGTCCAACTGGACCGCACTTGTGGAGTCAGGCACGTTAGCGTCGTGCCCGTTTTGCAGGTTCCGCCTGCGAGCCAAGCCGCTTATGGCCCTTCGGTTTGCCTGGATTGAACCGAATCTCTGCCAACTCAGGCAGGTAAAACGAAGCGTGTGGTTTTGCTCGCGCCCACGCACACGATGAGAAACGTTCTCATCCGCACCAATCGACTGGTTTATGTCAGAGATTCGGGGGGGGCGGCGGCGGCGGCGGCGGGATTTTAGGGTCTTTACCTGGTACTCCTTCGCCTGGACCGGGGTTTAGGTGAATCGTGACAGCTATTAGGCCCAACTTAAATCGATTTCCACGGATCTCTTCGATTTTCCATGGTGCCTCTGGTGCTGCCTCAGCCGCTTTTTTGAGCGCATCTTTAAGTGCTTCTATTAGATTACCGTCAGTGGATGTGCCGGTAAAAGATAAGGATGATGATGTTGTTGTTTTTGTTTTTGGTTTAGGGGTGTTCATTGTGGAGTACGTGTTGTTGGTTTGTTAGCTGAATCTCCTGGTATCAAAGTCTTGGGCCTTCACCAAGCCTAAAGCCGGAGACGTTGGTCTGGTTACCTCTGCTTATCCTTGCATAGTTCTTCAAATCGCGGGTCGCCGCGCAATCGATCGAACATGGGATCGAGACGGAGCACCGCAGGAGTGAAAGGAGGGTTTGTTCGGGAAGGGAGCGAAATGGCTCTGCGTAAAGCCGAGATAGCGCGGTCGGCCTCGCCCATGCGCGCGGCAACCTGGGCAAGAGTCTCAATTAAAACAGCACCATCGAATGCGTCCTTCTCGACAGGCAAAGCGGCCATCGCTCGTTCCAATAAAGCAAAGGCAGCAGTTTTGTCTCCGAGGCCCATATTCGTTAGTGCAAGTAATCCAATGAGTTTCGAGTTTCCCGGCTGCTCTTTAAAGAACGACTCGAGTTCCATTCGCGCCTGCCGCCAGTTTTCCTGGGCAGCGGCATGATTGCCAGCGAGTTCCTGCAACCAACCCAACCAGAAGCGCAGTCCGCCAGCCTGGTAACCTGACGTTGGATCAAGCTTCGCTAGTTCTTGCTCAACGCGCGGAATGATTTGTGCTGGGTTGCGCTCCAGGATGGCCTGATACATTCGCTGTCCCAAAGCGCCGGAATCATCAGCGTTTGGATTCGGTAGTTTAAGGAGCGCAGCAGCTCGCGGCAGATCGCCTTCTGCCTGTGCGATAGCTGCTTCAAGTGCGAGAATGCCGACTTCGTCTGGTGTAATATTCAGAGCCTGGTCAAGCTTCTGCATCGCCTGCGGAAAGCGACGGAGAGCGATATATGAGATCGCATGTTGTGTAAGGAGGTTAGGATCGCGTGCATTGAGCAACTCCGCTTCATTGAAGTAAGTCTCGCTTAAGTCCCATTGGCTACGCCTGCGCGCGACGTAAGCTAATGACTCAACAACCTGGCTGTTATTGGGCAGGAGTTGACGGGCCTTTTCTAAGTAATTCTTCGCAGCGTCGTAGTCTCTTAAGCAGGCATAATGATAATAGCCATTGGCCATGAGCGCTTCGCCAAGGTCCGGTTGAAGATAGAGTGCAGTTTCAGCCGCATGCCGTGCCTCTTCACGCAGAGCATCGGTTGGTTGAAGAACCCTTAATTGATAACCAGCCGCATCCGTGTAGGACAGGAGCGCCCAAGCGAGAGCGAATTTGGGATCCAAGCCAACCGCTTCTCTGAGGTATTTCTGTGCGGCCAAATATTGGGCGGGGGTATCTTCTGTCTTTAAGGTGTAAGCCAGACCACGTAGGTAAGCGTCATATGCCTGCGGATTGTTTGTTGATTTTCTGGCGATTACTTGCGCTTCCTGGCCTGTTAGCGTTGCCCGTAATTGCTCGGCGATGGCCATGGCGACTTCACTTTCCACCGAAAGAATGTCAGTTAGTTTGCGATCAAACGTGTCAGCCCACATATGGGAATCAGTGGCTGCGTTAATCAGCTGAACGTTCACCCGAACGGAGTCGCCACTCTTTTGTACACTTCCTTCTAAAATGTGCGCTACGCCAAGTTGCTTCGCGATCTCGGGCAAGTTGTCGTGTGCGCTCTTATACTGATGCGTCGATGTGCGGGAGATTACCTTGAGATTAGCGATCCTGGATAAGCGGGTCAGAATCTCGTCCTGGATACCATCGGCAAAGTACGCATTTGCTTTGTCTTCGCTGCGATTTTCAAAGGGAAGCACTGCAATGCTTTTTTGCGGCGCCACAAATTTCGAAACTGGGGGTGGTCGCAGCAAAAGGAACGCGAAGACGCCCACAACCACGACGGCTGCGGCTGCCAGAGCTTCGCGGGCGCGTCGCACGCTGCGTGCCTCTGGGGAAGAACGTTGCAGGCGCGCTGCTAACTCTCGAGTGCCAGGCCGGGACACAGGTTCGAATGCAAGCATCGATTCAAGCAGCGATTTCAGGCGATGTGGAACATGCGCTGCTTTGAGTTGTTCCACTGGAAGCACATTTGATTTTTGAGCGCGGTGGATTTCGCCTAGCGTACGGCCTGCAAATGGCGCTTTTCCCGTAAGCGCGAACCAGAGCGTTTCGCCTAACGAGTAAATGTCGGAGCGCACATCGAGCGCCGAATGATCGATTTGTTCCGGACTGGCGAATGCGGGTGTACCGACAAATTTGTCATGGGTTAGCGATTTCGGATCCGCCGCGGTGTGAAAAGCTTTGGCCAAACCAAAATCGATTATTTTTACAACCGGAATACCGCTCTTGCGGAGCGCCCGTATTCTACTTCGCTTGGACCGGGCTTGATCGCTCCCCATCACTTCGGCGTCGTCCGCATTTACCAGCATCAGGTTTGCCGGCTTTAGATCGCGGTGGACTAACCCATGTTTTTCTGCGGCGGCCAGGGCCGAGGCGACTTGCTGTGCAATCCCGATGGTGGAACGCGCATCGAGTGGCCCGGCGCGGTGAACGCGATCGTCAAGGGTCTCGCCCTCGATTAATTCCATCGCGTAATAATATTGCCCAGTCTCAAGACGCATTCCGAATTGGTAGACCGTGGCGATGTGTTCGTGTCGCAATGCTGCGGCCGCGCGCGCTTCGCGGACAAAGCGTTCGCGGGCATCGGTGCTCCGCTCCGCGATGTAAGTTTTAATGATCTTTAAGGCGACCTGGCGCTGGAGCGATGTGTCGGTGGCGCGATAAGTGACGCCCATCGCACCGCGGCCAAGCTCGCAAAAACTTCCGTCCGCGTGGCAATCGATTTCATACACGCCAAAGCGCGTGCTGCCCCCGAGAGGGCCCGGGGTTGAATCCTGCACCGTCTCCTCTTCGCTGCCAATTCCAGCCTGCAAGAGACAAAACATGCAGCCGCCTCCGCCGCCGAACGTTTCCTCGAGCGCAGCGCCACAGGTCGGACAGGTCACAAGCTGCTGCGAGGAGGGTTGCATTTTGTTTGGCCTAAGTTACCAGCTTAACTAGACCGGACCGAGGCAACGATTGCCCGATCTTGCGCTCAATCTCTTCTAGCGCCTCGGGGGACATGTGGAGTTGTCTAACGACAACATCTTTCATAAGCCTGCTGCCCCCCTATGTCGAGAGTAAAGGCTGGCGACGCCGAAACGGTCTAAGTCTCCGACGATATCGCTCCTCGGCTTATATGTTTCCATAAATCCCGCGTTTGATCCGCGCGGATGTCTTTGCAACAGGTCGGTAACGCAAGGCACAGCCGTCATGACAAAGGCAATAGCTCCTATCCAGGCACTCCCTACTGGGCCTGAACCGGGTGATCCATCGAAGGCTTTTTTGCGGATCGTGCCAACTCGTCTCCTATGACAATAAGTTCACCATTAAATGGTGCGGAGGGTTTGATTGGAAACAGCGGTCGTAACACCGCAGATGCTTGCGATACAAACGCAAGTGCAATGAGTATGGCCATTGCTGCACGCCTCGGTTTCATTGAAGTTCACACTCCTTTCCCAGGCTGATTTCCTCTGCGATCAAATTTTCGGCGCGCATGTCTGTTTCCTCTGCAGTTTCAACGCGTGCCCACTCCGCCTTGATCGCTTCGCCAACTGCAATCGGTAATCCCGTATCCAGATCGTAAACAAGAAAAGTTTTCATAACTCAAATTTCCTTTCATTGGTTTCTGATTTTGGTTTCTACTGACGTACTTCGGGAGATCCGACGCGATGTTGCAGGAAATTTTCAAAAGAAGCCGCGGCAGTATAAGGAAAGTGCTTCCCTATTCTCACTTCCGAATGGAAGCTAGAGTGTAAGAAAGGTGATCGCTCAGCTAGCGAGCGGCTAAGACCCGGCACAGATATCTTAGTTCTTCATCCACGTCTTCGGCTTCGAAGACTGTATCGCGCACGACTTCACGTAGAATCGCTCGATAGCGTTTGCGCAATCGAGCAACATCACTGCGCAGTGTCGCGACTGGCCGATGCGTTCGTTGTGCCATCTGTTCGTACGGGATCGCCGATTCTTCGGTGGCTGAAAGATAGGGCATCAAATGGGTAAGCAGATCTGCTTTGCCCGCGAGAGCGCACTCCTCCGTGAGCCGATCCAAAGCCTGCCGCAAAAGCAAGGCTGCCCACTCACGGTCATAAACCTCCTCCGGCTGCCATTTTGTTTCTCGAGCAATTTGCGCCTCCGCCTCCGCAGTAGCTTTATCGTCCAGGTTCGCAAGAATCATCCCGCCGCCGCGTTTCAATGCGCGTCCACGATCGTGCACATCGGCGGCAAAATGTTTCAGTGTTCCGAGGAGGAACGAACGGAATCTTCCCTTTTCGCGATCAGCGCGGACGTATGCACGAGTTTCAATCAAGTCAGCGAAAAAGCCCTGGATCAAATCGCGGGCATCCTCTGCGCCACATCCTTGCCTGCGTAAAAAGGAATAGAGCGGCCGCCAATAAATTTGGCATAGTTCCGACAGCGCATTGAAGGCGTGAACGGAAACGGTCGCCGAATTGCCCGCTTCGAGAACTATTGACCAACGAGTCGAGGCGAATGATTCATACCGACTTTCCGCCTCGCCGCGAGGGGGGACCGGCGATGTATTCACGTCAGAACGACAGTATAGTAACGGGCTGGTTAGTGGCAAGGCATAAGCAATAAGAGTTAGACTGAGTGTAGGAATGATCTCGCTGCAGAAACGTTTCTTGTTCGTTCACATCCCAAAGACAGCTGGTAACTCGATTCAGAGCGTCTTGCGCGATTACTCGGAGGATCAACTCGTGGCTCTGCGAAAGGAGCAGGACGGGATTGAGCGCTTCGGATTGCGCAATCCAAAGTATGAAATCAAGAAACACTCGACGCTGAGCGAGTATCACGATGCCTTGGGGCACGAGCAATTTCGCGAGCTCTATAAGTTCACCTGTGTGCGAAACCCGTGGGATCGAATGGTGTCGTATTATTTCACGCCCACGCAAACTCCCGAAACTTGGAACAGGAAAAAATTCCGCGAGATGATTTCCAAAGCTGTGTCGGTGCCGGACTATTTGCGACTGGACGGAGGCGAAGAGGACCCGTTCGCCAATGTTGATTACATCATGCGGTTTGAAAAGCTCGCCGGGGACTTTCGTGCTGTGTGCGCGGCGATCGGTATTTCGGCGCCCGCCCTGCCGCAATACAACCGCTCAAATCGCGAGCATTATTCGAAATATTACGATGGTGAACTTCGCGAATTGGTACGCACCCGCTTCGCCGCCGAGATCGAGCAATTTGATTACGCGTTCGAAGAGCAATGAACGCAAAATATACTAGGCAGATACAGCGGCGCGGGTGAGCTTTGGGCCATCCTTCGTGTCACGCACTTCCCAACCGAGGGCAGAGATCTGCTCGCGCAATTCGTCGCTACGTTTCCAGTTCTTCTCGCGCCGTGCCTCCTCGCGTTGTTCTGCCAGTTGTGCCACTTCCTCCGGAATGGCGACGTCAACCGAAGCTTCGAGGTCAAGAATGGTGTTGATCCGGTTCCACCAATCCAGCCATGCACTTGCGACAGCCGCGTCCATCTCATTTTGATCCATCGTGCGATTGGTTTCGCGGATCGATTCGAATAGAAAACCGAGTGCAGCAGAAATGTTGAGATCGTCATCCAGTGCGTCTTCAAAATGTGAGGTAGGGTCGGCGCGCTGTGCCGACCGGACGCCGCGGCGCGGCGTCCCTACCAATTGTGTTAGCCGCGCCAACCACTCGTCAATCCTGGCTAACGACTCGCGGGCTTCATTCATTCCTTCCCAGGTGAAATTCAGGGGCACGCGATAGTGCACACGTAAAAGCGCATAACGGAGCTCGCGTCCGGTGTAACCCTTAGCCAGAACATCAGGCACGGTATAAAAATTGCCTAACGACTTTGCCATTTTCTGGCCGTCTACCAGCAGATGCGCGCAGTGCAGCCAGTAATTCACGAACTTCTTTCCGGTCACGCCTTCGCTCTGCGCAATCTCGGCTTCATGATGCGGGAAGATATTGTCGACGCCGCCGCAGTGGATATCGATCTGATCGCCCAGCAACGCCGTGGACATTGCGCTACACTCAATGTGCCAGCCGGGACGACCCGGTCCCCACGGCGAATCCCATTTCACGTCGCCATCTGCTTCGTCCCAGGCTTTC
The DNA here is from genome assembly GCA_036002955.1 of Candidatus Udaeobacter sp. Taxonomy (GTDB): domain Bacteria; phylum Verrucomicrobiota; class Verrucomicrobiia; order Chthoniobacterales; family UBA10450; genus Udaeobacter. Next base: position 29,122 of record DASYSX010000039.1, on the reverse strand, counting down.
CACAATGCGAAATCCCCGATGTGTTCCTTGTCGTATTCGTCATGCTTCACGCGGCCCGTCGATTGCAACTGCGTCAGATCGAAGTGCGCGAGCTTCCCGTACTCCGGAAATTTGTTGATGCGAAAATAAACTGATTTGTCATCGGCCTGATAAGCGAGCCCTTTTGAAATCAGCGCACTGATCATGTCGATCATTCTGTCGATGTAACGTTGCTCGGTCGCGGCCGGGTACTCATCCGCGCGTTTGATACGCAGCGTGCGGGCGTCTTCGAAGAAAGCCTCTTTGAATTGTTCTGTGAACTTTTGGAGCGGAACGCCCGCTTCGCTCGCACCACGAATCGTCTTGTCCTCCACATCCGTGATGTTCATCACGCGATGCACCTTGTAGCCGCGGAGTTCCAAGTGCCGCTGAAGCAGATCTTCGAAGATGTAAGCGCGGAAGTTTCCGATGTGCGCCCGGCTATAGACGGTCGGACCGCACGTGTACATTCTGATTGGACGCGCCGTCGGATCGTGTGGCTCGAACTGCTCAACTCCGCGCGAGTAGGTATTAAAAAATCGCAGCGACATTTAGCTTGGCAGGGACGGATCGCCGGGCTGTCCTTTGGTTTTTCGGCGCGCCCGGCGGTCGCGCCCTACCAATTCGACTGTGGCGATGGCGATTGCGGCGATGCCTTCGCCTTGTCCGATTGCTCCGAGTTTTTCATTCGTCGTTGCTTTAACGCTCACGTCGGATTCGCTCACGCCGATTGCTGTCGAAATTTCTTTCCGCATCGCCGGAACATGCGGCGCGATTTTGGGCGCCTCAGCGATCACTGTTGCGTCAACGTTGATGACCCGCGCGTTTCTGTCGTTTAGCAAACTGACGACGCGCTTCAAAATCTCCATGCTGCTGATGCCGCGAATCGATTCATCCGTATTTGGAAAATGCTGACCGATGTCGCCGGCGCCGATCGCGCCGAGCAGCGCGTCGGCGATCGCGTGCGAGAGTACATCGGCGTCTGAGTGTCCCTCCAGTCCGCGCGCGTGCGCGATCTCGACGCCGCCTAATATCAGTTTCAGTCCGTCGCCGAAACGATGGATGTCATAACCGATGCCGGAGCGAATCATGAGACGAATGACGAATGACGAATGGCGAATGACGAATGAAATCCAAATGACGAATGTCGAAGTCCGCTGAACGCAGGGGATGCTACAGCGTGCAAACATTTGATTATCCCTTTTTCCGGGGCTTCGTGCTTCGTCATTAATTCGTCATTCGAGCTTCGTCATTGATCAGATTTTCAAATCGATCAGACCATTTGAGGCAACGATGCTGTATTTGTCTTTCATCTTCTCGCGCGGGCGAAGATCGACAGTTCCACCGGCGTTTTCAACCAGGAGCAAACCCGCGGCGATGTCCCACAAACTGATTCCCGTTTCAACGTATGCGTCGAGTCGTCCGCACGCGACGTACGCCATGTCCAGCGCCGCGCTGCCGAGCACGCGACATTTGCGCACGCGATGAATCATTTGCTCAAGCAGAGGAAAATTCGTGTTGATGGTCTCTCCGGTTTTGGCGAGGCCGATCGAGATAACGGCTTCGGCGAGCTCCGCGCGATCGCTCACATGGATCGGAGTTCCGTTCAGTGTCGAAACCTGGTCTCGTTGTCCAGTCCACATCTCATTGCGAATCGGGTCGTAAATCACGCCAACGACGAGTTTCTTGTGCAGGCGCAGCGCAATGGAAACGCAAAAATGAGGAATGCCGTAGAAATAATTCACCGTTCCATCCAGCGGATCGACAATCCATTGATGATCGCTGGATTGATCTCCTCCGATCCCTTCTTCCCCGTAAAGCGCGTGCGCGGGAAATTCATCGAGAAGCAATTTGCCAATTAACTCCTGCGCCTGAACATCGATCTCCAATTTGATGTCGTGCGCCGCCATCGACTTAACTCGCAGCTGGCGCTGAAAATTTTCGCGCAATAATTTGCCGGCAGCGCGGGCGGCGTTCTCCGCTGCATCGAGATAATGCTTCATCGGGAAGGATTACGTCGCACAAAGAATACAAAGTGCACGATTGAAAACCGATTTGTCATCCTGAGCGAAGCGAAGCGGAGTCGAAGGATCCCGCGGAGTACCGTTAAAAGTTTTGCCGCGCGGTTCCTCGACTTTGCTCGGAATGACAGCGCGTAGAAAAAAAACCGGGAGGGAAATAAATTTCTCCTCCCGGGTTGAAGTTAGGGTTGTGACCCCGAAGAAATTCGGGGCCGTTAATACAGCGACGGGCTTAATGCCTCTTTTTCTTCGCTGTTTTTTTCTTTGCTGCTTTTTTCTTTGCCATCGACTAATTCCCCCCTTTCAATCCGCAACGCGCGGGGCATTGTGAAGAGTTGGGAATGACTTCACTTATGTGCGTTCAGTAATCATCACATTTTTTTTGTCAAACTTTTTTGTTGTGATTTTGAAAAAATTTTCACCAGCTCGTGCGCGAGAAATGTTTTTGGCGCACGCGAAGTTTTCCTCGTTTCGCCGTTACGAAACAGAATCAGCAACTCATTTTCGTCGGTTTCCATTCCGATACGCGCATCATTCGCGACGATGATGTCGCAATTCTTTTCGCGCAGCTTTTTCGTGGCATTTGCTTCGATGTTATCCGTTTCCGCTGCAAAGCCGACGAGAAGAAATTCGCCAGTGTGTCGCACGCCTAACGACTGGAGAATGTCGCGTGTCGGCATTAATTCCAACGAAAATTCGGCGTTGTGTTTTTTAATTTTCACCGGCGAGACCTGAGCCGCCTTGTAATCCGCCACCGCAGCACAGAGAACGCAAACGTCGGAGCTGTTCGCGTGTTGGTGAACGGCATCAAACATTTCGTCACTTGTCGAAACGGAGATGAATTTGGCTTTGCGCGGCGGCGCAAGATTGACCGGACCGGAAATGAGAATGACGTCATGTCCGGCATCCAATGCGGCTTCTGCGATGGCATAACCCATTTTTCCGGACGACCGGTTGGAGATGTAACGAACTGGATCGATCGGTTCGCGCGTCGGACCGGCGGTGATGAGAAATGTCACGCGATCAGTTTGTCGTGCCGGGTAAGGAGAAATTCCGCACGGAACGCGATGTCATTCACTTTCCACAATCGGCCGAGTCCTTCGTATCCGCACGCCAGCATTCCTTCTTCCGGCCCGATGAATTCGACGCCGCGCGCTTTGAGTTTTTCCACATTGTCCTGCGTCGCAGGATGCGCCCACATTTTTCCGTTCATCGCTGGTGCGACCAGAATCGGCGCGCGAGTGGCGAGCGCGATCGCCGCTAGAGGATGACCCGCCAGACCCTGCGCGAGCTCGGCGATTATGTGCGCAGTAGCTGGCGCGATCAGAAGCAGGTTCGCGCGGTCCGCAAGATCAATGTGCCCCGGTCGCCAGCTTTCTTTTTCGTCGAAGAAGCTCGTCATCACCGGATTTTTCGACAGCGTCTGCAACGTGAGCGGTGAAATAAATTCGCTCGCGTCGTGTGTCATCACGGCGAAAACCTCATGCCCTTGTTTGACCAGCACGCTTGCAAGCTCTGCGGATTTGTACGCGGCTATTGATCCAGTGATCCCGAGCACGACCGATTTCCTGCCAGCAGGAATGTCCACTACTTTTTGAGGATTGCTTTTCTCCAACTTACGTCTCGAATTTTTCTCCGTTGCACCCATATCGATCAATGTAGCGTCAGCCGCCTGCTCAAGAACGTTTCGGCAGACATGACATTCCGGACGTTTTTGAGATCTTCATCGACTGAACCGCTGACGATAGTGTACCGGTAATCGCGCCATAATTCCATTTCTCTCGCGGCGGTGGCGAGACGCGACTCGATCTGCTGCGCCGTTTCGGTCCCGCGTTTCATCAATCGCCTCCGCAATTCTTCAATGTCAGGAGGCATGATGAAAACGTCCGCCAACGCCTGGCGAACAATCGGATCGTCGGAATTGCGGATTGTCGCGGCACCTTGCGTGTCGATGTCGATCAGAATGTCGACACCGTTTTTCAGATTCGACAACACAGGCTCGCGTAAGGTGCCGTAATAATCCCCGTGCACCTGTGCGTGCTCCAGAAAATCGCGGGCTTCCAGTTTTGCGAGAAAATCTGCGTGTGAAAGAAAGTGATAATGGGTGCCGTCAGTCTCGCCGCTGCGTGGTGCCCGCGTCGTGCAGGAGACGGAATAAAAAAAGTTCCCGGTCTTTCTCAGAGCTTGAACGACAGTGGTCTTTCCCGCGCCCGATGGAGCGGAAATGACGAAGAGGATTCCGTGCCGGCTGATTTTCATTAGCTTGTCATTCTGAGCGAAGCGAAGCATCTCAGACTACTTCTTTCTTCCGTCACCAAGCGAATATTCAGAGATGTTTCGCTTCGCTCAACATGACTTAGAGAACGCTCGCTTCAACAGATCGCGCTCCGGTGTGCTGCGATTCGACTGCATTTCGGCCAAAGGATTGCTTACTCAAGATTTTGAATTTGCTCACGGATCTTTTCCAATTCGGCTTTGCAGCCGATGACGCGTTGGGAGATTGCAGCGTCATTCGCTTTCGCTCCGAGGGTGTTGAGTTCTCGGAAAATCTCCTGTGTGATGAATTCCAGTGTGCGCCCAACCGGCTCTTTGCTCCGCAAATGATGGGCAAATTGAGCAAGGTGACTTTCGAGCCGCGTTAGCTCTTCCGATACATCAGCGCGATCGGCAAAAAACGTAATCTCTTTCAAGACGCGCTCATCCTCGTTAGGCAGCGGTAGCCCGGCTTTTTGTATCCGATCGAGTAGCGCCGCGCGATACCGTTTCACCACATCGGGATGCAGTGCCCGGACTTCTTTGAGTTTTTTTCGAATTGCTTTCAGACGGTGAATCAAATCTTTGGCCAAATGTTTGCCTTCGCGTACGCGCATTTTGATCAGATCTGCGAGCGCGGCACGCAGAGCGCGTTCGACTGCCGGCCATGTACCTTCGGGATCCAGCGCTTCTTCCGGGAACCGCATTACGCCGGGCGCTTGGAGGATGGTGGCGATGGTGATGTCCCCCGGCGCATTCAATTCCTTTTGCAATGAGCGCATCGCTTCGTGATACGAACGGGCGAGTTCCGTGTTGAGCGCGAGCGTCCGCGCGCCGTTGGCGCCGCTATGAAGACTGACCGTCGCGTTCGTGCGACCGCGCGAAATGCTTTCATTGATTGTCTGGCGAATGCGCGGTTCAAGCTCAACGAGATCACGTGGCAAATTAACCACGACGTCGCTCTGTTTCCGGTTCACGGAATTTAGCTCCACAGTAAATTTCGTTCCGTCGTGGTCGGTCTCGCCGCGACCGTATCCAGTCATGCTTCGCATATCTCAGTGCAAAGCTTATCGCAGAGAAACGTAAACGTTTCAACGCTCAACCCTGACTGGAAACCACAGCGCGGCACGTGAATTGAAAAGCGCCACGCCATCCGTTATGGACGCCCGTGAATCAGTGGCAAAAGGAAATCGTCGCGACGGTTATCTTTGCTATTACGTATGTGCTGATCAGTGGGCGACAGCTCAAGATTCTGCCTTTGAATCGGCCAGCTGCTGCTTTGCTCGGTGCGGTATTGATGGTTTCGACTGGCGTGATGACGCCGGAACGCGCGTATCACGCGGTCAACTACGACACGCTGGTCCTGTTGCTCGGGATGATGCTTATCTCGGCGTATCTTTACCTCGCACACTTTTTCGAATGGGCGGCTGACGTCGTCCTAAAGTTCTCGCACACGCCGCAACGACTGTTGCTTTTTCTGACGCTTATCTCGGGAATCTTATCAGCGTTGCTGGTCAACGATACGATTTGTTTGATGCTGACGCCGTTGGTGGTTGCCGTCATCCGTCGCGGTAAACTTCCGCTGTTGCCGTTTCTCATCGCACTCGCGACCAGCGCCAATATCGGCAGCGTGGCGACGCTGGTTGGAAATCCTCAAAACATGATCATCGGGCACTTCTCGCGCATCCCGTTTTCCGAATTCGCGCGATCGCTCGCGCCGGCTGCGCTCGTTGGGTTGGCGATCAATTTTGGGATTGTGAGTTTCGGTTTTCGCAAAGTGCTGCGCGCGGCTGCGATTAGCCGGGAACCTCATCCGATTCAGAAGCTCGACCGCGGTCTGTTCGCGATCGTATGCATAGTTTTCGTGTCGATCTTCCTCTGTTTTCTTGCCGGCTTAAACCTGGCATGGACAGCGCTTGCCGGCGCGGCGCTGGTGATGGTACTCGCGCGCCGCGATACGCATGAGGTCCTAAAGCTTGTTGATTGGCATTTGCTTGTCTTTTTTGCGGCGTTATTTGTCGTCGTCGAGGGACTGAGCGACACAGGGTTGCCCGACGCGATTTATCGCCATCTGCAGCCGATGTTCGGAGCCCACGCGACACCGCAGGCTTGGAATTTGAGTTGGTTCGCCGTGGCTGGCTCAAACGTTTTTTCCAATGTGCCCTTTGTTCTCGTGGCCGGTAAATGGATTCCACATTTCGCGGATCCTGCGTTGATGTGGAAAGTGCTCGCGCTGGCGACGACCTTCGCCGGCAACCTTACAATCATCGGTTCGGTCGCGAACATGATCGTTGTGGAATCCGCGCGGGAACATCTGGAAATTGGCTTCTGGGATTACGCACGATTTGGCATTCCCATCACGATTTTAACTACCGTTGCTGGGACTTGTGCGCTGCTCATGTTGCACTGAAAATCGGCGTCCTTCCGGCAGCGCGTCGATCGCGCGCCGGTGCGGTGAAGGCATTGCGACCTCTTCGATCGATCCAAACCACTCCTGTCCGGAAGCGATTCGCTTTGGTGCGGAGCGGCGATACACAGAAAGAGTGACTCGATGATGGGTGAACGGAAACACGGACTCGTAAATTGGCCTGCGCTCAACACGCGACTGTTCCAAGCAGTCAATAACGAGCGGCGGCAAAATCCACATGCCGCGCCAACGATGGCGGGATTGCTCGAGTAGAATCCGGCCGCGCCTAATGATTAATGCATGCATCTCTATGAGTCGTTTGGTTTCCGGTCGCGACTTCCTTATTGGGAGTGCATCCGGATGTTTTGCGCGGCAAAAATTTTTGACTGCGCACACATCGCACCTCGGCTTTCGGGGAATGCAAATGAGCGCGCCAAAATCGAGGAGTGCAGAGTTGAAAGTCGCGGCATCGGTTTTCGGGAGAACACTCGCTGCGTGTTGCCAAAGGAGGCGGCGGCCCCGATTGGAATCGATCGATTCGCGCAAATCGAAAAGTCGGGCTAAAACGCGACCGGTGTTCGCTTCGACGATCGGAACCGGTTCATCAAAGGCAAAGCTGGCCACTGCATGCGCGGTGTATTTCCCGATTCCCGAAAGTTGTCGCATTTGCTCGACTCGACGGGGGAATTTTCCGTCATGTCGATTCATAACGGTTTTTGCGGTGGCGTGGAGATTTCGCGCGCGAGCGTAATAGCCGAGGCCTTGCCACGCGCGAAGCACCTCGTTTTCCGAAGCGCGCGCCAGTGAGGCGAAATCCGGAAACCTGCAAAGCCACTTGTCATAATACGGAATCACAGTCGCGACCTGCGTCTGCTGCAGCATGAACTCGGAAACGAGGATTGCGTACGGATCGCGGGTCCGGCGCCAAGGCAGATCGCGCCCGTTGCGACGATACCAGCGAACAAGAGAGTGGCGAAAAACGGCAAGGTTTTCTGGCGGTGTCACTGTTTGGCAGCGAACGTCCAACGCCCAACGCTGAACGTCCAATGGCGAATTCCGAGTTGAGGATTAGGCGTTGAGCGTTGAGCGTTCGGCGTTTTCCGAAATGAATTCTTACACGCATCTACTTTCCCATGATCAAGTAGGAAAGCTTCGCGGTTTGCTCGAGGAGTCAGGATTCGAGTTCTCCCCGAAGGATTGGACCATTTTTTTTGCGCAAAAGAACAAGTTAAGCGTGGCGGTGTACGAGAAAGGACCAAAGGTGCTGGTGCAGGGTCGCGGGCTGGAGGAATTCGTGCAGTTCGAACTCGAGCCGAAGATTCTCGGTGAAGCGAAACTAGGTTATGAAGAAGTGCACTCGCCTGAAATGTTCGAGCCGCATTTCGGCGTGGACGAAAGCGGGAAGGGCGATTTCTTCGGACCTTTGGTGATTTCTGGGGTTTACGTTGATCGGGGTATCGCGCGGAAGCTTCTCGACGGCGGCGTCGTAGATAGCAAGCGGATCAGCTCCGATGCGCGGATTCGTGCGCTGGCGGACACAATTCGAAAAACTTCACAAGGTCTGGTAGAAATCGTTCTGATCGGCCCGGCCAAGTACAATGATTTATACGAAAAGTTTGCCAATTTGAATCGTCTTCTGGGGTGGGGGCACGCGCGGGTGATCGAGAATTTGCTGGCGCGAAAACCGGACTGCCCGCGGTCGTTATCGGACCAGTTCGCCGACGCACGCGTAATCAAGGAGTCCTTGATGAGGCATGGACGTAACATTGTTCTTGAACAAAGGCCGCGAGCGGAATCTGACATCGCTGTGGCGGCGGCATCGATCATAGCCCGTGAGGGATTCATCAATTGGCTCGAACGCAAAGGCAAAGAAGTCGGTATGCGTTTGGAACGCGGCGTGTCTTCCGGGGTGAAGGAGACTGCAAAAAAGCTAGTCGAACTGAACGGCCCGCAGGCGCTGCGCGACGTGGCGAAAGTTCATTTCCGGACCGCGCACGAGATTGCTCCGCAACATTATGCCGCGCCGCCTCCTCGCGAACAGTGGCGACGGCGCACCTCGCCTAACGTCACTAATTGAAGCGTTGAAGCTCCGAATTCAAAAAATCGCCTTTTTGTGCTTCATTTTGGCCACCAACGGAGTCACAAGGAACGAATACTAAATTAGATATGGCGAAATTAACCAAGCGCGACATTGTGGTGTCGATCAGCAATCAGACTGGGATGGTTCAGCATCAGGTCTTCGATGTGGTGCAAAAGACTCTCGATAAAATCACAGACAGCCTGGCCAATAATATCCCGGTTGAGTTGAGAAACTTCGGCGTGTTCCTCCCGCGCCTTACCAGACCGCGGATCGGACGAAATCCAAATCAACCGGGGAGCAGTTTCGTAATTCCGCCGCGTGCGACGGTGAAGTTCAAGGCGGGTAAAATCATGCGGCAACGCGTGGAAAAGCTCTCCAGGCAATTAAAAGAAGCGGAAGAGCGAAGGGTGAACGCAGAGGTCGGCGCACACGCTGGCGAATAACTGGATCTGATCGGACGATTGGGAACCTGCGACTTAGATTCGCAGAATGGATTGTCCTGCCGCTCGAGTTACGAGAGCAAACTTTCGATCGTTTTCTCCAGGCGCTCAAAATTAATCGGCTTCGTAAGATGTTCAGCGAACCCTGCTTCCTTAGCTTGATTGATATCCTGTTCGCTTCCGAAGCCGCTCAAAGCGATTCCCGGTAAACGTGTGTTGAGTCGCACCTCGCGCATTAATTCATAGCCGCTGCGGTCGGGCAATCCGATGTCGCTGATGAGCAGGTCGAATTCTTGTGTGCGCACTTGCTCCACAGCCTGCTCCGCGGAATGGGCTACAGTTATCTGATAGCCGCGACGTTCCAACATTCTCTTCATGCCGAGACAGGTGTCGTAATGGTCGTCAACCAGCAGGACGCGCCGATGATTGACAACAGCGGCATCCGGTTTCCGGTCAATTGGTTGATCCTGCCCGTGCCCATCGCGCTCAATCGGGCTTTCAATGGTGCTTAGTTCGACTGTAAAAGTCGCACCCTGATTTTTCCCGGAACTTTGGACGCGAATGTTTCCACCATGCGCGTCGATCAACGTCTTTGAAATGGTCAGGCCAAGCCCGAGTCCGCCAAACCGGCGGGTGATATCACTCTGTCCCTGTTCAAATGCGTCAAAGATCTTGTCGATCGTCTCGGGCTCAATGCCAATGCCGGTGTCGGTAACGCGCGCCTCGATTTTGTCGGGCACCGGATTCAAAGTTTCGATGCTAATGCGTCCTTTTTCCGGGGTGAACTTGACACTGTTTTTGATCAGGTTCCAAAAAACCTGCTGCAAGCGTGCTGGATCGCCTTCCACATACGTACGATGCGCGCGAAGTGCGAAGTTCACTTCGAGGTCTTTTGCCTCGATTTCGGCACGGCATATCTCGTAAGCGCGCTGGAGGATTTGATGGATGGAAATCGGTTCGAAGCTCAGCTGGAGTTTGCCTTTCGAGATGCGAGTGATGTCCAGCAAGTCATCGATGAGACGCGCTTCCAATTCGACGTTTCGACGGACGACTTCAAGCGCTTCTCGGACGGGCTTGGAATCCGGCACCTCGGCTTCGAGTTCTCCCACCATGGCGATTACAGGCGTGAGAGGACTTCGCAACTCGTGAGATAGTTGTGCCAGGAATTGGTCCTTCGCTGCGTTTGCGGCAATCAATTCCTGGCGCAGCGTGACATCGCGCGTCTTTTCTTCCACCAGATAAAGCACGCCTTGAACGGTTTCCTTTGCTCCTTGCAGTCGCAGCAGGTTGATGTCGAGAAAATGCGTCACGCCCGACTTATTTTTCAACGGATGCTCGATCAGTTGAAACGGCGTTCCAAAGTTAAGCACCCGTTCAACTGCCCCTGGTGGCGCAATCTTTACATCATCGCAGCTGATTTCGGTAATATCGCGACCCGGCGGCAGATCTCCGAAACGTTCAGCCATCCTGGCAAATGCATCGTTGGCATGCAGAAACCGGCGAGAAACAGGATCAACTAGAGCGATACCGCCAGGCATGTTCGCGAGCATTTTCTCGTTGAAGATGACCTCGCGTTCGAGTTGCTGTTTTGATTCCAGTTGGCGTTCGTAGAACCGGCTGCCCAACCATGCAAAGACACCCGTCAGAACAACCAGCCATGCGGTTAAGAGCGTCATGCGCTCGAGAAGATCATGGACCGGTTTGTACGCAACAGCGAGCGGTTGCTCCACTAATGCCACCCATCCGGTCGACTCGATGCGGCTGAAGGAATAAAGGTTGTTGCGGTATTCGAAGTGGCCACTCTTCCTTTGGCCGATTTTGTTGAGTAACTCGCTACTCTCAGGCGCCGTCGTATCTGGATTTGGTTTGAATTCGTTTGAGAAAAGCGCCGCACCCTTTTGGTCGAGCACTTGGAAAACGAAGTGGTCGGAAAAGTCGATAGCAGACAGTCGCTTGCCAATTCTCTCTATAAGAACCGAGTCGCCGACGAATCCAAGAAGCCTCCTGTCAGGGGAGCGAATAGCGGCGACAATGTTGGCTACAACGCGGTTATCGGAGGACCTGGGATGTATCGACGACACGACCGGTTGCTCCGAAGCAGTTGCTTCTTCACGCCAATAATTCGCCCCAAAGTCTTTGCCCACCATCTCTGGCGTGTTGGGAATTGATGCGAGCAAAGTCCCTTCTGGCCCAGCGAGAAACATCCCATCAACGTTTGGATGTGAATAGAAGGCGGAGTTGACCCACTGTTGGGCAGCCGGGGCGGGATTTGGCGAACTGAAAATCCGGGCGACGTCAGGGAGACTCTCGTAATAGTTGATAATTTCACTGCTACGGCTGAGATCGGTTCTGACCACGTGCCCGAGCAATTGCACCAGCGTTTGCCGGTCTCGCAAAATGCGTGATTCCAACGTGTCGCGCAGGATGGTGTAGGAAACGATCAGCGTTAGGACGGAAGGAATCCATCCTGCCAGCAGAATCGGAACAATGATCTTTGAACGCTCGAAACGCTCGCGCCTTCGTTTCGTCATGAAAATTCCCAATAAAAACGCCGGTGTTCAGCAGAAAACCGACTGAGCCACCGTCAACCTGCTGCTCGTCTGAGGCAAGGAGGAATTGCCGCCGGAGAGTCGGCCGATTTTCAGATGCACAGTCCCCGGAGAACAGCGATATCGCCAAACCGATTGGCGTCGCAATTGCGAACCGATAAGAGAGTGCTGTATATCAACACGATGTGACGGCGTTTCACCGGCAGCCGTTTGATTTTTGGATTGACGCAACTGATGGAATTAGCATCATGTCGGCCTGACTGCGTCATCTATTCGCAGCCATAGCAATCTCCATGCAAGAAAGCATCGGACATATTATCTGGTCGACCTGTTACTTAAGCGTGCTCCTCGGGCTTTCTGCTTATGGGATCCATCGCTATTTCATCATTTATTTGTATTTGAAAAATCGTAAGCGGCCGCCGGTTCCGGCCCGCTACTTTGAGAAACTCCCGAAGGTGACGGTGCAGTTACCGATTTTCAATGAAGTTTATGTTGCCGAGCGGCTGCTCCGTTCCGTAAGCGAACTCGATTATCCGCAGGAGCTTCTGCAAATCCAGGTGCTCGACGATTCAACGGATGAAACACGCGATATCACTGCAGCCTGTGCTGAGGAATTGCGCGGGCGAGGTTTCAACGTCCAGCGAATCCATCGTACTGACCGGACCGGCTTTAAGGCTGGGGCCCTGGCGGGAGGAACCGCTGCTGCCGAAGGCGAGTTTCTTTGCATCCTCGACGCCGATTTTGTTCCGGAGAAAGACTTGCTAAAACGGACCGTTCATTTCTTTACCGATCCAACTGTAGGAATGATTCAAACGCGATGGGGACATTTGAATCGCGGCTATTCATTGCTCACACGCATGCAGGCGATATTTTTGGATGGACATCTTTTGCTTGAGCAAATCGCGCGTAGCCGCAGCGGCCGCTTTTTTAATTTCAACGGGACAGCTGGTTTATGGCGCCGTTCATGTATCGAACAGAGCGGGGGGTGGCAGCACGATACGTTGTGTGAGGACCTCGATCTGAGCTATCGAGCGCAACTCGCCGGCTGGAAGTTCATTTATCTCTCCGACGTGGTTACTCCGGCGGAACTGCCGGTGGATATGAATGGGTTCAAGTCTCAGCAGCATCGCTGGACGAAAGGTTCAGTCCAGACCTGCAAGAAATTGTTGCCGAGCGTTTGGCGCAGCCATTTGCCCTTTCGAATAAAGCTGGAAGCGACCGGGCACCTGATGTCGAATTTCGCATACCTGCTGCTGGCAATGCTTTGCGTCCTTTTATATCCTGCCACTGGTGGACCTCCAGTTGGCTGGCTTCGCACACTGCTAGTCGATATTCCGATGTTTCTCGCAGCATCGGCCTCGGTCGGACTTTTTTACATTTGTGCCCAGCGCGAGTTGTATCCCCGAACGTGGATCAAAGATCTGCTTTTTCTCCCATGTTTGCTTGCATTAGGAATTGGTCTCTCGCTTAACAACGCACGAGCTGTGCTCGAAGCGATGATCAACCACCAATCCGATTTCACGCGGACGCCAAAGTACGGAATCGAACGCAAGTCACAGCCATGGCGGAGCTGTAAGTACCGGCCGCTCAAGTCGGCGCTCCCCCTCGCGGAGCTGGCATTTGCCATCTATTTTAGCTACTTCGTAGTCTATGCCATTATGCATCGGCAATTTTTGTCGGTGCCGTTTTTGGTAATGTTTCAGGCAGGATTTCTGTACGTGTGTCTCAGCTCCTTCTTGAGTGGTTGGTCAAAATTTAATCTTGGCAATTCACGGGCGCGGGCCACAATTCCCGCGTGACAAATCGCAATTGTCGAGTAAAAGATTCGGCCAATGCTTAGGCCCGTTGCATTCATTTTTAGTATAGTCTCAGTTACCTCCGCGTTTGCGATCGCGCCACTAGACACTTCGAACCAGGTGATCATTAGTGTCCGTGATCAGAAACTGGTGCTTTTGCGCAATGGCAGCAAAGTGGCGACGTATCCGATATCAACGTCGATGTTCGGCTTGGGCGACGCGTGGGGACGAATGACCACTCCACTCGGTTATCTGGCGGTGGAAAAAAAGATCGGTGACAACGTGCCAGTCGGCGCTGTTTTTCATAAGCGGCGGTTGACTGGTGAAGTTCTTCAGCCCAACGCCCCTGGTCGCGACCCGATTACCACGCGCATCATCTGGCTGCGCGGACTCGAAGCGCAGAACGCGCATGCGTTTCAACGTTGCATTTATATTCACGGCACGCCCGAGGAAAACAAAATTGGTCGCCCGGCAAGTTACGGCTGCATCCGCATGAAATCGAAGGACGTCGCCGAGCTTTACGACCAACTTCCAGTCGGAGCTGTAGTGCAGATTATTCCTGACCGGTTGCCAAAAATGGAAAAAATGAAGCCGCGTCAGGAAATGAGCGGCGGTGTAGTCGCTACAAACACAACGTCGCCGGCGCCGATAGCCTCCACAAATCTCGCAAGGGTAACGCAGGAGCCAGCATCGCAGATAACTCCCCCGAAGGGTGCAAAGATAGCGCAGGCGCCACCGCAGATAGCAGCCACGAAAGTTGCAAAGGTAACGGCGCAGCCGCCAGCAGAGATAACTGCCGCGAAGGCTGCAAACGTAACGCCGCAGCCGCCTCCGCAGATAAGTGCCGCCATGCTTGCGATGCCACCTTCCAGCTCACTCAGCGTGGAACAAATGCGGACGGCTGGAACTCTTGCCGGCGCCCGGCAAAAAGCGAAACTCGCAACGAACAAACGCTTATAAAAGCGCAGAGTTCGTTCAATAACTTCCTGATAGCCGATGGCCAACACTAAATCAGCCGGTAAACGTGCCCGACAGACGATCAAACGAGCGGCGCATAACCGAAGCGTTAAGACGCACCTGCGCAGACAGCAAAAGCAAATCCGTTTAGCGTCCGAGCGAACGCCCGAACAGATCCGCGCGGCGATTTCTGCTATCGACAAAGCAGCCAAAGGTGGAGTCATTCACCGCAACGCCGCCAATCGTCACAAGGCGCGGCTGAACAAGACGCTTTCCGCGGCGAAATAAACAGGTTGCCACCCTCAGCGGAGTCGAAGGATCCGCGAAAGTTCACTTTCAGTCGTGCTACGGGATTCCTCCACTGCGCTCGGAATGACGAGTTCCAAATGCTCGTTGCAATACTCAGTGACCGGATAGATTCTGTGGAATGATTCCCGCGCTTCTACTCGTCTTGTCAGTCGTCGTTTATCGCGTCACGACAGGTTTACTGATTCATTCCGGAGCGGGCTGGCTTTCTAACTTCGCGCCACTCGCCGCGATTGCTTTGTGTAGCGCTGCTTATTTCCCCAGAAAATACAAGTTCTCGGTGCCGCTGCTGACGTTGTTAATTTCCGACGTCATCATTAATGTTCGCTATGGCGCGCCGCTGCTCGATCCGCAGATTCTCGTCCGTTACGGCGCGCTGGCGCTCGTCGGATGCCTCGGACTTCTTTTGCAGAGCCGAGCGTCACTGAAGACGCTTTTGCCTGCATCGATCGTTGCTTCCACGATGTTCTACGTCGTCACGAATACGTTCTCGTGGTTGAGCGACCCTGGGTACGCGAAAAATTTCGCCGGGCTGATTCAGTCGCTGACCATTGGTTTGCCTCAATACAGCGCGACACCGACTTGGATGTTTTTCCGCAATTCACTCGTTAGCGATTTAATTTTTACCGGTCTTTTTATCGTTTGCATGAACGCCGGCCGAAGCATGGGGCGATCGCGGGAAAGCGCTTCGGAGTTGCGTCCTGTTGCCACCGGATAACTGATTATGCAGCCGGTGGAGCAGCGCGACGAAGTCGAGATGCTCTCGCTAATGCTGTTGATCCGGCGCTTTGAAGAACGCGCCAGTCAGCAGTATCAAGCGCAGAAGATTGGCGGTTTTTGCCACCTTTACATTGGACAGGAAGCCGTCGTGGTCGGGGCAATCGCTGCCGTGCGGCCGGATGATTACGTAATTACTGCTTACCGTGATCACGGGCATGCCCTGGCTCGTGGCACAAGTGTGAACGCATGCATGGCGGAGCTCTTTGGAAAAGAGACCGGCTGCTCGCGCGGCCTCGGTGGGTCGATGCATTTTTTTGACAAGCGACACAACATGTACGGCGGCCACGCGATAGTCGCCGCGCATGTCCCATTGGGAGTTGGGTTGGCGTTTGCAATCAAGTACCGGGGCGAAGATCGAGTCACGCTTTGCTTCTTCGGCGACGGCGCGATCAATCAAGGATCGTTCCACGAAGCCTTGAATCTCGCCGCGTTGTACAAGCTGCCGATCATTTTCATTTGCGAGAACAATCTTTTCGCCATGGGCACATCGGTGAAACGATCAACATCGCTCAAGCAGATCGTGGATCGCGCGGAGGGTTACGATATTCCCGGCGAGATCGTCGATGGAATGAACTTCCGCGAGGTGCGCGACAAAGTCGCTGAAGTTGCCGAATCCATCCGCAAAGAATCACATCCGGCGTTTTTAGAGGTGCGCACGTATCGTTATCGCGGCCATTCCATGTCTGATCCTGCAAGTTACCGGACTAAAGACGAACTGGAGAAATATCGTCTTGATGATCCGATCATTCGTCTACGCGCGCAGCTTACCCGCGAGGGAAAATTGACCAACGAACGGTTCGATCAGCTGGACAAGCGCGCCAAGGAAGCTGTGCTGGCCGCAGTAAAGTTCGCCGAAGAAAGTGTGGAGCTACCAGTCGGGAAACTCCACGATTACGTGTATTTCAATGGAGCGATGGAGACGGACCGCCCTCAGCCCGCGGTAGAAGAGCGGCGCGATGGCGAGCCGGCTCCATCTCAAAGAAGCGCATGAGAGAAATTACGTATCGCCAGGCGTTGAATGAAGCGCTCGCTGAAGAGATCGAGCGTGACCCGAACGTTTTCCTAATGGGAGAGGAAGTGGCTGAATATCAGGGAGCGTACAAAGTGAGCGCTGGATTGCTGGAGCGCTTCGGCCCGAGACGCATCATCGATACCCCGATTAGCGAAAACGGGTTTGCCGGTTTGGGCATTGGCGCGGCGATGGTCGGGCTGCGCCCAATTATTGAATTCATGACATTCAGCTTTTCGCTCGTGGCTTTCGACCAGGTGGTGAACAATGCGCCAAACATGTTCATGATGTCCGGCGGCCAATTTAATATCCCGATTACGTTCCGTGGACCGAACGGTCCCGCGCATCAACTTGGAGCGACGCATTCGCACGCCACAGAGAATCTTTATGCCAGTGTTCCCGGCCTGAAAGTTTGTACACCAGCGACGCCGCGCGATGCCAAGGGCTTGTTAAAAACTGCGGTGCGCGACGACAACCCGGTGTTAGTCCTCGAAGCGGAACTGCTTTACAGCTCCAAAGGAATGGTCGAGCCGCCCGATGAAGAATTGCTTATTCCGTTGGGTGAAGCGGAGGTGAAACGCGAAGGCAGCGATGTCACCGTCGTTTGTTACGCACAGACGGTTCCGATCGCGCTGAAGGTCGCGGCGCAACTAGAAGAGGAAAACATTTCCGCAGAGATCATTGATCTGCGCTCGATTAAGCCGCTGGACGAGAAGGCGATCTTCGACTCTGTCGCCAAGACGCATCGTGTGGTGATTGTTGAACAGGACCATCCGTTCTGCGGTGTCGGCGCAGAAATTTGCTATCGGATTCAAAAGGAGATTTTCGACGAGCTGGATGCGCCGGTTCTGCGCGTGTCACAGGAAGACATTCCGATGCCATACAATGAACACCTGGAACATGCTGTCCTGCCAAACGCTGAAAAACTCGTGACCGCAGTGAAACGGGTCTGCTACGCGTAAAAACCTTCAGTTGTAATTATGCCTGAAATCCAGATGCCAAAACTGAGCGACACGATGACCGAAGGCACTCTTGTCGCATGGAAAAAAAAGAAGGGTGATCAGGTCTCGGCTGGCGAAGTGCTCGCCGAGATCGAAACGGACAAGGCGACCATGGAATGGGAGTCACCTGAGGACGGAACGCTCACCGAAATTTATGTGCCGGAAGGCGGCAAGGTGAATGTCGGCGATAAAATCGGGTTCATCCGCGGGCAAGGTGAGGACGCACCGAAAGAGGAGACGCCAGCGCGGAAAAAGAAGACGGAAGCCGTGTCAGAAGAGAAGCCGCAAGCAGAAACAGAAAAACCTGCCCCGGCAGAGACCGCAGAAACAGAAACTGCGCCGCCGCAGAAAAAAAATGCAGGGGCACCTGTGCCAGCCGCCCAAGTTGAGACGACACCACAAAAGCCTCAGGCGAGAGAACAGAAATCCGAAGAACCCCGCGTGAAAGCGTCGCCTGTTGCCCGCCGGCTCGCCGGGGAATTGGGTGTTGATCTTTCCACGGTAAAAGGAACAGGCCCGGACGGACGTGTCACCGAAACCGACGTCCGCGCTGCGGGGAAAATGAAATCCGTAGAGCCGGCGCGTCCCCGCGTCGGACGTGATCGGGACGAGGGCGTCCCGGCTCCAACGTCAACGCGGATTCAACTTTCTGGCATGCGCAAAGTCATCGCGCAACGGCTCGTCGAAAGTCTCGGTCCAGTTCCACACTTCTATCTCACGATCGACATTAATGCGGGGCCGCTCATGGAGGCACGCGAGGAATTGAAATCCGCGGGCGAAGGCGCGGATGCAGCGAAGATCACGGTGAACGATTTTGTTTTGAAAGCCGCAGTGATGGCTGCAGTGAAGGTGCCGCGTGTGAATGCTTCATTCGACAACGACGCAATTGTTCAGTACGCGGACGTCGATCTCGGCGTTGCGGTTGCGATTGACGACGGACTGCTGACACCGGTCGTTCGCGCGGCGCAAGACAAATCGCTTCGCGAGATTAGCTCGTTAGCGAAGGATCTCGCGCATCGCGCCCGTAACAAGAGAATGAAACCGGAAGAATTTCAGGGCGGCACATTCACCGTCTCAAACCTCGGCGGTCTGGGCATCGACAGTTTCTCCGCGGTTATCAATCCGCCCCAGGGGTTTATTCTCGCTGTGGGCAAACTCGCGAAAATCCCGGTCGTTGACGACTGCGATCAAGTGATGGTCGGTCATCGCATGTCCATAACGATGAGCTGCGACCATCGCGTCATCGACGGCGCGCTCGGCGCCGATTATCTCAAGGAATTGCGGCACCTGCTGGAAAACCCGGCGCTGCTAATGGTTTAATCCTGCAACCACCTCGCCCGTGCGAGCGGCTCACAAATTGTGTCGCCTACAGTGCGGCGGTTTCCCACATCATGAAATCGTCCAGCGTTTGGCGGCTTTTGTCGGTGACAAACTCGATGACGGTCGCATCGTCGACGAAGCCGAGGACCGGCGTTGCGTCCGGAATCAAATCGAATGGATCAATCAGATAACTGAGCGCAGCAACAATCCACAACAGTGAGTTGTCAGGAATTCGATCGTATTCGCCGCGATGATAGGCGCGCACTAATCGCAGCATGGTTTGCAGGTAAGGCCAATATTCTTTGAACGGTTCCCTCGGCACTGCCGCTGCCTTTTTCGCTGCGTCGTTGAAAAGCGCCAACAGAGTCGCAGAATCGTTAAGACACGCTTTTGCATCGATCAGAGCCCTGGCGAAGGCGTCGCTGCGAAGCGCCGGTTTACGGTAGGGAACATTTCGCTCGGAATTTCTTGCCGCGGGTCGGACTTTTGGTGCTGAGCGCGACTTCGTTTTCGATTTTTTCATCTAGTAAATGAAAACAGTTCGAGGCGCGGATGAGAAGCAGATTCGTAATTCGCCACTGCTACGGTTTTGTTGCCAGAATGATCGGCGACGGTCCCGGCGCTTCGAGTTTGCGCACTCTCTTAAAGCCGGCGTCTTCCAGCCAGTTTTTGATTTCGTTAAAACTGAACGTGTCGCCTTTTTCGGTATTCACGAGCATTTGCACCGAAAACATCAGCGGTGGAAACGGCTTTGTGCGATCGTCACTCACCAGCCAGTCTGCTATCGCGATTGTGCCGCCGGACTTTAAGGCTCGAAAAGTTTTCTTGAGCAATTGACGACTACGTTGTTCGCCTTCGCTGTGCAGAATGTGCCCCAGCGTCGCGAGATGGTGGCCGCTGCCAAACTTCGCCTCTGAAAGATCGCCCTCGACGAAATCGAAACGATCGCGCACGCCAAATTTTTCTGTGATGCGTTTCGTTGTGGGTATCATTCGCGGCCAATCGACGGCGGTCACTCGCACATGCGGCGATTTCTGAGCCATCGCGATTCCCCAGATGCCGGAACCGGCCGCTATGTCGATTACGCGCACCTGCTGCTTGGCCTTCGCGATTTTCAGGTGATCGGCAAGCTTCTGCGCGGCGGGATAGCTCATTGGGATGATCGTCTCTACAAGTTGGCTGAAAAATTCAGTGCCCTCGGTTTCCTGGTTCACGGCGACAGCCGGTTGTCCGTCGCGCACAATATCGGTCAGCCGCAGCCAACGTGAAATCATTAACGGCAAAATCGATCCGAAAAACCCGGCAAGCGTGGCAGGTTTTTCGGTGATAAGAAATGCCTGGCTCTCTGGGGTTAGAGAGTATCTCGATTGCCGATCTTTCTTCAGCAGTTCCAAGCCGACAAGCGCGTCCATGATTACACGCAACCCTCGCGCGGACGCGCCAGTTTGTTTTTTCACTTGCTCAACCGTTTTTGGTCCGGCCTCTAATGTATCAAAAACTTTGTTGTTCACGGCCGCGCTGATGATGAACGGCGGCGCGTAAGCGAACCCGAACTGCTGAAGGCGTGCGGGCGTGAGCTTTTTCGTTTGGCGTTTTTTCATAGGTGAATCAAAAAATAATTGGAATGCACTTTCGTCCAGCGGATCTAGCCGAAGTCCCCTGATTCCTCTACACTTCGGATACACAATGAGCGCAAAATGGAGGACGCGCGAACAAATGGAGGAGGCGGAGCGCACAGCGCTCGCGTCTGTTGCTCAAAAATCGGGCGAATCGCGCGGCCGACTGCACGGTGAAGCGAGTCACGCTTATCGCACTGAATTTCAGCGGGACCGTGCGCGGATCATCCATTCGCGCGCATTCCGGCGGCTGGAATACAAAACGCAGGTCTTTCTCAACGGCACCGGCGACCATTTGCGAACGCGCCTGACGCATTCGATCGAGGTGGCGTCGATCAGTCGCACCATCGCGCGTGCGTTGCGGCTGAATGAAGATCTGGCGGAAGCGATCGCGCTTGCCCACGATCTGGGCCATCCGCCTTTTGGACACTCCGGGGAGGAGATGCTGGCGGAATGCATGCGCGACCACGGCGGCTTCGATCATAATTATCAAAGTGTGCGCGTGGTCGAATTGCTCGAAACCCCTAATCCAAATTTTCCGGGGTTAAACCTCACATTTGAAGTGCGTGAAGGTCTGCGGAAGCATGAGCGACCTTACAAATTCCCCGTTCCGTCTGGGGTAGAATACGCTTATCCGTCGCTGGAGGCGCAGATTGCCGACCTGGCAGATGAGATCACGTATTACAGTCATGACCTCGATGACGCGCTTGATTTCGAAGTTCTGACTCCGGCGCGCTTGGAGGAGAACGAGGTGTGGCGCAGCAGTCATCGCGTAGTGGTCTCGCGTTACAGGGACACGCGCGGACCGGAGCTGCACAAGCTGATTATTCGCGAAATCATTGATCGGGAAGTGCACGACCTCGTTGCGACGAGCGTGGAATCGATCGCGGAATCAGGCGTGCAGAGTGCAGATGACGTGCGTCGGCACACCGCGCCGCTTGTTCGTTACAGCGATAAATTAGCCGAGGCGAACCGCGCACTTCGGAAATTTTTGTATCAAAATGTCTATTACCATCCGCGGGTGGCGGAAGTGAACCAACGCGCTTGCGAGGTGCTGCGGCGCGTTTTCGAAGCGTACCTGGCCGATCCCGATAAATTGGGCGAAGGTGCGATGCGACGAATCGAGAAGGAGGGGCTGCATCGGAGCGTTTGTGATTACATCGCGGGAATGACTGATCGTTATGTCATGGAAGAGTATGCACGCCTTGCTGGCAGGGGCGGTTCACCCGAACCACCGTCGCGAACCTGGTCCCGTAACGAAACGGGCCATTGAGGTCAATCGCCGCTGCCTACGCGGCCGCGTTGCCGACCTCATCGCGTAAATATCTGATGAGAAAACGGAGACGCTGATTGAGTGAGCGTTCTTCGAGCAGGCGTTGCCGGCGCAATGGATCGCTCACGAAGGTCGAAGCCATTAGGTCTGCCAACATTTCCAGATCGCGCAATTCGGAAAGATACCGATCCAGTTTTGCGGGAAGCTGACGGTGATCGTGCTTTAGACTGCCGTAGAGTTCGACCACTTTTGCGCCGAGCGCTTCGGTCTCGACGGTAGGTGAATCGCTCGATTCTACGGTCTCGATGCTGGCGATTGGAAAAGGCTTCTCCCGTTCGAAACTGGCGAAGCGCACACGTCGCAGACCTTGCAAGACCAAATTCGAAGTGCCGTCACTGCGTTCGACACAAGCGCGAATCAAGCCCGCGGTGGCGAGATGGAAAAAATCCTCTGCGGCATGCCAATCCGGGCAGATCGGCTTAACCAACGCTACGCAAAACATCCGATGCTTTCGAAGCGCGTGCTCCAGCATCTTGCGATACCGCGCCTCGAAAATGTAAAGCGGCAGCAGTGCGTGCGGAAACAGCACGGCTCCCGAAAGCGGCATAACGGGTAATTGCTCGGGTAGAGTAATGGATGAGGCCATGTTTCTGTACCTTATGCGTGTCGAGCAAAGGGCAAGTGTCGAGGGTGAATAGACTGAACCATTTGACGGCCCCGAACATGTTTGGTAGGGCGCGACCGCCGCGCGCCGATGCTCACGGACGGCCAGCGGGCCGTCCCTACCATTCGATGCCAAGTGCGCGGAGTTGTCCCAGCGAGAGTTGTCCTTCGACGTCGGTAGTTTCGCTCACCGATGCGTAGATCAACACAGAACCGGCGCGCGCGAGCAGAACACGAGAAATCGACCCAAGTTTTCCAATTCCCATGACGGCAAGTGAAAGATTCAAACGGCTGCTTGTCATGAATTCGAGCAAACGTCCGAGTTCCATTGGCGTGTCGGTGCGCGTAGCAACTTTGAAAATAGCCGCGCCATGTACTCTGGCCTGGCGTGCTTTCGCCGTCAAGATTCGCGCGCTCGGTGTCGACCCGAAATTGTGGAATGAAATGATTCGCCCGACCCTTTTCGTTTTGGCGTTCGCGAGCAAGGATTGCAGCGCACGGGCTGAACGTAACTCGACATCGATGTAATCGGCGTGATCCAAGAATCGAAGAAGCAAATCCCGCCGTTGGCGCAGCAGGAGTTTGTTAGCGCCGCCTTCGTGCGGATCTCGCGCTGTGATGATGAGCGGTGTGCGCAGTCTCGATAACACCTTTTCCACGTCACCGGCCATGTCTGCCAGATGATCCAAGCGCAGTTCGAATAAATCCGGCAGCCTGCGCATCCGCAGAGCTCTTTCCAAATCGGCACCCGATGTGATCACAACGACAATCCGCGGACGCCGCTTGGTCGAGTGACCCGCCATCATTGTTTTGTCACTGACGGCTCAATCATTCTCTCGACGTACTTGGCCAGGATGTCGAACTCGAGGTTAACGAGATCGCCGATGGTTGCACGATCAAGGTTGGTATGGCTCTTGGTGTGGGGAATGATCCACGCCGCAAAACTTCCCGGCAGGACTTCTGCAACGGTAAGACTGATTCCATCGACGGTTATCGAGCCCTTGAAAGCCACATAATGCCTGGACTTGTCCGGCAATTCGACTTCGAGTCGGAAGTCTGCGCCTTTCCTTTCGAAAGCGAGAATGGGCGCGACGCAATCTACATGGCCTTGAACGAAATGTCCGCCGACACGACCATCAGCGCGTAACGCGCGCTCCAGATTTACGGGGCTGTCCTGCCGCAAATTGTTGAGGTTAGTGCGAGCGATGGTTTCCTCGAGAAGATCGAAGATTAAACAATCGCCGCTGCACGAAGTCAGCGTCAAACAACAACCATTCACGGCGATGCTCTCCCCCGGATTGACGTGTTTGGCGGCTCCCGGCGCGGAGATTCGCAGTTCCGTCCCATGATGATGTGTGCGCACTGCCACAAGTGTGCCAACTTCCTCGATCAAACCTGTGAACATAATGTTGCGGCAGGACCAGCTAAAATAGTTACACCTCTACATCGAATTTTACGATTCGACGATTTAGTGTTGCGAAGCCAATTAGCCCTTGCACATATCTACGCCGAACGCAGCACTGACAATGCTCACTCAGGATGGTTTGGATGACCAGATCATTTGCAGTTTGTTAACCAACTGACATGCCCGGACGGTTGAAAAAAATCCCGCTGACAGTGTTTCAGCGCTTTTTCCGCACAGAGACACTTGGCGGTCTGGTCCTGTTAGGGTTCGGTCTTGCCGCGCTCGTGATTGCCAATTCGCCGTTGTCCGCAGCCTACAACCATCTTTGGGAAATACCGCTGACAGTTGGGATTGCTCCTCGAGAGCTTTCACTGAGTCTGCACGATTGGATTAACGACGGTCTAATGGCCGCTTTTTTTCTCCTGGTCGGGCTCGAAATCAAACGGGAATTTCTGGCTGGTGAATTGTCCTCTGCCCGGCAGGCGGCGCTCCCAATCGCGTGCGCAATTGGTGGAATGGTTGTGCCCGCGCTGATCTATCTGATTTTCAATTTGCGCGGGCCCGGGGCGCACGGTTGGGGTATCCCGATGGCAACCGACATAGCATTTGCATTGGGCGCACTCAATTTGATTGCTCCGCAGGCGCCAATCGGCGCGAAAGTGCTGCTGACCGCTCTGGCCATCGTCGACGACATGGGAGCGGTGCTCGTGATCTCGCTTTTCTATTCGGAAGCGATCGTTTGGAGTGCGCTCGGCGGCGCAGCGGTAACGCTGTTCGTGTTGATTGGACTCAACCTAATCGGTGTCCGTCGTCTGTGGCCGTACCTGCTGCTAGGAGTCGTGCTATGGTATTTTGTTCATGCCTCTGGCGTGCACGCCACGATCGCCGGCGTTGCGCTCGCCTTCACCATTCCTACACGTTCACGCATCAACGCGCGGGAATTTTCCACAGAAGCACGGTCGCTGCTGAATCAATTCGATCGCAATGAAACCGGTGACTTTGTGGTTTTGACTAGCAAAGGGCAACAGGAAGCGGTGTTTGCGTTTGAGCGGGCGAGCGCAGGCGTAACTGCACCCGTCCTCAGACTCGAGCACGCATTGCACAATTTTTCGGCGTTCCTGGTGATGCCGTTGTTCGCTTTTGCGAATGCGGGAGTCAAAATTGATATGTCGCTGCAGCATTCAGAGATTGGGTTCGGAATATTGGCGGGGCTATTGTTCGGCAAACCGCTTGGAATTATGATGTTTGCGTTGACTGCCGTGAAGACGGGAATTGCGAGCCTTCCTCAGGCTGTAAACTGGAGATCCTTGCTGGGGTATGCCTTGCTCGCCGGAATCGGTTTTACCATGTCACTATTCATTGCGATGCTGGCGTTCGACGATTTGGCTTCGGTTAACGCAGCTAAGCGAGGCATTATCGTAGGTTCGCTTCTGGCCGGAGTCGCCGGAGCCGTGATGCTGCGGACGGGCCGAGTTTCACGCGATGCCAAGTAGTTCGCAAAATTTCCAGGTGTCTGGCGAAAGGCACCCGTCCCAGGCAGGGGGATCGCAAAGGGGGGGCGTTGCTGTTCTCTGCAGCGTTCTTTTTCTTTCCGGTGCGGGCGCCCTCATTTTCGAAACACTGTGGCTGCGACTTAGTGGGCTGGTTTTTGGCAATTCGACCTGGGCCGCAGCGCTGATTCTCTCCAGTTTCATGGCGGGCCTGGCGTTGGGAAACGCATTGGCTGCATCATCGAAAATCCGGAGATGGCGTCCGCTGCATTTCTACGTCGTGCTGGAACTCTTCGTCGCATTCTTTGGTTGCACGATTGTTTTTGGGCTTCCCGCCATTGGCGATTTGATGCGGCCCGTGTGGCAGATTCTGTGGAATTATCAGCCGACGCTGCTGGGGCTGCGGTTTGTGGTTTCCTTCTTGATTTTGCTCGTGCCAACAACAGCGATGGGTTTGACGCTACCGGTGCTCATTGAGGACCCCCTGCTGCGAGAAACAGACTTTGGCCGCGCGGTCGGTTTTCTTTACGGTTCAAACACACTCGGGGCGATGGTTGGTGCGATTCTCGGCGAAGCCTATTTGATCGGTGCATTTGGATTGTACGGCACGAGTTTGGCAGCTGCGGTGGCGGTGGGCATTGCTGCGGCAATTGCTTTGTTGGTCGCGAGATTTGACGCGGTGCGATACGTCGCAGATTTCAAACGTACCGATCCTGCCACGGGCTCTAAATTTCCGCTCAGCTTCCATACAAGTTATCGACCTCCGTGGCGTTTGCTTTTCGTCAGTTTTGGCACGGGTCTGATTCTTCTCGCGCTGGAGGTGATTTGGTTTCGATTTCTGCGCCTCTATGTCGTGTCGTTACCTACCGCATTTGCGGTGATGCTGGCGGTTGTGCTGGCCGGCATAGGCTTGGGGGGCATCGCGGCGGGCACGATTTCCCGCCGCTCAACTGGAATGAAACAGTTAGTTTCGATTCTGTTACTGCTGGCTGCCCTCGCGGTGCTTTTGTCTTATCTGTTGTTCCCTGGCGAAGTCGTAAAAACCGCTGCGGGCGCTTTTAGTATTGCTTCATGGCCGCAGATCACATTGCTGTGTCTGGCTTTGATGTTCCCGGTTTCATTTTTATCCGGAATCTTGTTTCCGACCATTGTCGCTCGCATTCAAGTTCAGGTGACAGACCGGATGAATAGCACCGGGATCGCTACTCTCCTGAATACCAGTGGCGCCGCGATCGGTCCCTTAGTTGCAACTTTCGTCCTGCTGCCGTCTCTGGGCTACCAGACGAGTCTCATTTGTTGTGCTGCCGCGTATGGCTTGCTTAGCATCATCGTCACCGGACGAACACTTTGGTCACTGCGCCGTCCGACTGCGATAATCCTCGTGACGCTTTGGACCGCATTGTTGGCGGGCTTTGTATTTTTTCCATATCGACGCACCGAAGCGCATTTCGAACATGCCAGCCGCCCATACGAAAGGGACGATCAAGGTCATGTGCTCGCTCACGTGGTGAAACGGATCGAAGGAACATCGGACACGTGGCAATTGCTGCGGCGCGATTTGTTTGGCCAGGCGTACTATTACCGGCTGCTAAGCGACTCGTTCTCGATGTCGGCCACAAATCCACGCAATCAGCGCTACATGCGGTTATTCGCCTATCTTCCGCTGGCGTTGCATCCGGCAGCGAGAGACGTGCTGCTCATTTGTTACGGGTGCGGTGTGACTGCTGATGCCTTTACGCACAAATCAAGTGTCGAAAAAATTGATATCGTGGACATCTCGAAGGAGGTCTTCTCTCTGGCTGATTCTTATACCGGAATCAATTACTCCAATCCGCTTCGTGATCCGCGCGTGCACGCTGTCGTCCAAGATGGACGCTTTTTCCTCCAGGCGAGCGCGAAAAAATACGACATCATTTCGGGCGAGCCGCCACCGCCGAAAGTCGCGGGCGCGGTGAATCTTTATACTCAGGAGTTTTTTTTCCTCATGCGAAGTCGCCTCAATGAAGGCGGAATCGCGACCTTTTGGCTTCCGATCAATCAATTAAAAGTGGACGAAGCCAAGGCGATCCTGCGTGGCTTCCACAATGCCTTTCCAAACGCTTCGCTGTGGGGCAGCGCCGATCAGGACTGGATCATGATGGGGATTAATGGACCCGTTGGCAGAGCGAGTGAAGACGAGCTTCGTCAGCTTTGGAACGATCCGGCGACCGGCGCGGACTTGCGACGCATCGGACTTGAGGTTCCTCAGCAACTGGGCGCACTGTTTTTGATGGATGCCGAGGAAATCGATCGGATTACGCAGAACATAGCGCCACTCACCGACCTTCATCCCAAGCGCCTAACGGATGGACCGTGGGATAACGAAGCAAGTCATCGCTTCGCGTTAACATATTTTACGGCACCCGCAGCGTACCAACGTTTTGTTCGTTCTCCGTTGATTAAAGAAATCTGGCCCGAAACGTTGGATCCGGCGGCTGCTGAGCTGGAGTCATTCTTCACGATCAGGCAGACCCGCTACCTTTCGGAAATTGTTGGAAGCAACAAACTCGCTGAGCTCGATCTTTATCTTCGCCATTCCCGTCTGAGGATACCCGTTTTGGAAGTCTTGGGCAGCGACGCGTTTCGGGTTTCCATTGCCGAACGAGCGTCCAGGGGTTCCGAAACGCCGCCGCTGGAAGTAATGCCCGACTTGATTGCGGGAGCGCTGGCGCAGCGGAATATCGACAGAGCGATTAAGTTATTGGAAAGCGAGAAAGATCGCGGCGGTTTTGGCCCGAACGAGATTTTCCTGCTCAGCTATCTCTATTGCTTGAATGGCACTGTTGAAAAAGCGGAGACGTTGGTTGCCGAGAACACTGTTTCAATCAAGCAGGATTGGTTTGTCGATTGGCTATGGGAAAAACTGCAAAATGATTTCGGATTCCATCCCCCTGAGAAGCGCGAATAACCTCCACCGGGTGATCTGCGATTGCTCGCAGCATTTTCTGGCTCAAAAAAACTTAAAAAAAAGCTTGTCAGAACCTTGGGGCTTCCGCTAGAGGGAATTGCGACCGACAAATGCCCTCATTTCGTCGTTCAAAAAAAAATCAAAAAAGTGAAAAAAAAGCTTGTCAGGGCGTTAGAAATTTAATAAGCGTGCTGAAACCTAACCAAACCAACGGAGAAACTAATGACACAAAACGCACTAAAAACGTTTAGATTCGTACGTCTAGCTTTGATTGCGGGCGTCGGATTTCCTTTAATGCTTGCGTCGAACGCGTTCGCGCAAGTGGCTGCTCCGGCTGTCCCTGCCGAACCAGGGATGGGGCAGGCACAGGAACCAGGGGCTGGGCCTGCCGTACCAGGCACAACCGCGGCCGAGGTCGAACGCGTCGTCGTGACCGGTTCAAACATTCCCACAGCGGAAGAGACTGGCCCGAATCCGGTGGACACGTACCGGCCGCAAGACATTGAGAAACTCGGTATCCGCAGCGCTACCGACCTTCAGGAATTTATTCCGCAGCAAGCGGGCGGCACAGTGAACCTGAACATCGGTAACGGTGGCGACGGTACTGTCCAATTCAACCTGCGTGGTCTGTTGCCCAAAGAAACTTTGGTTTTGATTGATGGGAAGCGGGTCGCATACGGGTCGTTAGCCTCCGCCGGATTTAGTGGGGGTCCGGACATCAACCTGATACCATTTTCGATGGGTGATCACGTGGACATCCTGAAGGATGGCGCCTCGGCCGTTTACGGTTC
>DASYSX010000038.1:0-4436 GCA_036002955.1 Candidatus Udaeobacter sp. | reverse complement strand
CGTCACGCAATTCTTGAAAGCCATTCGGCCATCACGTCCGCAATTGCGACCTGAAAATGTAAATACGATTGTCGAGGAAGCAGTTCGCTTTTTCACCCCCGAGCTTCAGGACCGCGAAATCTTGGTCGAACAAGAACTACGCTCAGACCTGCCATTGCTTCAGCTCGATCGCGATCAGATGAAGCAAGCCTTTTACAACGTGATCAAAAACAGTGTCGAAGCCATGCACCGCGACGGTTCGTTGCACATCCGCACCGATGTGGCCGATACGCATGTGATCGTCCGCTTCATTGACACCGGCGGCGGCATGACGGCAGAAAATTTGAGTCACGTATTTGAGCCTTATTTCACAACCAAAGCATCTGGCAGTGGTCTCGGTTTGTTGATTGTACGCCGCATCGTGCGCGAGCATGGCGGCGAGCTCTCCATCGAGAGCAGCGAGGGCAGAGGTGTTACCCTGACGATCCGTTTGCCATTCATCGATAGACGAATTCGGATGTTAGAAGCAGGAGAGCAAAAACCGCAATCGTGAAGGCCGAACAACGGGCAGATGGAGGGCGGAGCTCCGCGACGCCTCGGGAGGCGCGGGCTCGCAGGAGCTCATTCCTCCAGCAATCGTCCATTCCTCGATCTGAACGGCAGAAACCGGCGCATTTTCCGACAGTTGAGGTTGGATTCCGATCGATCATCCTTTCCTCACAGTTTGCACAGATCGGCGAAGATCTTTGCTCGCAAACAAACGAGCAGCGGGACTGATCATTACGGCATGGCAGGCGGCAAATTTCTGGCGGGTTGGTCGCTACGTCATCATGCCGGATCACATTCATGTGTTCTGCGCGCCAAATACGGTCCGCAGGCAACCGCTCAAGAACTGGATTAGTTTCTGGCGAAATCATGTGACGCGAGCGGTCGGATCGTAACCAAATTCCTATTTGGCAGCGTGACTATTGGGATCGGCAGTTGCGACGCGACGAATCATATGCCCAGAAGTGGGAGTACGTAGTGAACAATCCAGTTCGACATGGCTATGCCGCGCGCTCTGAGGACTGGTCTTTCCAAGGTGAACTGAATAGTCTGCGTTGGCATGACTAGGGTCTGGGGCTCGCAGGAACTCGCCCCTCCATTTTTCGTAGCGCTAATCGCCGCCAAATGTTTTCTTCAACCAATCGCCAAACTGCCGAAACATGAGGCCGAGGTAAGCGCCGGGCGATTCTTTGAAAAGTTCGATGATACGCTCGCTGAGGTCCTGCCTGGGTTCATCAATTGTACCGGATACACGGACTTCGGTCCACAGGTAGCCACCGGAACGGCGGCTAAACACTTCTTCAGGATTCGGCAGCCAATCCAAATATTCGCGGGTAAGTCCAAGTTTGATGGTGCCCCGCAACAACCGGCGCTTCACGGAAATTTCTCCCTCGATCCGGAATTTCCCTTTCTCCTCGATAGTAACATCCTTGATCTCGATCTCAGAATAGTGCCACGCGAAACCCAGCGAACACTCGTTTAGGTCCAGGCGTTCAAACGATTTTTTTCGGGCAAGCTCCGCGAGCTTGTTCAAAAGCGGGACATTGTCGACTCGCCCATTGCTAATGCGCAACGAACCTTCGCCGGATGAACTTTCCAGCTTTGCATCTTTTCCGGTCCACTGAACATCGCCGAAAGCGCTGCCTTTGAGCCGGCCTTTCCATTCCGCTGGCAACCACTGGCGAATGGGCACCGAGTTGAAGTTCGCTTTTACGTCGACGCTTTTGTCCTGGCCGAGACCGGCGCGTCCTTGAGCGCGAATGCTTTCGTCGCTGCGTGAATCGGATGCGAGATCGAGATCATAAACGGTCAGAAGCGTTTTCGTGATCAGGATGTGTGTGCGGCGAAGATCGAGATCGGGAACCACTGCCATTTTTAGTCGGCCACCTGTCACGACGTACTCGAAATCCCGGCCGTTCGGCGTGATGAGCAGTTGGGTTCCGAAAAATCCTGCCCGCTCATGGCGAAAACGCCAGGTAATGTTGGCCTGTTCCGATTCGATCTTCTCCAGGTAAACTCTGTTCGGCAAAAAAATTGCGAACCACGGCTTGCGAGGCACTGCTTCAGGATTCGCTTCGTAGATTTGAATCTCGACGTCGCCAGATTGCACACGCACATCGGTGAAGCGCCATTGTCGCAAAAACACGCCCCACGGATCGAATTTTGCGGTGATCCCGTGAGCATCGAGTGCCTTCATCGCCTTCTGCCCATGGTCCGCTTTGAAGCTGTCGCTTTGCGCCGTGAGCGCACCGATGCGTCGAATCGGTGCGTAACTCGCCTGCGGGAAATGCAATCCCTTCGCCGTTTCCTTCTCCATCGCGACACGGAAGGCGTCACTTTCCAGATAACTCGTGAGCAGCGGACTTAAGAAAACCGCTACACCAATTGCAATTGTGAGCGGAAAGAAAATTCCAATCGCGGTAGCGAGGATTAGCAGTTTCCTTCGCGAAGGCAGCAGGTTACGTGGTTGCAACAGTTACAAGATCGCTTGTACCGCTTGTAACCGTTGTAACTAATCGCCTCGCTTGCCTGTCATGCCGAGTTGCCCAAAGAGAAACGCGTAAATATCGGCTGACTGTTTGATGCGCTCGCTCAAGGCCGTGCCAATGCCGTGGCCCGCGCTCGAGCTGGTTCGCAAAAGAATCGGGTTCTCGGATTTGTTCGCGGCAAGCAGGCGCGCCGTCATTTTGCGGGAATGATACGGTGCCACGCGTCCATCGTTTGCGCCGGTCATCATTAGGACGGCGGGATATTTCGTTCCGTCGACTACGTGATGATAGGGTGAGTAAGCGTAAAGGGCTTTGAATTGCTCGGGGTCTTTAACCGTCCCGAACTCGGTGACGTTGAATGCGCCATTGGGCGCCAGTTCCACGCGCAGCATATCGTAAATTCCTACCGACGAGACAACCGCCCGAACTAAGTCAGGATGCTGCGTGATCATCGCGCCCATCAAGAGGCCGCCGTTGCTTCCACCTTGAATCGCGAGCTTTGCCGGGCGCGTGTAATTCTCTTTGACCAAGTACTCCGCGGCCGCCGCAAAATCGTCGAAGACATTTTGTTTTTTCGTTAGGTTGCCAGCTTTGTGCCATTCTTCACCGAACTCCCCACCACCGCGGATATTTGCCACGACGTAAACGCCGCCGCGGTCGAACCAGAGCCTCCGCGTAAAATCGAAGTTGGGCGACATGCTGATTCCGTATCCCCCGTACGCGTAGAGCAGCGTCGGATTGTTTCCGTCGCGCTTCATTCCTTTTCGGGAAAGGATGTTCAATGGAATTTTCGTGCCGTCTTTTGAGGCGGCGAACTCGCGCCGCACTTCAATATCAGCAAACGAGACAGGGGAGGTGCTCTGCAGCGCCGTCTTCACCGGCTCGGTTTTCCCATTAAGACAATGGAACCATGCCGCCGGGTCGGTATAGCTCACGTCGCGGAACAGGAGCGATCCGTCTTCGAGCGCGAGCAATTCCTGCACAGCAGAGATTTGTGGAGTCGAAATCTTGGTTTCATTCTTACCATTCAAATCGAACCGCCGAATTTGCGATGGTCCTCCAAGCAGGTCGGCAACGTACAGTGCATCGGTGCCTGGCACGATCTGCTCGATCACCGCCTCCCCGGAACCAATAATCTCCGCGGCATTCTTCAATTCCGGCACATCGAGCGGTAAACGGAGAACCTTCCCGCGCGGCGCGTCCGCCCGCGAAAGCAAATACAGCGCATTGTCGCGCCCGAGGCGGGCCAGCTTAATTTGATCGCTGAATTGCGTGATCTGCTTCCAGCTTTGATCTGGCCCGAGCAGATAATGCGCAAACTCTCCGCCGTCTCCATTGGCTACACTCGCAAGAATGTATTTTCCATCGCGGGATGCTGCGAGGGCGATCTCTGCGATTCGTGGGAAGTCTTTGCCGATCGAATACTTATCCTCTGTGTCGGCCGTTCCGAGTTTATGAAAGTAAATCTGCTGATAAAAATTTAGATCAGAATCCGGCCGCTCGCCTTTCCTGGGAAACCGTGTGTAAAAAACACCGGTGCCATCCGCATTCCAAGCAGCGCTGCCGCCTGCCGTAGGATATTGGACATGCGCAATCGTGTCCGACAGCGCTTTACCCGTTGCAGTTTCGTAAAAATGAAGTGTGCCGTCTTCGCTGCCACCTTTGGAAAGTGACATGGCGACGTTTTTGCCGTCCAACGAAGGAACAAACCAGTCGATCGCAGTCGTGCCTTTCGTGTCGAGAACGTTCGGATCGAGCACCACTTTTTCCGACTTAAGATCGTCCGCCGACGCGAGCGTCACCAACAGCGGCTGTTGTTTCGGCGGCTGGAACTTCATCGCAAACAAAATTCCGGGCCGCGAGACGAGCGAGAAATAACTCGGCGAAGTTTTCGCGTACCACTCTTGTAACTGTTTTTCAATC
>DASYSX010000037.1:0-10889 GCA_036002955.1 Candidatus Udaeobacter sp. | reverse complement strand
AAGTCACCAGCGCGCGCACGGCCCTGCTGCTGCGCAAGCGCGGCATCACACGAGTGCGGCCGCTGGGCGGCGGGATCAATGGTCACGCAGATTTGGTTGAGGCCGGCCTTCATAATCGGAGGAATCTGCGCAATCCGTGGGTGGTTTCCTTGATTGGAATGGAGAGCTGAGAAGATGGCGGCCGCGATGCGTGGTGAATTCAGACGAGGTTAAGATCCGTTGCTCGCTCGTTTCAATTCTTTCAACTCATTCACGCGAATCGACGCCGGGCCTCGAATAGGAAAATGCATCAGATAAACCTTGGCGTTATAAATCTTCGTCTGCCAACCCCAATCACATTTCCGACTCTGGTAAAATGTGTTGAAGGCAATTTTCCCGATAAAGCAAACCACTCGCGGGTTGCACTTCCGAACGATTCTTAACGCCCGTTTTATCCCTGCTTCCGCCTCGCCTTTCTTCAACTTCGTCACGTCAATTGTCGGACGGTCCACGAGGTTCACGAAGTTCAGCCTGTATTTCGACACGAATTTCTTATCGTACATCGCCTTGAGTAATTGGTCGTTTCTCAGATCCCCTTCTGTTTCCTGGAGTAAGCCGGCGCGATTGAGCAAATACCAAAACATCTTGTTGTTTGAAAACGGAACTCCACGCCGATACGAACCGGGATGTGGATTAATCCCGACAAACAAAATTCTCGCATCCTTTGATGTCTTGTATGCGATCATTGTGTCCTGGGCGTCCGCTCTTTCTTTCCAGTCGATATTCTTTTCTTCGGTCGCGACGAATTCTCCGCCGGATACGTAACGGTGCTGCCTCGGACGTGCGCGAAGGGGGTGAGCGTGTGAAGCCGGCGCAGCTTGAGACTCATGATATCTTCGGTGCGAATCCCGCGAACGGTTAAAGCATCGCCGATGAGGGAGCGATGACAGCGCCATGGCACCGCTTCCGCGCACATCAATGCGATCCGGTGCTCCTTCGCGAGTTGAATCAATTCTTCGATTTGTATCTCAAATTCCGGCGTCTGCATGTAATCCGCATAGCCTCGAAAAGATGCATTCCGCCAACCGGTGTTAGCCGAGTTGTGTTTGGCATGCCGCAGGCCGCCGAGACCCGGCATGTGAACGTACCCAATGCCGGCTTTCTTCAGTGAGTCGGGCAGCGAGTTCTCGTTAAACTGAGGGTTGTGCCGGGAGCGCGGAATCGTCCGCACATCGAGAACCAACGTTACCGCGTGTGCTTTGAGAAGCGCGATAAATTCCTCCAGCGTGCGAGTCGAATGTCCAATCGTTAGGATAATCGGGGAACATCTCACCGCGGTCACGTCTGTTGTTGAAGCGTTGCCGTTGCAGCCAGATAAAAGGCCGCAGTCGCCCCGACGTAGACCGAGTAACCCAAAGGCGCTTTGATGCCTAAGGCGAAGGTCATCGTAAGAGCGAAGAGCAGGAGAAGGGCGCCGCTGGCGAGAGCGGTGTAGCGCGGCCACGCGTTAATCAATAAGAGGAGGGCGAGTACCGTTTCGGCCAGCGTGGCAATCGCACCCACTATCGATATGAGTGAAGGGGGGAGAAACCAGTTCAGCCTGCCGACGTAGGTCAAAAAATGTGACCAATCGCCCCAAGCGACGCCCGGTGTACCCGGCATTCCCCAAAGACCAAAACGATCCGCAACAGCTGACAAAAAACCGGCCGCTAGAGCCACGCGAAGAGCAGTAGCTGCAAAGCGCGTGAGCCGGACTGAATGGAGAAATCTGTTCACTTGAAGCAAGGCCGATCGATTAACGGATCTCGCGGCGGCATGATCGAGTGCTCCCATAAATGCAACACTCTTTTACCCGGGTGCCGATGATGCCGCTCAGCAACGTCTCGGCAATAAGACACGCTTCGGGGTGACTCGTTGCAGAGGCCGATGGACCGTTCGAAGACTCTCGGTTTCCTGAGTGTGCGCAGCAGAGATAGCTTCGCGTTTTTCACATCGCCAGCCTCCGAAGCTGGATCTGCGATGACGCCATGTAATGCCCAAACCCGCTCAAAGAATGAATCGTTTTCCGTTCGTTTCTGAAAAGCTGGGGACTCGATACTCGTCGGATATGTGAGCAGTGCAATCATGGGTCGAGTTAGGTTGACGCAAAGAATCTATTGCTCGCGCCGTAAACGACGAAGATTCATATTTGATTAGACCGTTAGGTTTTCGTTATGTATGATTTCCAGCGTGGAATGGTTGAATTTTCATCATCTGCGCTACTTCTGGACCGTCGCCAGAAAGGGAGGCGTACGAAAAGCGGCTGACGAACTTCACGTGTCGCAGCCTTCGATCAGCGCTCAGCTCAGACTTTTAGAAGACTCGCTCGGCGAAAAGCTTTTCAAGCGCAGCGGCCGCAATCTCGTGCTTACCGAAATGGGGCAGTTGGTGCTTACCTACGCAGACGAAATCTTTTCCGCGGGACGTGAGTTGATGAATGCCGTGAAACAGCGCCCTGGCGGGCGTTTGCTCCGACTCAATGTCGGAATGACGGACTCGATTTCCAAGCTGATGGGTTTTGAATTCCTCAAACCTGTGATCCGCTTTTCCGAACCGGTTCATGTCGTTTGCCGTATGGCGGCGATCGAGGTTTTGGTCAATCAATTGCAGGCGCACCGGCTCGACATTGTGCTCGCTGATGGACCAGCCTCGAGCAGCCTGAAAGCAAAGACTTTTAACCATCGGCTCGGACGTTCCGGTGTCACTTTTTGTGCGGTGCCAGCGATCGCTAAGAAGCTCCGACGCAATTTCCCACAATCTTTGAATGGGGCTACTGCATTGCTGCCGACAGAAAACATGGGCATACGAGC
This sequence comes from Candidatus Udaeobacter sp., assembly GCA_036002955.1. Taxonomy (GTDB): domain Bacteria; phylum Verrucomicrobiota; class Verrucomicrobiia; order Chthoniobacterales; family UBA10450; genus Udaeobacter. Next base: position 8,061 of record DASYSX010000037.1, on the reverse strand, counting down.
GGTGCTAGAGACTTGGTTCGATACTAAGGGAATTCATCCTCGTCTCCTCGGAGAGTACGAGGACTCCGCGCTGATGGTTTTTTGTGCCACGGCCGGACGCGGCTTTACGGTCGTGCCTACCGTGGTTGCTCGAGAAGTCCTGAAACATTGGGGCCTGAGAGTTATCGCGAATGTCGACGAGTGCGGGACGGAATTCTATGCGATCACCGCAGAGCGGCGAGTGAAAAACCCGGCAGCTCTGGCCATCACGGAACATGCATATTCGGAGTTATTTGCCTGAATGCTGAACCGAGTCTCAGTCGCGCGGCATGAGAACCTCAGCGGCGACGGGAAACGGAGGGATGCGCGCTGAGATTTGGCTGCGCCTGCGCGGAGTGGTTCCCAGATCATAATCACAAGAGCCACTCGATCGGTAAGAGCGACAGGAACCAAACCGCGGCCCGCAACCACCAGCCCGTGCCCGGCTCCTTTTCGTGTCGCGCCAGCTCGTCTCCTCGGCGTTCGATCCAATACAACTTTCCGGTGTTCGACAGACGCACTTCGTAGGAGTTCGCGGGAATGCTCTCGTGGAATGCCGCTTCGATTCTCTGCGCCAAAGCCGGGCTGTCGATGACGAAACCCAGTTCTGTGTTCAGCTTCCGAGAACGTGGATCAAAATTAAACGAACCAACAAAAAAACGCGAGCGATCCACCGAAAAAGTCTTCGCGTGCAAGCTGGAACCTGAGCTGCCGAGCGGACCGGCGCGTTTGTTGTCGTCCTTTTCCGGTGACAACCGCCGCATCTCGTAAAGCGTGATTTCAGCTTTGAGTAGTGCCTTGCGCCGCTTGGCAAAACCAGAATAGGCGTACGGCCCGTCGGCCGCTTCGAGCGAGTTGGTGAGCACCTTGATCTTCACGCCGCGCTCAGCCATCGAGATGAAACGCTCCGTCCCCGAATCGCCGGGGACCCAATATGAGGCGACCAGCTCCAGATCAGATACGGGATCGCCGATCATTTCCCTTAGCTGCTCGTGAAAAAGTTTGTCCGGCGGAGCCCGGCCGAGACCTTTGGCCGGATCATCGCTAATCATGTGCGTGGTGGCCCACTCGAAATCGAGGCGCCTCTCTACCACTGCGCGAACGAAAGGAGAATCGCGGATCGCGGTGGTGTAAGCCAGTGCGGCAGGATCGTGTTCGACGCGAGCCGCAGCCGACTTGACCTCTGCGAGTTTCGCAGGGTCAACGGGACGTATGATGCGATCCAGAGGATACGATGAGGCAGACGCCCAATAACGATCGAAGTCGTTCGAGACCTCGTGAACGATCGGACCGACCGCCATGACATCCAGATCCACAAAGAGCGAACCCTCCGCCGCGCCGAAATATTCGTCTCCGATGTTGCGACCTCCGATGATTGTGACCTGATTGTCGGCCGTGAATGACTTGTTGTGCATGCGCCTGTTGGCGCGAAAGAAGTCCGTCAGATAGCCAATCCGCGGCTTGCGAATTACAAACGGGTTGAACAGTCGCACTTCTATATTGGGGTGCGAACCAAGCGCTGCAAGAATGGGGTCAAGACCGGAAGTGTTGTTATCATCCAGGAGAAGCCGGATTCGGACACCACGATCGGCCGCCGCGTGCAGGGCTTCGAACAGCAACGTGCCCGTCATGTCCTTTTCCCAGATGTAATACTGAACATCCAGTGAGCGCTCGGCGATCTCCGCCAAGCGTGCCCGAGCGGCAAAGGCATCGCGTGAATCAGGCAACAGATAAATGCCGGATAGACCACGGTGTGCTTCGAGCAGCGGTGTGATCGATTTTCCGAGGCGCGTATCCGTCGTATCCGACAAAGCAGTAGAAGTGCTGCGGCCTTCGAACGATGGCAGTCTGCTCCACCTGCCAATCCCGACGAGAGTCACGCCCGCGGCAACGATGCAGATCGCGATGCCTTTAAGTATTTTGAGCAGTTGCGACATCGGTCCGTTCGTCTGATTCAACCGATGCTGGTTTGCACGAATGTGTGACCCGCAAACCAGCCGCCGTTCGCAGCCATAACTTGCGCTCGGGGATTGGTAATCAGCTCCCCCGTTTTCCCCGCATCTTCTTGCCGGCAGCTCGATTCGGCACCACGAGCACCGGGCACGTCGCGTGACGCACGAGGCGTTCCGCCGTGCTCCCCATAAACCCGCGGCGCAATCCGGTGCGGCCGTGGGTAGAGGTGATGATGAGATCAACACCCGCTTTCGTAATGTACTTAGCAATTTGCTCGACCGCTGACCCGACCGCGATCCTTGTCTCGGCTACGCCGCCTTTGCGCGAAATCGTTTCGCGCAGCTCTTCCATCTCGCCTCTTGCGTACTCTTGCTGGTTCGCGATCAGCGTCGGTACATGGTGCGCAGTGTATTTGTTCCCGATCACATACGCGCTGACAAAAATCGAATGGAAAAGCACGAGCGTGGCGTGGAATTCTTGCGCGAAACTCAAGGCATATTCCACTCCGAGTCGCGAAGCTTCGGAGAAATCGAGAGGGACAAGGATTTTGCGAAATTGAAGCGGACCCTTTCGCGCGCGCGGCTGTGTTGATCCATCCTTCTCTCGCACAACCAGCACCGGGCAGGGCGCATTCCGCACCACGCTCTCGGTCGTGCTGCCCAAGAAAGCGCGCTTCAGTCCGCTGTAGCCGCGGGTGGCAATCGCGATGAAGTCTGTTCGGGTGATGCGCGCCACTTCGTTGATCTCGGGTGCCACCGGCCCGATGCGCACCGTGTAATGTCGATGTCGCAACGGGAGCGAAAAATCCCTTACAACTTCTTCGAAGCGGTCGATCGCATTCCCGACCATTTCTTCTGTGAAGTTCGGCGGCAAGACCTGCCGCGGCTGCGGGAAAAGTACCAGCGGCGGAGTCACAACATGCACCATGTGTAACTTTGCTTTGAATCGTTCGACCAGCCGTTTTGCATATCGCAGTGCTTTGAGCGACTCAGGTGAAAAATCGATCGGCACCAGAATTCGCCGAACCGCCAGTGGTTTGATCTTTTCGCTCTCTGGTTTGCGCGAACGCTGGACTTGCGGGATTGCTCCACCTTCACTTTCCCAACGTGCTATGGCGCTATGAAGTTCCATGGATCAAATCCGCCGCGTAATCTGCGCAAACGCTCATCGCCTTTATCCAGGCGCAGGCTTCTGAATTCGGCTGGTCCATTCAACATGCGCTTGAAGCAGCTTTCGGATGTAATCTTTTGTTATGTCGTCCGTAAGATTGCCGTTTGCATCGAAGCGATCCGCTGCATTGCCAATCATCACCTCCGGCTCGTTGACCGGAAACATGTTCAGGAAAACCATCATCTGGCGGAGATGGTACAGGGCACGCGCCGTGCCAATTCCGCCAATGGACGCTCCCATCGTCCTGGTTGAAGCCCGGAATACCATCGAGTTCAAATACGTCGAGGGTCGCCGCTTCGTGAAGAAGTTTCGTCCCCGCACGCAACGCCGCACGGTTATATGAGCGACGGCGAAGACTTCCGGCGATGCCCAGAATGCGAACTGGCGTGTTCATCTCTGTTCTCGTTGTAATCCGATAAGTTTAGCTTCTTCAACCAAAAGTATAATTCTACTCTTCCCGATCGAAACAAGGTTATGGGGAGATGCACGCTTACCATGGCTCAGGCTGCCTTTTTAAGACTCGCCTCAGGCTGAAAATGCAGCTTGATTACTTTCAACCGGCGCAAACCGTGCGGAACATGCCACACAAATTCGTCGCCAATGCGGTAGCCAAGCATTGCAGTGCCAAGGGGCGCGAGGACAGAAATCTTTCCGTCGTTGATGTTCGCGTCAATCGGCAACACGACCGTGAATTCCATGCGTTCACCGGTTTCAAGATCAAGGAATTCGGCGCGAGTATTGATTGTGATGACATCGGGTGGGACTTCTTCGGGAGCCACGATTCGCGCGCGATTAAGTTCGTTCTCCAGCAACCTCAGCTCCCATTTTACTCGGTGCGAGACCTTGCCGGTGACGGCGATCACTGAACTGAGTTCAGCATGGTCCCGAGTGGTGACGATGATTTCTTTTTCGCCATTCATTTTTGTTTTGTTAGTTTTGCTGGAGTTCTTGTCTCCCGTTGAAAAGTGCGGGATGAGAGCAATCATGACGTGAAATTCCTTTGCTGAAGAAGATTTGACGACTTAAACGGGTTTGCACGAGGCGAGTATGCAGGGGCTACGCGACGAACGTGACCTTGATGATTGATCAAAATGCCCTCGAAATTGTTAGAGAGCGGTCGCCTGAACCCGCGAACTGGTGTAGGGATTCGTACGCGCCTGGCTAACGTTAGGACAGCCACACGAAGGGTTAGAAGTAGTAGATCAAGTGCGTGCAGAATAAATTCAGTGATTCTGTTCATTTGAATTCTTAGTGCTCCTTTCATGTTTACACCTTCCATAAAAATGTAGGTTTGACTAAGACTTAGACTCGAATGAATCGATAGGATTTAACTATGATGCCACGATTTGATTAGCCGCGTCTATCCCCGTCAAATCGAGCCCGCGATTGGCCATGCATTCTCTTTCATCATCCGGTAGCAGCGCGCTCAAGCAAAAGCATTCAGGCGTCATCGAACTTGAGTTGCGCGATATCAGCCAGCTTTTCAACTCGATGGATCCATCCCCGCTTGAGAACAAAGATTTAAGCGATGATGTCGAAGAATTTATCGTCTCTTGGTCGGAAGAGTACCGGCCCGACCAGGCGTTAACACTGCGGATTTATTTGCAGGAATGCCCTGCAGAAGATCGCACAGAGCTGGTGCGAAATAGTATCCACAACTACTTTTCCTACCGCGCTAATCTTAATCATCTCGCCTTTCGGCGTCTGATGAGACGCGGCCGTACCAGCCTGCTTATAGGATTGTTGTTCCTTGTCGCTTGCCTTGTTACCAGCAAGCTCTTGCTCGGCGACGTTCAAGGAACCTGGGCCCGTATTGTGCGAGAGAGTCTGACGATCGCTGGCTGGGTAGCAATGTGGCGGCCGATGGAAATATATCTTTATGATTGGTGGCCTTTACGCCGCAAGAGCCGGCTTTATCACAAATTGAGTCAGATGCCCGTGCAAATGATTCCAAAGGCAAAAAAGTGAGCGCGTTTGGAAGATCCGCCGGAGATTCGCGACTGGGTATGGACGGATACGAAGAAGTGACGCAAAGCGTACGCTCAATGTGACTGCGACAGCAGCTAATCGTGTTCCACCGTATCAGGAATCGGCGGGCGTCGCCGTCGCCGCACTCGGTTCGGACACCCAGCGGGGGTTGAGTGAAGCGGAAGCGCACGCACGGCTGCAACGTGACGGGCCTAACGAATTGACGGCGGAAAAGCCGGTGCCGAGATGGAGGAAGTTTCTCGGCCAGTTTTGCGATGTACTCGTGATTCTGCTGCTAATCGCCGCCGCAATTTCCTTCGCGCTTTGGCTAATGGAACGCGAATCAGCGCTGCCTTATGAGGCGATCACCATTCTCGCGGTCGTGCTGCTCAACGCGCTTATGGGTTTTATCCAGGAGTCTCGCGCCGAGTCCGCCGTGGCCGCGCTGCGCAAGATGTCGGCCGATCAGGCAACGGTTTTACGCGATGGACAACACAGACAAATTCCCGCGACGGAATTAGTGCGCGGCGACATCCTGCTCATTGAAGAAGGCGACACCATCCCGGCCGATGCGCGCCTGATTCAATCCACTGCGCTGCAAACCGCTGAAGCCGCCCTTACCGGCGAGAGTCTTCCTGTTTCGAAAGATACCGATCCGGTGAACGCCGACGCCGGGGTCGGCGATCGCGGCAACATGGTCTTCAGCGGCACCGCGGCGACCTACGGGCGCGGCAAAGCCGTCGTCACAGCAACGGGAATGCAGACGGAAATGGGAAGAATCGCTGGGCTGCTTAAAGCGCAACCGGAAGAAACCACGCCGCTGCAGGCAGAATTGGATCGCGTCGGCAAGATGCTCGGCCTGCTCGTCATCATCATCGCCGTGGTGATGATCGGCACGATCATTCTGGTCGAGCATGTACGCGGAATTTCCGCGCTCTTCGATGTGCTCATTCTTGGTGTCGCGCTGGCAGTTGCGGCGGTGCCGGAAGGATTGCCTGCGGTAGTGACTGCGGTCCTTGCGCTTGGTGTGCAGCGGATGGCGAAGCGTAGCGCGATCGTTCGCCATCTGGCCGCGGTGGAAACGCTGGGCTCGGCCAACGTGATCGCATCTGACAAAACGGGTACGTTGACAAAAAACGAGATGACGGTCCGCACTGTCGTTACTGCAAGCGGCCGGGTGGATTTTACCGGCATCGGTTACGCGCCAGTGGGAGATGTGAAGGTACACGGCGGCGCATCGCTGGATGGCGCTCTTCGCCTGGAGTTGCAGCGAGCGCTCACGATCGCCGATCGCGCCAACAACGCTGTCCTTCAGAAACACGATGGTCGCTGGATCGTCCACGGCGACCCCACGGAAGGCGCGCTGCTTGTTGCCGCGCGGAAAGCCGGTCTGACGGACGAAGCACTCGACGCGCGCTTCGAGCGGATCGGCGAGGTGCCGTTCTCCTCCGAGCGAAAATTGATGACGACGATTAACACTGACGTAGAGCGCGCGGAAGAGTTGCTGGTCTTCACGAAAGGCGCCCCAGACGTGCTGCTCGCCCGCTGCGTTTTAGAGCGTGTTGGCGAAAGCAGGCGCCCTTTGAGCGATGTGCGCCGCGAAGAGATTTTGCAGACAAACGAGAAATTGGCTGGAGACGCGTTGCGCACGCTAGGCGTGGCAGGGCGCCCGCTGGCCGCGGACGCGCTTAATCGCGAAGAAGTCGATGAGCATCTCGAGGAGGAGCTCGTTTTCCTCGGATTGATCGGGATGATCGATCCGCCCCGTGAAGAAGCAAAGGAGGCTGTCGCGCGTGCAAGAAGCGCCGGCATTCGCACGATGATGATTACCGGCGATCATCCAAAAACAGCCGCTGTTATCGCCGCTGAATTGGGCATAACGACAGATGCGCTCGCCGTGACAGGCGTTGAGTTGGAAAAAATGCCGGATGAGGCGCTCGCGCGGACTGTCCGAGATGTTTCGGTCTATGCCCGCGTCAACCCAGAGCACAAGCTGCGCATCGTTGATGCGCTGCAAAGTATCGGCGCGACCGTTGCCATGACCGGCGATGGGGTGAACGACGCGCCCGCGCTCAAAAGCGCAGACATTGGCGTGGCCATGGGTGTGACCGGCACCGATGTCTCTAAACAGGCCGCGGACGTTGTCCTGACCGACGACAACTTTGCCACGATCGTCGCCGCGGTTGAAGAAGGCCGCGCGATCTTCTCCAACATCCGCAAGTTCCTGCGCTATCTGCTGTCCTCAAACATCGGCGAAGTGATGACGATGTTCTTTGGCGTTCTACTCGGCAAGACGATCGGCTTGGAAACACATGGCGGCGCGGTCGTGTTGCCACTGCTCGCCACGCAAATTCTTTGGATCAATCTCGTGACCGACGGCGCCCCTGCACTCGCGCTCGGCGTTGACCCTGCGGACGAAAATTTGATGCAACGCCCACCACGCCCGCGAGGCGAAGGAGTCATCACCGCCCGAATGTGGCGCGGCATTTTCTTTGTCGGTGCAATCATGGCCGGTGGCACACTGGCCGTTTTCGATGCGTCACTGCCGGGCGGCTTGATCGAAGGCGCAGGCGATCTGCGCTACGCACAAACAATGGCATTCACCACGCTGATCCTGTTTCAAATCTTTAATGTTTTTAACGCGCGCTCCGATACGCGCAGCGCCTTCCACGGTTTGTTCTGCAATCACTGGCTCTGGATCGGACTCGGCGTCTCTTTTGTGTTGCAGCTAGCTGTGATTTACGTGCCGTTCTTGCAAAAATCGTTCTCGACTGTCAGCCTAACGAGTGCTGATTGGCTGCTCTGCGCGATTGTTGCGAGTTCGGTGCTCTGGCTGCGCGAGTTGAGCAAGCTCATCATGTTCATTCGGTTGCCGTCGACTACAGCGTGATTGGGCCCGCCGCTCGTCAGGCAGCTGACACGACTGCCGTTCGCGCTTTCGTTTCGCTCCTA
>DASYSX010000036.1:0-12426 GCA_036002955.1 Candidatus Udaeobacter sp. | reverse complement strand
CCCTTGTCGCTCGATCTCCGGCGGAATCCGCAGGCCGATTGCTCCTCTTACAAGCGCGCCAATAAGAGCGCTTCCGGCGATGGCCAGCGTGATCGTGATCACAATTGCTTTTAGCTGCTCGATCCAGAGCGTGTGACCAACAATCCCTGCCAAACCATTCTGCGTCGCCGGATTGAGCGAGCCGGTGCTGCTTAGCGAAAGATTGGGATTTACGCTCGCCGTCGCAAAGATACCGGTGAGAAACGCGCCAAGTGTTCCACCCACAGCGTGAATGCCGAACGTATCAAGCGCATCGTCATAGCCGAGCCAGTTTTTGAGTTTCGTGCATGCAAAGAACGGAACAATTCCAGCCGCAATTCCGATCGTTACTGCGCCACTCGGTCCGACATATCCGCAAGCTGGTGTAATGACGACCAGCCCGGCCACGGCACCGGAGCAAAACCCGAGCACACTTGGTTTACCGCGCAGTGCGTACTCGAGCATGGCCCAGGTGAACGAGGCAACCGCGGTCGCAAGTGTGGTCGTCGTGAATGCGTTTGCAGCAATTCCATCCGGCGCGAGGGCACTGCCCGCGTTAAAGCCGTACCAGCCGACCCACAGCAAACCAGTTCCCACCATGCAAAGCACCATGCTGTGCGGCGCCATGATTTCCTTTCTGAATCCGAGCCGGTGTCCAAGAAGAACGCAAAGCACGAGCGCTGACCACCCTGAACTCATGTGAACGACAGTTCCGCCAGCGAAATCGATCGCGGTAATTTTTGCCTTAGGATTCCAGACGCCATTCATCCAGCCGTCAATTCCCCAGACCATGTGTGCGATCGGGAAATAGACGAGGAACATCCAAAGGACTACGAAGACAAGCACCGCCGCGAACTTCATCCGCTCCGCAATCGCGCCAATGATTAAAGCAGGCGTAATAATGGCAAACATCAGTTGATACATCGCGAAAACATTCTGCGAAACCCAGTAGGAATAGTCAGGGTTCGGTCGCGCATCGACGCCGTGCAGAAATGAAAACTTTAAGCCGCCGATAAAAGGACACCCCCGCGAAAAGACAAGCGAATACCCCACGGCCCACCAAAGTATGGTGACCAGTCCGGCTATGCCGAGACATTGCGCCAGTACGGACAGAACGTTTTTTGCCCGAACCAGCCCACCATAGAAGAGCGCCAGGCCTGGCAACGTCATAAAGAGCACCAGCGCGGCGCACGTCATCATCCACGCGTTGTAACTCGGACCAGGCGTGGAGATGTTCGAGCTGCTTGCCGAACCGGCATCCACCCCGCGCGGCGAATTGGTTACGTATGCTTCAAGATCAACTACGCGTTGCTCGAGTGACGGCGCGGCCGCGGGCGACGACGTTTGAGCAAACAGCGGAGATACGAACGCAATGATTCCGGTGAGCAACAAAAGTCGCAGCGTCACGCGCGTTCCTTATAAGCACGCGAGCGGCAAGCGGCAAGAAAAATACCATTACAATCCTTCCAGCAGCTGCGCTGCAGCGGGCGCCGTCTCAAACTATTCGTTCGCAGCGCGTCTCTGTCGGACGCCAACGTCAGAACGAGATTGATTGCGGAATCATCTCGCGGGGAGACGATTGAAACGAAACGTGAGATACGTCACCAGTGTCGTCGTTGTCATCGTCATCCTGGTCATCTGCGTCGTCCGTGTCGGCTTCGTCCGCGTTCTCTGTGTCGGATCGCGGCCTGACTGTGGGCAAGTCATTTTGTTGTAATCGGTTGTAACGTTCACGCACGTCGGCCGGCATCTTGTCGAGATCTTCCTTGGTTTCGACTGGACCACTGAAAACCAATTTGCCCTGAGGATCTTTCACTGTGAGCAGTTTTTTTCCGTCGACGTTCGCCAATTTGAGTTCGCCTTTGTCGTCCGAGAAAACAACCTGCGCTTTGCCCAAATCGATCTTGCTGGTCTTAACCGCGCCGTCGTCTTCGAAAAAGATCCGTAACTGGTCGGCTGCACGACGGGCGTCATCACGCGCGCGTCTGGCAGCTTCGTGAGCCTGGGTCACCGCTTCGCGAACGATGCCGCGTTGATTGCCGAGTTGCTCGTGGAGTTGTTCCTTGAGGTCTCGCATTTGCTCGTCGAGGTCACCTCTGGCATCGAAATCCCAATGCCAATCGTGATTGCCTCCGGGAAAGGCACTATTTCGCTGCGACACTTCTTTCTTGGAAAGCTTAGCGGTCAGCTTTTGTTCCTGTCCCTTGCGCAAAACAGTAAGCGTCACTTCCGTCCCGTCGGTGAAAGTTTGCAGGAGCTTTCGCAATTGACTCGGCTCGATGAGAATTTGGTCGTTTAGCATTTTGAGGATGTCGTTCTGTTGAACACCAGCAGTAGCAGCGGGACTGTTCGGCTCTACATAATCGACAACGAGTCCGAAGCCTTTTGCCAGGCCCAGCTGATCACTCACGACCGCAGGCACCTGCGATGTGTCCACACCGAGAAAGGTGACCGGAACCTTTGGCCGTTTTTCATGATGACCCGGCATTCCTGGTTCGTGATGTCCTGGCATTCCTGGTGGTTGCGGCGGTTGCGGCGGCTGTGGCGGCTGCGGCGGCGCAGGCGGTGTTTGTGCGAATGCTGCGAACGGCAACAACGCGATGATTGTGATGGTGAATACGGATTTCATTTTCATAGTTCTGTTTTGTTAAGTCATTGACCCGAAACTGGGATGAGCACGACTTCCTCGCTGGGATACGAGACACGAAGCGAGGCACCGGTTTTCGGATTGCGCCACCGCCACGTTTGTTGCGTGTTGTAGCGAACACGTCGCACCGGCCGTTCTGAGCCGTCAGCAAAGTGCAAACCTTCGTCCCGAGTGTTATAAACGAGATTCGTCCCACCGGCGGGAACGAATCTGCCGGGAGATATCGATCGTTTCGTTCCAAGGGGGACCGGTCGTGTCTCGGGCGCAGACGAATTTTGCGCGACAATTTGTTGCTGCTCGTGCCGACGCTCCATCGTAACAGCCGCAAACAAAATCAAAACCGCGGCAGCAGCCAAGCCAAAGCCTAACGACCACCAATTGTAGGGCGTTTCTGTGAAACGCCATCGCTTCCATTTGGCGTCTGACACAGATGGCCGACAATTTTTAAGAGCTTCCCCTACCCGCTCGAAAAGCACTGGCGACGGCGGCGCTGGACGCAGCTTTCTCAGTTCCTTTTCAAGCTCGGAAAGATCGTTCATTGTGGTTGCAAGGTTTTCTTCAGATTGGTCAAGGCATAGCGGTACCGCGATGCTGCTGTATTCTGCGAGATTGCCAGCGCACTGGCGATTTCGCTGAATGTAAGATTGTTCCAGATTTTCAAGACCAGCACCTCCCGCTGATCGCGCGGCAAAGATTCAACTGCAGCGGCGAGCGCCGACTGTGTGTCATCTTCCAGTTCAAAATGTGGCTCAATGACTGGCTCGCTTTCAGCAAGAACCGTCGCCTCACGTCGTGCTCTCCGCGCGTCACGACGGATAAAATCGAGGGCGAGAGAACGAACCGCCGAATATAGCAACCCACGGTTAGCAATGTCGTGGTTGCGACGCCAGAACTTGACGAAAGCGTCCTGAACAATGTCTTCCGCGTCGGCCGCTGATTGTACCCATTGACGGGCGAACAGAAGTAATCCGGGCGCAACTTCAGAAAAGCAGTTTCTCCAATTCTCATGGCTGGCGATAGGCTCCATGACCTTTTCACGGTCTTTACTTTCAAGACGCCGCCAAGTGGAGATTTTGTCTACAACGGGAAGAAAATGGTAGGGCGGGCTCGCCGAGCACGCTGCGGCGCGCCCGGCGGTCGCGCCCTACCAACTTTACGTTTTTGGAATTGCTCGGAGAATTAGATCTCCGAGCCAGTCTGGATGCGAAATTCCTGACCGATAAGCCCGGAGCGACTCCACGGAAGAATTCACGCGAAGATTGCTGTATGAACCATCCGCGTTTTGCCAGCGCTCGTGCCAATAAAGTGCGGCTTTAATCCGTGGGTAACGGGTGCGAAACAGCTCCAGACCTTGCTTGATCCAGGCCGGTTTGTGCATTGCACTAGGCGGCGCTGCGGTAAGCGGAAATTCGCCGGTTGCCCATTCCGCGATCATGATCGGCTTGTTCGGATCAAGACGGCTCATTTCCTGATATGGCCAGTCGACCAATGAAGGAATATCAGGATTCGGTTCATCCTTGTATTGCTGCCCGTAAACACTGAGGCCAAGCCAATCGACGTAATCAGATCCGGGATAATACGCCGCAGCGCCGTTCCAGGTTTCGTACGGATAGGGGTAATTGTTGGTGTGAAACATCCATTTGATATTTGACGCTCCGCGCGCACGGACGCGGTCCACAACATATCTGTATGCTCGCCGAAATGTTTCCGGACCTTTCCAATTCTTGTATTCCGGCACCCATTGCGCACCGCCGTAGTAAGCGCCTGACCACGGGAACCACGTGCCGTTCATCTCGACACCGAATACGGCGATCATTGGATGACCAAAATCGCGGGCGGCGTCGCCCCATTTATCGATGTATGCATCCCACTTTCCCGCAAGGATCTCAGTGAGACTGAACTTGTCGGGGCCGTGATCTTCCTCGTACGGCTTGTCCCAAGGCGACCAAAATACCAAAGGCAACGAGCCGTGCCGCCAAATGACGTTGAGATTGTCGGTGGGAAAATTTTGCTCTCCCCAGTAGCTCGACGAAACGATGATGGCCTGATGTTTTCCCACCATCTCCTCGAAATCCTCGATGGTTTCGAGCGTCACGTCGTCCTCGGCATCGCCGAAATCCATGAACGCACCCGTGTAAGCACCGTGATCCGGAATCGCGACTTCGACCGGGCCGTTCGGATCGACTCGCGCAACGGCAGCATGTTCGTGGCATGCCGTTAGGGCGAGGTTCAGTCCGAGGAGTACGATGGCTACTGCGCCGGCGCGCACTCGAACCTGGACGTTCGCTGGGAGCCGACTGTTCTCCGGAACCGCACTAGAAGCCATATCTCGGTGTCATCCTGGGCGAAGTTGAAAAATCTAGGATCAATTCTGAAGCCACCCATCGGATTAGACCAGAGATGTCTCGCTTCGCTCAACATGACAGGTAGTTTTGTCAGTTGAGTGCTCCGGTCGACCAGCAATTCGCCTTGACTGGAATACTGATATTTGAGAACAGATCTGCACCGGAGCGATGCGGCAAGTGCAGACAAAACTTTTTACAATTTTGCTCTTATCTTTCGCGGCCGCCGCATTCTCCGAAGACTTCAAGACGATTAACGGCAAGGAATACAAAGATGCCAAGGTCACGCGCGTCGAACCCGATGGCATCGTCGTGAAAACAAACTCCGGAATCACGAAGGTTTACTTCAACGAACTGCCGAAAGACGTTCAGGAACACTTTCATTACGATTCCGAAAAAGCCGCGTCATATTCTGCCGAGCAGGCCCGCAATTACACTGCATACGAAAAGCAACAGGAGGAAAGCAGACGTCAACAACAGGACGCCGACTCAAAGAACAACGCGGCGTTAGTGGAACAACAAGCTGCCACAAATCGCGCGCAAGCCTTGCAAACCCGCTACGGTGAGCTTCAGAAACAGGAAGATGACTTGCTTCGCCAAATCGGCCAGGCAAAACAACCCGGCCCAGAGTACCGGCAGGGTAAGTCTGTGCGCCACCAGCCGAATCCGCAAAAGTCTCAGCTACCGCTTTTTCAGAGTCATCTCAGCGAGGTGCGCCACGAAAAAGCCGAAGTTAAAAAGCAATTACAAAAGGCGCAGGATTAGAATCCATCTCCTAGTTTAATTGACCTGTGCAAGGTTCGAGGGCGGCCCGGGCTCCATCGACTGCATTGACGACAAACCTTGGAGACAGCCTGCCCTCAGGCTGTTTCGATCAACAACAAGCGCCGCCGCACTGCAGATCGTTTCAACAACGGTCTTGTGCATTTCACACAGGGTGCTTTTGGAAAGCGATGCGTCTTCGGCATCGCTTTCATTCCTGACTATCCACGATTAGATACCTCGCCGTGAATAAACGCTCGTCCGGAGTTTTTCCCGACGCAAAATGGCTACGCAACGCCGCGATCGTCTCGGCGGCTTTTCAATTAACCGTCGCCACGTCAATATCCGGAGCCGAAAAGGCGCTCGTACTTTCTGCCATTATCTCTGCCGACCATCCCGTAAATCGCCTGATCCCAACAGAAGCATTAGGCGCTGGCATCGACGGTCACGAGAAAGGCGAATGCGCCCAAATGTTCACAGACAAGAACATCACGGAAATGTTATCAGCCGGGCTCGGACCGCTGACATATCGACTGCGGACCGAGCTAGGCAGCGAAGCATGGCATTGGAACCCGCGCGGCAAGTGGAGCGATCCAGTTCACAATTGCGGATACTGGACCTCCGATGATTCGCTTGGCGAACCGATCACCGTTTCGTATGGCTATCGATTGCCGCGCCGCGGGAACACGATCGATCAGGCAAACGATGATGGTTACTCTCGTATCGCGGATGGCGATCCGAATTCATTTTGGAAAAGTAATCCATATCTCGATTCGCATTTCACCGGCGAATCGCAGGACGCTCATCCGCAGTGGGTGGTGATCGATCTCGGCACCCCGAAATTGGTCAACGCGATCCGAATCCATTGGGGAACGCCGTACGCTACACGCTACCGTGTCGAGTACTGGCCCGGTGACGATCCGATGCACCCGCAGCCTGATGATGACGACGACTGGCAGCCGTTCGCAAAAGGCACAATCGCTGATGTTCATGGCGGTAGCGCAGTGGTTCGACTCGCAGAGCGTCCGCGCCCCGTTCAGTTTGTGCGAATCCTAATGAACCGGAGTTCACACAGCAGCGAGCAAAGCTCCAATGACGTTCGCGATTCGTTAGGCTTCGCGATTCGCGAAATCGACCTTGGGAAATTGGATAAGGATGGACGTTTCCATGATCATATTCGGCACGCACCGGATCGGCATCGCCAGACAATTATTTATACCTCGTCTACCGACCCCTGGCATCGCACCGAAGATCTTGATCCCAGCACCGAGCAGCCTGGATTGGATTTTGTTTTGCGCGGCAAGCTCACTAACAACCTGCCAGCGCTTGTTGCGGTCGGCGTCTTATACGACACACCTGAGAACGCTGCCGCCGAAATTCAGTACCTGGTGCGTCGGAATTATAGTCTGGAAGGGATCGAACTGGGCGAAGAACCCGATGGACAATGGGTTTCGCCGGAGGATTACGCCACACTTTATACTGGAGTTGCCCGGCGTTTGGCGGCACTCAAGTCGCCACTAAAAATTGGAGGCCCGAGTCTGCAAAATTTTGAAGACCAACTGCTCACGTGGGCGGACGCGTCCGGGAACCGTTCGTGGATGAATCGATTTCTTCAATACGTTCGAGGCGCAAAGGTCCGCTTCGATTTTTTGTCATTCGAGTTCTATCCGTTCGACAACGTCTGTGCAGATCCGGCGCCGCATCTGTTGGAAATCCCGGATCGCCTCGGCGCGATGATGACTAGCTTGCGGAGAGACGGAGTCCCCGGAGACATTCCATGGCTCATGACCGAATACGGCTATTCTGTTTTTGGCGGACGACCGGAGGTGGATATCGAAGGCGCACTCTTCAACGCGGATACGGTTGGTATATTTCTGTCGTTAGGCGGCGCGAAGACGTACCTATACGGGTACGAGCCAAACTATCTCCAGGACGAACTCAAATGTTCCTGGGGCAACCTCATGATGCTTCAGTTAGTTCCCAAGAGTAATCAACTGAACCGTCTCTCCGCTTACTACTCTGCTCAGCTCCTGACGAAAGAATGGATGCAGCCAGTCAACGAACAGCACGAAATATTTTCCGTTGACGTAAAAGAAACGAAAAACGACGCGCACGGCTTGCCCGCCGTAGCCTCGGCGAAGCCGGGAGTAATGCGCCCAACAGTAACCGCGTATGCAGTGCGACGACCCGACAATCAATGGGCCCTACTTGCAATCAACAAGAATCCTAAACGCGCAGCTCAGCTCAATGTGGAATTTACTCTCCCGGGCGCAAAGCAGCCGCTGAGTTTTGCCGGCCCAGTTGAAGTGATTCAATTTTCACGCGCGCAATACGCGTGGCGTGACGATGGTTCAAGAGGCCACCCCATCCGCAGCCTGCCGCCTGCGCAATTCACGCGAGAAGCGTCAGCAAGTTACCAACTACCGCCGTATTCACTCACCGTCCTACGCGGAAAAATTGAGGATTAATGTGTGCCGACAAGGCACGTTCATTTGCCGAATACTCCTGCAAACCATCCTTTTCTTTGGGACTTCAAAGCCTTTTGGAACTCCTCCTTCACAAAATCCGGATCCCTCGCGTGAGCCATCGCGTCCATGAGACTGATGCGTTCAGCGATAAGCAATTCGATAAGACTCTCGTCTACGGTATGCATGCCGTCCTTGGCGCCGATTTGAATCAGTCCAGGTATCTGCGAAAGCCGCCCCGCCCGAATACACGCCTCAATTCCTGAATTCACCATCAACAATTCCGTGGCCAAAACCAGGCCTGCCTGCCCACTTCGCGGCAGAAGATACTGGCACACCACTCCCAGTAACGACCACGCAAGTTGAGCACTGACGAACTGCTGACCCTCTTTGGGAACGGCATCGATAATGCGGCCGATAGCCGTTGGCGCATCGTTCGTGTGCATGGTTGCTATCACGAGGTGTCCTGTTTCCGCCGCCGTAATCGCCGTTTGAATCGTGTCCAAGTCCCGCATCTCTCCAACAAGAATGACATCCGCATCTTGTCTCAACGCGTTCTTGAGCGCTGCAGCGAAGCTGTGCACGTCGGAACCAACCTCGCGCTGGTTCACCAGGCTCCGTCCCTGCGAATGAACAAATTCGATCGGGTCTTCAATACTGACCATGTTGACGGAACGACGTGTCGCTATCGTTTGAGCCATGCTCGCTAGTGTTGTGCTTTTGCCTTCACCGCTCGCGCCAGTCACCAAGATCAGGCCGGCGCGCTCGTCACACCAGCGATCAACCACGGGAGAATGTCCTAACGACTTCAAGTCAGGAATTTCGTCGGCGATACGCCGGAAATTGGCTTCAATCGCACCTGACACATAGCAGGCATTGCCACGATACCGGCCGAGATCATGAACCTGCAATGCAAAGTCAAGCTGCCATTCGTTTTCCAGCTTCGCGCGTTGTCCCTCTTTCAAAGAATCGATAACCAATCGTCTTGTATCTTCCGCAGACAGCACCGCTGCGTCTTCGGTGAGCGGCTTGATGACACTCGCGACGCGTATCATCGGTACCGCCCCTGGTGTCAAATGAAGATCAGAAGCGCCCTGCTGGGCGGCAAGAACCAGCAAATCGATCAAGTCATCTTGCTTCATAAGTATTCAAATGGTGCCATCTAGCCGATTCCCCTCATAGCGCGACGCAGCTCGGATTCATTGCTCACTGAAGCCAAAGCGGTTTGTTCCGTAATCATCTTCCCTTTGAGAGCGTTCAGCGTCGATTGTAAAAATGAGACCGCGGCAGGATCCGATCCGCGGGAGATATACTGATCGATGTTTTGCAACTCTCGTCTGGCGATCCAGTCGCGCATGGCACCCGCATTTTCGACGTGCTCCACCAGCAAATGCAGGCCTCCGTCAGCAGATGGAACCAGCTTCTGGCAAAGGACGCCAGAAAGTTGGTTTGCCAGAAGATTCACGCCATGCTTCTCGTCTTGCGTCGGAAAAAGATTCAAATACCGCTCCATCGTATCGCCAACGTTCTCCGAATGCAGGGTCGAAACAACGAGATGGCCGGTCTCCGATGCTTGAAGTGCAGTCAACGCAGTCTCATAATCCCGGATCTCACCGACGAAAATAACATCCGGCGCCTGACGAAGCGCGCTTCGCAAGCCACTCGCAAAAGTCTTGGTGTCGCGTCCCACTTGTCTTTGAGTGAAATGACAGCGCTTGCTGGTGAACTGATATTCGACGGGATCCTCGATCGTCACTATATGTCGCACCAGGTTCTCGTTCATCCATTGAAGGAGAGACGCTATGGTGGTGGATTTCCCTGAACCAGTCGGTCCCGTTATAAGAATCAGGCCGTGCTCGCGAGCACCCCACCGAGTCAGAAGCCACTCGGGAAGTCCGAGCTCTTTCAAAGCAGGCACTTTGGTCTTGATGCGTCGCAGGACCGCAGCGAGGCGGCCCATGGTACGGTGGAGGCTCACGCGATAGCGCGTCTGCGTGCGGGAGACGAAGCCGCTGTCGCGATCCATGTCGCCGTCGCCTTGCGCCTTCGCGCCGCACGCCTCCCAAAACGCGGTCATGTGCGCGACCGACATGGGTTCTTCACCGAGCACACTGATTTGTTCATTGATCTTAAGCCGTGGAACCTCGTTCTCCTGAAGGAAGACGTCACTCGCCTCCTGTTGCTCCGCGGCGTCAAGAATGCTGTCGATGTTTTGCTGCATGGCTCGCAACTTCTACTACTCGGGCGGATAAGTGGCAAACATTCCTGACTGATCTGAAACCTGCGCAAGAGTTCTCATCGCTCGGCATCTAACGAGAACAACGGTTGGTAATCATCTCGGCGACGGTGACAGGTAATCATCGAATCGACCATCTTGAATTTGTGTGAGAAGCTGACGAAAGGGTTGCTTGCTGATCATGCATCCGCGCACCACTTCAACGTCATCGTTGGGACGGGCCAGCGAATCAAAAATCTTTTGAGATGCGGCGCGATCACACCGCCGCAAGCCAACCAGAATGTACAGTGTGCCCGCCTGTGTCGCGTGAACGAGCGCAGCTTGCAACCGCTGCGAGGCGTCAGGCAGCTGTAAAATCGCTCGCAAATTCCGCTCACCTTCGGACATCAACCCGGCAACTCCCACTCCTCCGAATGCGAGAGACTTTGCCGCGGCAAGATCACTTGCCGCTGAATTCGCAGATGAAGTAGCTGACGAAATATCTGGCTGCGACAACACCATTCCGGCAATGATCATGAGGAGCGTCTTCATAATCCGGCGGCCTAACGATCAGCGCTGATCGTCACGTAGTATCCATCCGGATCGCGGAGTGAGAACTCCCATGTTTCAGTGTTCGGGTTCACGTGGGGCTCCTCTTCAAAGCGGTCGACAAGAGCGCGTGCCCGCTTCAGGGCCATCTCGTAGTCGTCGACGCGAAAGAATAAGAGGAGCCCGTTGCCCGATGTCCCATCCTCAGGACTCATCAAGGAGGGATGATCGTGCGCGCCCCACTGGTGGAGGCAGAGCAAAACGGTTCCATCGGCATCCAGGATCTGACCAAAATAGTCATGGCCCGGAGGCGTCTCTGGCTGGCCAAAGAGCGACTGGTACCATTTGAAGCTGGCGGGAACGTCGCTTACACCGATGATCGTCCAGGTGCGTTTCATCGCATTTCTGCTGTTGGCCTAACGAGCATCGAGCACATTAAACTCTGCGAGATCGGCGGGATAGCACGCGAGGGCGAATGAGCTGGGGAGATCATGAGTGCAATAGATAAGCCGCGGCGGTGGCTTTAGCTAGATCAAACATCGTGCATCGAACATCCAACATTTCGTTAGTCTAAGCTTTGCGGCACCACGCCCCCACAGATGCAAACCAGCACGCAACAGTTTTCGATTCGGCAACCTCGGCTTGCAGCCTCTGCACCAGGGTGTCAAGGCTACCCAACGACTCGATAGGCAGATGCAACCGCTCTATCTGCGGTCGCACACTGCATAAGGTATCGTAATACCATCGTGCCAGGTAGGGCTCCTTCCCCACGGGCAGCTCCATGCGCATGGCAGGCTCAGGCAACCCAGCCTCTACGAATGTTTGGTAGAGATCCGTTCCCATGTCGTGATTGGCTGATGCACGCATTGCCTTGTCAATCAGAGAGGCCGTCGCGAACCAGAGAGGTAGCGACGCCAAGTGTGCGAGGACCGGGACCCAGCATGGCTCTTGAAAAACGAACACTCCTCCCGGCCGCACCACTTGTGAAATTGAGCGCAAGGCCGCAACCGGATCGGGAAGATACATGAGAATAAAACGGCCCACCGCTGCATCGAAAGGCTTCTCGTCCAGGATCTCGTTCACATTCGACTCATTGAAGGTGACGTTGTGAAAGCCGGCCTCGGTCACACGAGCACGGGCCTTCGTGATGGCCTTCGGGTCCCGCTCGATTGCCACAACCTCTCCCGTAGGGCCCACCAGCCGCGCAACTAGCATCGCCACGTCTCCTACCCCCGACCCGAGATCCAGAACGCGTTGCCCGCGTTCAATGCCTGCCTCGCGAAAGAATCTTTCAGTGATCGGAGCAACACGCGCAGCTTGGCGAATCAGTCGCTCATGTTCGGCGTCGGTGTTGCCAAGCGGATAATCAGCGGAGCGACGGCTCGTAGTCATCGTAGTGAGGGATGTTACCAACTTTGATCTTATATC
>DASYSX010000035.1:0-5379 GCA_036002955.1 Candidatus Udaeobacter sp. | reverse complement strand
ACGCCGGAGCAGCTCGACGAAATGCGCGAGCTGGTGCGGAAAGAAATGGAAGCGGGCGCACTCGGGATAGGCACGGCGCTGATTTATCCGCCGGCGTTCTACGCAAAAACCGAAGAGCTGATCGAGCTGTGCAAGGTCGCGGCAAAATATCAGGGCAAATACATTTCACATATGCGCAGCGAAGGAAATCAACTGTTCGAGGCACTCGACGAACTGCTGCGGGTCGCGCGCGAAGCGAATATTCCGGGGGAGCTTTATCACATCAAAGCCGCCGGCAAAAAAAACTGGCCGAAAGTAGACGAACTGCTGGCGCGAATCGAACGCGCGCAAAAGGAAGGACTAAACGTCCGCGCTAACATGTACACCTACACCGCCGCCGGCACCGGACTCGACGCGTGTCTGCCGCCGTGGACCCAAGACGGCGGGTATCCGGCCCTGTTCAAACGTCTGCGCGACCCGGCTACGCGTGAGAAAATTAAAGCCGAAGTGCAGGTCGACAGTGACAAATGGGAAAATCTTTATCTCGCCGCGGGTTCGCCGGACAAAATTTTGTTAGTGGGATTCAAATCAGAAAAGCTGAAACCGCTGACGGGCAAGACACTCGCGCAAGTCGCCAAGATGCGCGGAAAAGATCCAATCGACACCGCCATGGATTTGATCGCGGAAGACGAATCACGCATAAGCACAGTCTATTACGTAATGTCTGAAGAGAATGTGAAGAAGGAACTGGGGAAGCCGTGGATTTCCTTTGGGTCGGATGAAGCATCGCAAGCGCCGGAGTCACCATTCACAAAATCGAATCCGCATCCGCGCGCTTACGGGAATTTCGCGCGTGTTATCGGCAAGTATGCGCGCGACGAAAAAGTGCTTTCGATGAGCGATGCGATTCATCGATTGAGTGGGTTACCGGCGACAAATCTCGGACTCGATCACCGCGGGTTTCTAAAAGAAGGAATGTTCGCCGACGTGGTCGTGTTCGATCCGGCGACGATCACAGATCACGCCACTTTTGAAAAACCGCACCAATACGCGACCGGCGTGAAACATGTGTTCGTCAATGGTGCGCAAGTCATTAAGAACGGCGACCACACCGGAGCGAAACCGGGTCGCGCGTTGTGGGGACCGGGAAAAAAGTAACGCGTGCCTCTGGCCCGCCGCGGCGGGCGGGGACGCATGCTCACTTTGAGCGAAAAAGAGTCACGCCAGCGCGACAGTCGCGGCGTATATTTCCTAGGCAGAAATCACTACAGCGTAAGACAAGCCTGTCATCCCGAGCGCAGCGGCAGCGGAGTCGAGGGACCCCGCGGAATTGCCCTTAAGGTAATTCACCGGGATTCTTCGACTGCGTTTCACTTCGCTCAGAATGACAACCGAGTCGTGCTTTAGTTGAAAACAAGGCGCGCGGGGTAGAAACTTAATTTTCCAATGGATCCGATCAAAAGCATCAAATTGCGCTGGCTTCAGGATGCGCTGCACGACATCACTTATGAACTGTCGCGCTCCCAATTTTCCAGGTTTGCGCCGCAGGCGTGGCAACCGCCTATCAACGCGTACCGATGCGATACGTGCATTCGAATCTGTGTTGATCTCGCGGGAGTCGATCGTTCCCTGATCGACCTAACCGTCGAGCCGCGGCGCCTGGTGATTCGCGGCACGCGCGAGTTGCCGGAGCCGACTGGCGAAGAAGGATGTGCACAGCAATTACTCGCGATGGAGATCGATTACGGGCCGTTTGAACGCGAGATAACTTTTCCCGTTGACGTGGAAATCGACAAGGCGCACGCCGAACAGCGTAACGGATTACTCTGGATTTCGTTGCCAGTAAGAAAAGAATCATGACTACGGAAAAGCTCAAAGCGTTGCAACCGAGCACGGATTCCAAGCCAGCAGGCCATGGAACAATCCCGCTCGGCGTCGAAGAAAGCCGCACGCCGCGAATTCCAGAGGAGTTGTCGATTCTGCCAGTGCGCGGTTTTGTCGTTTTTCCCGGCACGGTTCTCCCACTAAACGTTCAGCGAGCGGCATCGCTCAAATTGCTCGACGACACTTTGCCGCGCACGAAGGTCATCGGGCTACTGACGCAGCGCGATGAGACGAAAGAAGACCCCTCGACGCAAGATTTGTACTCTGTAGGCACGGCCGCGCTGGTGCTTAAACTTGTTAGGCAATCGGAGGATAACGTGCTGGTGATTGTGCAGGGGTTGCGCCGTTTTTCGTTGCGCAAAATTATCGCGACCGATCCGTTTTTGCGCGCCGAAATCGATCTACCGCAATCGATCCTGCCGCCGCCGAGTAAGGAATGGGAAGCCACGTTCCGGAATTTGCGTGATTCGGCTTCGCGTTTGTTCGAGCTGACGCCAGACGCGCCGGAACAGGCGCGCATGATGATCATGAACATCGAGAATCCGGAGCAGCTCGCCGATTTTCTCGCACCGAACCTCAATATAGATGTCGCGCAAAAGCAGGCTTTACTCGAGGAGCTGGACGTCGAGAAACGCGTGCGCGCAGTGCAGCAACACATCTCGGCGCAGCTTGAGATCGCTCAAATCCAACAGCGACTGCAAAAAGATGTCGCGTCCCAGTTTTCCGATGCACAGCGTCGCGCATATCTGCGGTCCCAGCTCAAAGCGATTCAACATGAGCTCGGTGAGACCGAGGGGGGCGGTGAGGAACAAGCGGAACAGCTGCGCGCGCGCCTGCGGGAAGCAAATCCGCCGAAAGAAGTCATGAAACAGGCCGAGCGCGAATTGAAGCGGCTGGATTTCATTCCACCAGCAAGTCCCGAGTTCTCAGTGATCGTCAGTTACGTAGAAATCATCGCCGACCTGCCGTGGAATAAGTTTAGCAACGACAACCTGGATCTCGAGCAGGCGCAACAAGTCCTCGATCGCGATCACTACGATTTGGAAAAAGTTAAAAAGCGACTCATCGAATATCTCGCGGTACGAAAACTCAATCCACAGGGACACGGAGCGATCCTCTGTTTTCTTGGGCCACCCGGCGTGGGCAAAACCAGTCTGGGTCAATCGATCGCAGACGCGCTCGGCCGCAAGTTTGTGCGGATCAGTCTCGGCGGAATGCGCGACGAAGCGGAGATTCGCGGTCATCGCCGCACCTATATCGGTTCGATGCCCGGACGCATCATCCAAGAGCTGCGCCGCTGCGGCACGCGTAATCCTGTCTTTATGCTCGACGAGATCGACAAAATAGGTGCGGATTTTCGCGGCGACCCTGCGAGCGCATTGCTCGAAGTGTTGGATCCTCGACAGAACAACGCGTTTGTCGATCGTTACCTCGATGTGCCGTTTGATCTGTCGCAGATCATTTTCATCGGCACGGCAAATTACATC
This sequence comes from Candidatus Udaeobacter sp., assembly GCA_036002955.1. GTDB lineage: Bacteria > Verrucomicrobiota > Verrucomicrobiia > Chthoniobacterales > UBA10450 > Udaeobacter. The sequence goes on along the minus strand of DASYSX010000035.1, from coordinate 2,029 downwards.
GAGGGCATACCGGAACCGTTGCGCGACCGCATTGAAGTGATCTCACTTCCCGGTTACACCGAACGCGAGAAACTCGAGATTGCGAAGCGATACCTTGTCCCGCGACAACTGGAGGAGAACGGACTCAAACCCGAGCAATGTGAATTCCAGGAGGACGCGCTTCGCCGCATCATCAGCGATTACACGCACGAAGCCGGCGTTCGTGAGCTCGAGCGGCAGATCGGAGCCGTATGTCGCGGCATTGCGGCGCAGGTTGCCCGCGGCAAGATCGATCACGCAGTAGTCGTGCCGCAAACCGTGGCGGAAATGCTTGGGCCCGCCAAATACGTTCGCGAAACAAAATTGCAAAGTAGTAAACCCGGTGTGGTCACCGGATTGGCTTACACACCAGCCGGTGGCGAAGTATTGCACATCGAAGCGACGCGTTATCCGGGCAAAGGGAATATCACGCTCACCGGACAGATCGGAAACGTGATGAAAGAATCTGTGCAGGCCGCGCTCAGTCTCCTTCGCAGCCGGGACGGCCAACTAGGTGTGAAGGCCGACGATTTTCGAAGAATGGACGTCCATGTACACGTTCCCGCCGGCGCAGTGCCAAAAGATGGTCCGTCAGCCGGCATCGCAATGTTCACGGCGCTCGCTTCGCTCTTCAGTAACAAACCGGTTCGTTCCGATGTCGCGATGACCGGCGAGATTACTTTGCGCGGTCTCGTTCTGCCGATCGGCGGATTGAAAGAAAAAAGTCTGGCTGCGATGCGCGCTGGCATCTCTACGGTCATCATTCCCAAACTCAACGAAAAAGATCTTGTCGACGTTCCCGAGGAAGCAAAACAGAAACTCAAATTCATCCCCGTCGAAAACGTCGATGAAGTCTTGGCCGTCGCGTTGGAGAAAGACGGCGCTATTGCGTCCGCTTCGGAAAACAAAGCTGTCTGACTCGCGAATACATCAAGCCACGGGCTCTACTTCCATTCCCTATATTCGGAGTGTGTTTTGCCCTCTGCGTCTACTGCGTACTCGAATAGCACTGCCACCTTGTTAAGACGTCACCATTCTGGTGGCATGGTTTGGAAATAAAGGGCGCCGCAATAAGTTGCAGTCCCGTCTTTTTTCAGTGTGCCAACACCATGAGCCGTCCAGGTGGCCGTCTTGCCATCCTTCGTTATCATGATGCCTTGGCCTTCGCCGTGTTGCGTCCCGTCCGGACGGAAAATGATCGAGTACGTGCCTGTGTCTTTTTATGTTGATGCCCAACACTGATCCGGTCGCCTGAAAAGACGACTCCAGTTTTGGGTCGCCGCCGAGATTCGGCAAAACGGGCTGCATGGTAACTTTGCCTGATATCTCACCAATCTTCTCGCCTAACATAAATCTCCTCCTGTTACGTTTCTTGTCAGTTACCGGATTCAACGCGGAAATCCGAGCGAAAAGATTTCCACCGTCTGTTCAACGGAATTGAAGGCCGAGATCACGCTCGACTTGCGCGATAGCTGCCTATCAAGGCGCGACGATGCTCGAGCCGGCCCAGATAGTCGGACCGGCGGAGTTTCCGATGAGCAGATTGTTGTTGAGGTACCAAACTGCTGTTTGGCGCGTGCTGGAATTGTAAAGCAGATAGTCGGGTCGGCCGTTGCCATCGAAATCAGCTAGTCCCGCAATCTCAAAGCCCGCCGGAATGGTTGGTCCATTTCTGCTGCCGGTGCGGGTCGCTCCAGACATATACCAGATCACTGTTCCGCGAGTAGCCGCATTGAAGAGAAGATAATCGGGATGCGTATCGCCATTGAAATCAGCCACTCCAGCCACAGTTCGCCCCGCTGGAAGACTCGGTCCGGTTGCTGAGCCGATTCGCACGTTGTTGCGCATGTACCAAAGAATTGTTCCGCCGGTGTTGGCATTGAAGAGCACATAATCGGGATACTGATCGCTATTGAAATCTCCCAGAGCCGCTACGGTCCAGCCGACAGGAAGAGTCGGACCAAAAGCGTTGCCGATGCGAACGTTGTTGTTCATGTACCAAATCCATGTC
>DASYSX010000034.1:0-9542 GCA_036002955.1 Candidatus Udaeobacter sp. | reverse complement strand
CGCTCCCTGTCGATGGTTCCTGACGCGTCAGTCGATTTCGTTTTCAGTTTCGATTCGTTTGTGCACCCGGACCGGGAAGTGGTCGAAGCGTACCTGCGTCAACTTGGAACCAAGCTGAAAATCGGCGGCAGAGGTTTGATTCATCATTCGAATTTTGGCGAATACGTTAATTCGCCGCGCGAACGGCTTCCGGAGGCGCTCGCGAAGCCATTGATCAAGGCGAAGATTCTCGACTGGGGGCATCATCGAAATCCCGGCATGACCGCAGAATTATTTCGAGCGCTGTCGGCGCAAAACGGGCTGTATTGCCTGAGTCAGGAGCTGGTGAATTGGCGTGGGAGACGCTTGATCGATTGCCTCTCGCTGTTCGTGCGAAGTGATTCAGCGCCTCAAAGTCCTACGAAAATTATCCGGAATCCGAACTTCATGCGCGAGGCAGCTCGAATTCGGCGGCAGCGGCAAACGCAGGCTTTAGATAAAGGAGCAAGCTGAACTTTTCTCGCCGAGGACAACGCATTGAGCAAGCTCAAGCCGCAATTGACAGCGTTTCGCGTCAAGTAATGGGACGCGGATTCGATCCTGATGTTGTAGCGTTGCAGCCTCTGTGACGATTACGCTTCGTGGAGCAACCATCGGTGTGTTGGCCGTTACGCTGGGCGTTGGCATCTATCTCCTCTGGCTTTGGCGACCGGAGCATCAGGTTCGCCTTCACACCGATCATTTGTTTCACTCAATCGACCACAGAAACTGGGAGAGCGTTGCCAATTTTATTGGCGACGACTATCGCGACCAGTGGGACCAGAACCGCGCGCGGGTCGTTGAGCGGATGCGGGAAGGTTTTCGATGGATGCGCGGCTCAAGGATTACTGCGGCCGACGCCGGGGTGCGAGTTGAAACGCCGCGTGCGATCTGGAGTGGCAAAATCAACGTCTACAGCAGCGACGATGGAGTGATGCAGTTGTTGGATGAACGCGTCAACAGATTACCCGCGCCTTTCGAATTGGAATGGCACCATGTCTCAGGAAAGCCGTGGAATTGGAAGCTCGTGCGCGTGACCAATCCGGCGTTCCAAATTCCGGCTGACGTGAATTACTGACTGCGAAACTTTCCAAGGAACAATGGCTTGGGCAGCCGTCGATTTTACAAACAGGACGGCTGGGTAGCCGTCATTCCCTGGTTATTTGCCCTGAGCCTGCCGCAACTGGCTTTTGGCCGCATCGACTTCGCGTTGCGTTTGCTGGCAAAGCAGAATTCCGCGCAGCTTATCGCCTTGATAAAATCGGGCGATGAACTTTTTCTTCGGATATGTTCCATCAAGGTTCACGCGTGTCGGTGGAAGCGTGAAATCGCCCACGAAATCCATCCGCAAATCAAACATCTCCGTCCAAAAATAGGGGACCTGCTCGTAACGGATCCGCTTCTTGCCGGTCATGTTAGCCCCTGCAACCAGACCTTGTTCCCGCGCGTTTTCCCAGTGGGTCTGACGCCGCATTCCGCCCATAACTCGGTCTGGATAGAAGGCGAGATCGCCGATGGCGTAAATTCCTTTTTCCTCTGTCTCGAGATATTCTGTGACTGGCGACCCGTGTGGCCCCGCTAATGGAGTGTTGCGCACCAGATCGAGATTCGGTTCTGCGCCGCATGCAACGACGGCAAGGCCAACCGGGAAACGGTTACCGCTCTTGGTTTGAATGTTACGCAGAACAGTTTTGCCTTCGAAGCCATTCAGCGCTTCTCCCATCGAAAGCACGACGCCGTGCTTCGCAAAGTAATCAGTTAACCACGCGCCTGTGTCGGGATCGATGTAGCGATTTAATAAGTAACCATCGCGATGCATCAAGCCCACTTTCATTTTCATCATGCGCAGGCTTGCTGCGGCTTCACATGCCAGCAAACCACCGCCGACGACCATGATCGTTTTCTCCAAGTTGGCCATTTCGCGTAGAGCGAGTGCGTCACGAATCGTTCGCAAATAAATCACGTTGCCAAGATTCGTCCCTGCCATGGCAGGACGTCCTGGCCGACTGCCCATCGCGAGACATGCCTTCGTAAATTCGATGCTTTCGCCATTGGCTAGCACAGCCAGACGTCGCTCGATGTTAAATTGCGTCACTACCGTCGCGAAGCGTGCCTCGATTTTGTGCGCGTCGAACCAGCGATCATCGAACTCCTGGAGCTTCTTGAGATTCGATTCCTTTTCACGCAAGAAACTCTTTGAAATGATCCAGCGCTTGTAAGGCGGGAATGGTTCCGCGCCGACCAGCGTGACGGAGCCGCGCTTGTCGTATTTGCGAATGCCTTCGCATGCACTCGCTCCTCCGATGCCTCCACCAACCACGAGATAATCGCGCCGAATCATAAATGAAAAGATGACCATAATTTCATCGGAGGTGCGGCGACAAGCGAAATCGTGCGAGCGTCAACGATTTAGCGCGGTCTACCCATTCCTTCTTGCCTTGTCGCGCTTTCATTAGGCACACTGCGGTCGCCATGAACGAATCCACTACCACTCAGCTCAAGGATACAACAGCGAATCCGGCGCCCCTGGGGCTGCTCGGCTTCGGCATGACCACTGTGTTGCTAAACCTCCACAACGCGGGGTTTTACGAAATCAACAGCATGATCCTGGCAATGGGCATGTGCTACGGCGGCGCGGCCCAAATTGTGGCTGGGATTATGGAATGGCGAAAAGGCAACACTTTCGCGACCACAGCCTTTCTTTCATACGGCTTGTTCTGGTTCTCCCTCGTGGCGTTGATTGTTTTGCCGAAGTTAGGATGGGCTACAGCCCCCAACGACACCGCGATGGCGGCTTATCTTTTCATGTGGGGTCTGTTCACCGCGGTGATGTTCATTGGCACCTTCCGCTTGCATGTCGCCGGGCAGGTCGTTTTCGGATCGCTGACGATTCTTTTTTTTCTCCTGGCGATTGGCGATTTCATTAACGCGAGTCCTGGGTTCAAGCAGTTCACCGGATACGAAGGAATTTTCTGCGGATTTTCTGCGATCTACGCCGGCTTGGCGCAGGTGCTCAACGAACTGTATGGCAAAGTCATCCTGCCACTCGGTCCCGTAATGAAATAATTGGGAATTGCGTCCAGGTAGGGGCGATTGACCTCAATCGCCCGGGCGGTTCGGGTGAACCGGTCCTACCTCGGGTGATGTGCAGATTCTTTCAGCAAACTCGCCGCGAGTTTAAGCGCTGAGTCGCTTTTGCCGCCAAGCATTCGCGCGATTTCCTCCTGGCGCGCTTTGCCCGTGACTTGATGCAGATTCGAAAACGTGCGGCCGCGTGTGACGTCTTTCGTCACGACGAAATGCGACGAAGCAGTCGCGGCGACTTGCGGCAAATGCGTGATGCAAATCAGCTGATGATCGCGCCCCAACGTTTGCATCTTGGTACCAACTGCATTCGCGATTTCGCCCCCGACGTTCGTGTCGATCTCGTCAAACACGAGCAACGGAATCGCGTCATGCACAGCAAGCGCGGATTTGATCGCGAGCATCAGTCGTGAAATTTCGCCGCTCGATGCGATCGCGCGGAGCGGTTTCAACGGTTCACCCGGATTTGGTGAAAACAGTAACTCTACCGAATCAAATCCGTTCGAGTGCGGCTCTTCGAGAGCGGTTAGTCTTGCTTCGAATTCCGATTGGCGGAACCCGAGGTCGCGCAGATGGCGGCGAATATTTTCGGAAAGTTTCGGCGCAACCTTTCGGCGCGACTTGCGCAGCGCTTCACCAGCGCGGTTCATGTGCGTGCGAACATCTTCGATGTCTTTTGTTAGTCGCTCCAACTCTGCGTCTCGCCCTTCAATCTTTCGCATCCGCTCGGTCGCGCGTTCACCGAAGGCGATCACGTCGGCAATTGAACCACCATATTTGCGCTTCAATGTTTCAAACAGCGAAACCCTTTGTTCAAGTGCGGCGAGTTGTTTCGGGTCGAGATCGAATTTCTCGGCGTAAGCTGAGAGAGTGCGCGCGATTTCGGAAAGCTCGACAACAGCCGTGGCATGCGCGGATGAGAATTGTGCGATCGAGCTGTCGATTTTTTCCAATTCTCGAAGCAGCCGCTGCGTTTCCGCGAGCTGGGCGACAACGGAATCGTCTGCCTCGAAAAGTCTGTTCGCGATCCCGCTGGCAAGCTCGATCAGCCGTTTGCTGTTGCTGGCGAGTTTATAACGATTCTCAATTTCTTCTTCTTCGCCCGCGATGAGATTCGCTGATGTGATCTCGGCGATTTGGTGTCGAAGCAAATCCAGCTCTTGTTCGCGTGCGGTGTCCGCTGTGTTAAGTGCTGCACGTTCTGCGAGCAACGTCTGTAATTGGCGATAAAGCGTTCGATATTCCTCGAGCTGTTGTTCGGCGCGTGCGAAGGAATCGAGCAAGCTCAATTGCCTCTCCGGCGAGAGCAACGACTGATGATCGTGAGGACCATGAAGATCGACGAGTTCATCGCCAACATTTTTCAACACCGACAATGTCGTTGGCGACCCGTTGATGAACTGGCGATTAGTTCCATTCGAAGAGAGAATCCGCTTCAGAATCAAATCGTCTTCGCATGGCTCTACGCCCGCTTCGGTAAGCTTCGGATTGAGGTTTTGCAGTCCCGCGCCACTAAAGACTGCCTCGACGGTGCAAAGCTCAGCTCCGGTGCGAATCAGGGATTTGTCCGCGCGCTCACCCAACAAAAGTTGCAGCGCGCCAATAATGATAGATTTCCCGGCGCCTGTTTCTCCCGTGACGGCGACAAACCCCGGCCCCAACTGCCACTCGAGTTCTTCCACGAGCGCGAGATTTCTAATTCGCAATAGTGTGAGAACGGCGGACATCCCGGGAGCCAGATCAAACTCACGCGCGCAATCCGCGGTTACAAACCTCACCTTGTGATTCCGCGCTCGCTCTTTTCGATGAATTGGATGAGTTCGGTGATCTCTTCTGTCTGGGGCAGCTCTTTCTGCACTGCTTCGATTGCCTGACGTCGGTTATATTTCGATCGGTAAATCAGGCGAAAAGCTTCTTTGATCAGCTTAACGCTTTGAGGCGGGTAATTGTTCCGTTCCAAGCCGATAAGATTAACCCCGCGAATCTCGGCCGGGTTGCCGTCCGCGATCATGAACGGTGGAACGTCCTGGACAATTTTCGAGCAACCGCCGGTGATGGCGAATCGTCCGATCCTGCAAAACTGATGGACGGCGGTGAGTCCACCCATCACCGCGTGGTTTCCCACCTGAACGTGGCCGGCCAGTGTGCCGTTATTAGAGAAAACAACCTGGTCGCCAACAGTGCAATCGTGTCCGATATGACTATACGCGAGAAAATTTCCGGAGTTCCCGATCCGCGTTTTGCCTTCGCTGGTCGTGCTGCGGTTCACGGTGACGAATTCGCGAAACGTGTTTTCGTCGCCGATCTCCAGAAACGTCGGTTCGCCGCGATATTTTAAATCCTGTGTTTGCTGGCCGATTGAGCAGTAAGCATAAAACTTATTTTTTGCGCCAGCCTTCATCGGGCCGCAAAGCGTGACGTGGTGTTGAAGCCAGCAATTGGGTCCGAGCACGACGTCAGCGCCAATGACGCAATATGGCCCAATGCTTGTCCCAGCGCCGAGTTCTGCTCCGGGATCGACAATCGCCGTCGGATGAATCTGACCATCAGACATAATCACCAATGACTAATGACGAATGAATGACGAGGTCCCAATGACGAAGACACAGTCATCCTGAGCGAACTGAAGGGGAGTCGAAGGATCCCGTCGAATGGCTCTTAAGGTTTCGCCCCGGGATTCCTCGACTTCGCTCGGAATGACGGCTTTTGGATTCATAAGTTCGTCATTTGTCGTTCGTGCTTCGTCATTCCGCTCATTTATCGAGGAACGTGAACATTAACTCGCCTTCGGAGACGACTGCGTCGTTCACTACGCAGTAGCACTTCGTTTTCGCCATGCGATTGCCGCGCGCTCTCGTCAGCTCTGCGTGAATGAAAATCGTGTCGCCTGGAAATACCGGCTTGCGAAATTTCACCTCGTCGGCGCTCATGAAATAACCGACGCGACTCGAAGTCTTCGTCAATTTGAACAAAAGAATACTGGCCACTTGGGCCATCGCTTCTATTTGCATTACTCCAGGCATGACTGGATGACCGGGGAAATGCCCCTGGAAAAATGGCTCGTTAATCGTGATGGATTTTATGGCCGTAATCTTGTTTTCGCCCTCGAAGCCGATGACCCGGTCAACCATCAAAAACGGGTAGCGATGCGGAAGGATCTTCATCACTTCGCCAGTGTCCAGACCGGAATCGCCTATGGGGATCGCACGCGGTGCGCTCATCGCACTTCTCCGCGTATGCTCGCGAGCGAGCGCGCGAGCCAATTCCGCATTGGCAGAATGTCCCGGCTTTATTGCGACAACGTGACCGCGGATACGGCGACCGACTAGCGCGAGATCGCCAATGATATCGAGGATTTTGTGCCGTACGAATTCGTCTGAGAAACGCAAAGGTTCTTTACTTAAAACGGTCTCGCCTCGCACGACGATCGCGTTTTCGAGGCTGCCGCCCTTGATCAGATTTTTATCCATCAGTGGCTCAACATCCTCGTAATAAACAAATGTGCGTGCCGGAGCGATGTCGCGTTCGAAAGCTGCCGGCGTAACCTCCACCGACAAGAACTGCGTGAACTTGTTGTTTGGTCCGGCCTGTGTACACGAAATGCGAAATTTGTCGTCCGGCAGTAAGACTAGCAGCGCACCGGTTTTCGTTTCCACGTGCATCGTTTCGCGCACGTCGAAAAATTTGCGCGGCTCCTCCTGAGCTGTTACGCCGGCTTTTTTGATGAGATCGACATACGGTTGAGCGCTTCCATCTCCGATTGGCGGCTCGTTTGCGTCCATTTCCACAACGGCGTTGTCCACCCCCATTGCCGAGAGCGCGGCCAGTACATGCTCGACTGTATGAACTCGCACCGAGCCTTCACCGATCGTCGTCGAGCGCTCGACGGTTTTCAGGTTCTCGATTTTCGCGTCGATCGTTGGCTCATCCTGCAAATCTTTGCGCTTGAATTTAATCCCGTGATCCGCCGGCGCTGGATGCAGCTTAACCGTAGCTTTTTCACCGGTGTGCAGCGCGGTGCCGGTAAAACCGGCAGTCTTGCCAACGGTTTGCTGAAGTTCAGGCGTAGAGGGCATTTGTAATTAGCAATCGCTTGCGTTGTAGCGGTGCTTGTGTCAAGCACCGTTCTTTCATTTCGCGATCAGTGACCGCCGCTACAGTTCATTTCAGTTCGAATTCGCCGCAATCGAAGGCCATCATCTGGTTAACATTCGAGATGCGAAACTGATGCACTTTCGTGCCGTCATCCTGCCAAACATCGACCGCGTTTTCACTTTTGGCTGCGATCCCTGCGCGGGTCACATTCGGTGTCTCGCTGACTTTGAGTAGCGACAGACCGTCGCTGGTTTTGAGGTAACTTCCCTCGCTATTAAATTCAATACCGAGTTCGATTACCGGCTTTTTGTCTTTCCGCAAAGGATTGCCGACCAGCCGGACCTTCACCACATTCGATTCACTTTCGGTTGACGGCGGCGAAGTCGTGCCTAGATCTTCGCGTTTTAGCGGACCGATCGCGTAACCGCGCGCGTGATATCGTCCAGAGGGCAAGTCTTGATTTCCATCATCCTTTCCGTCCCATCGTGTCACGAGCGCATCAGGCCCGATTGTGAAATCGCTTAGTTGCGCGTTCTGATGGAGGATGCGCACTAATTTGCCCGCCTGATCGTAGATTCCAAGGCTAATCGTGCCGTCCATTGGCGGAGGAATGAAACTGATCCGGACGCTTCGAGCAGTCGAGGATGAAGGCGTTTGTTCGGGCGTTGCCAAGGGCGACTCAGATTGTTCTGGTGAACTCGAAGAAGAAGGAGAAGGAGATTCGCCGAGGATTGGCGAAGGAGCGGGAACAGGCGATTCCTGTGCTGCGGCGATTGCAACACAAGCAAGGCAAAAAACCACAGTGAGAATCTGGAAACAGCGATCGGCGATCCGCGATTTAAGCATAATATCGCCAGTTCACGTTCGGAAAAATGTTATCCCGCCATTCGCAGTCGCGCAGAAATTCTTCATCGAGGGTATTTGTGACAAACTGATCGTGCAGACGGTCGAAGCGAGCAAGATGATCCATCGTGCGTTGAGTGGCGTATTCGCGGGCAGTTCCGGTTTTGATTAGGAACGCCCAGTCACTTGATTGCGCCAGCAAAAGCTCGCGGGCGAGTTGTTTCAAAGCACGCTCAGTAAGTTGTAGAGCAGGCGCGACGCCTGCCAATCTTTCGCCTGGCAACCGATGCGGTTGCCCTACAACGGCAGAAGCCCGTTCTGCGAGTTGGCTCATCTTTTGTGCTGCCGCACCGAGTTGCGGATAAATCCAGGCGTTACTCGGATCGAGCCACATAGCGAGATGACCATTCTCACCCCAGGTGGAGGCAGCGGGTTCAACGATCTGCTGCGTCGGATGTGCCGCCAAATAGTCACTCGGCGTCGTAAGTTGAAAATCGCGTTCGTTTGCCGCGCGGCGAATGAATTGTTCCAGGAAAATTGGTCCTTCGAACCACCAGTGTCCGAACAATTCCGCATCGAACGGAGCGACAACGATCGGCTCGAAACCGACTTCACTGATTTCGCGAATCTGTTCATGGATTTGTTTTAGAAAGTGGGTTGCATGTTGTGCCGCCGCATTTTCGGCTGCCGTTCGGTGATACAACTCTTTCTCACCGCCGCGTCCGGTAATCCGATGATATTTCATGCCTGAGAATTTTCTGGTTCCGCGCGCGACTGATCCCAAATGTTCGATGGGCAGATCGAACCCGATGTCCCGATAAAAATCGCGATAAGCTGGATGGCCCGGATAGCCTTCGTGCGCGCTCCAGACTCGGCGGCTGGCTTCGGGATCGCGGGCAAAAGCCGCTGGCCCCACTGGTGTATAACAGGGAGCATAAATCGAGCAGCATGGGCGCGGCGTTCCAAAAAGCAAACCGTGTGCATCGACAACAAACCAGCGAAGATTCGCTTCCTGTAGCATCGATTCCAAGCCGCGGGCGTAACCACATTCAGATAACCAGAATCCGGCGGGTTCTCCGCCGAAAAGTTCGAGATACGCGTCGCGTCCGATCATAACCTGCGCACGCGCTGCGCGAGGCGATTGCTGCTGAAGGACCGGCAACAGCCCATGTGTCGCGGCGCTGGCAATGATCTCGAGCGCGCCCGTTCGTCGAAGCTCACGAACGACCGAGAGCAGATCGCATTTCCATTCATCCACGAAGTGGCGGCGAGTTTGTGAAAACAGTTCGGTGTAAAATTCAGCCAGCTCGCAGAGTTGCGGATGTTTGCGGTTCCGCGTTCGTTCGCGCGCGGCAAGATCAATCAAAAGATCCAGGTGTCGGACGTAACGCTCGCATAGCAGCTGGTCCTGAAGCATTGCGCAGAGCGTCGGCGTAATCGACATCGTGAGTTTAAACGGCACGAAATCGTCGACGAGTCGCTGCATCATGTGCAGCAACGGG
>DASYSX010000033.1:0-2692 GCA_036002955.1 Candidatus Udaeobacter sp. | reverse complement strand
TCCTGAGGGCTGGAACGAAGATCGCGGCGAGTATGCCGATCGTCACGATTACTACGAGCAATTCGATGAGGGTGAAAGCGTGCCTAACGTGGGGAGGGGAACTTTTAGTCATGGATACTGGGGTTTAGCAGCGGATCATATTGCCATTCATAAGCGAGCGAAAGCGAAAAGGACCGTTATAGCAAGATTGCTTGACAAGGGATTTTGCATTCGGTGTATGTAGATTATGCCCGACCAAGAGCCTATCCCACCTCCGCCTGCATCAGGTCCGGGCCCTGAGCTCGGGCCAAAATCAACCTCGACCGGTTTGCCTTCGAACGTGGCTGCGGCACTCGCCTGCATTCCATTAATTGGCGGGATCATTTTTTACATTGTCGAAAAGCACGACAGCTTTGTGCGCTTCTATGCGATGCAGTCCATCATTTTCGGCGGCGCGTGGCTGTTGTTTAATATCGTCTCAAAAATCCTGTTCATGATCCTTTGGTCGATTCCGGCGATTGGTGGAATTCTGGTGTTTTTTTGGGGAATCATACAGGCGCTTGTTCACATAGCGTTTTTGGTTGTGTGGATTGTCGCCACGGTCAAAGCATTTACTGGCGTGCGTTGGGACATTCCCTACATCGGGCCGGTGGCGCGGCGGCAAGAAGGCACTGTGTGAAGGTAGGGGCGGTTCACTGAACCGCCGGGGCGATTGAGGTCAATCGCCCCTACCAAGTAGTCTCACGACTACTTCCGTGAGAATCAGCTCGTGATCTAACTGCGTGGTGACGAGTTTGACGTTTGCATCGAGACAGGCGCGCATCGCTTCGATTAATTCATCGCTATTGAACTGATTCGCGTGTTGTGCGGCGATGGCCAGACTGTAGGCGTTGATTGAGCCGTCTTTTTTGCGTGGCAAATGCTCCGTTGCTTTTGTGGGCAACCGGTTCATGGCAGTAATGAATTGAAACGGCGACTGCGAACGCCGAATCCCATGCTGCTCCATCAGATCTTTTGCCAGTAACAAATTGCGGATCGTTGGAACGATTGCGGCCAGCAAAATACCCACCGCCTTTTCCCCTTGCTCCAGCAATCGTCGCACGAGCGTCAGCGCCAGTTCCAGATCCCGGGCGCTTAGCGCATTGCTCAATTCGAAAATTACTCCGGCTCGCGAGAGCGGAACCAACTCACGAACAAGCTCGACCGTGACTCGTGGCACAGCCATCTTGGCTGTGGGGCTAGTGGGCATCTTGCCTGCCCTCTTGAACTCAGCAGGCGGGACGCCTGCTGGCCCTACAGGCTCGAAGCCTGTGCTACAATAAACATCAATCTTTTCCAATTCGTTATCGATCTGTCGCGTATCGCCTCCAGTCAGCAAAACAAACAGTTCAAGCGCAGGCTCATCGAATTTCAATTTTCGCTTTTCTGCACGGCCCAGAACGATTTCAGTTGCCTGTTCTTCCCAGCCGGACCGCGCCGAATCGAGCCGATCAAAAACCTGAATCTCCGCGCGTTTAACCAACATTTTGTAAAATGAGCGCCGCTTATCGACTTCTGTGGCGCTGATCAAAAGCGTGACTCCGTCGCCAACACCGCCGTCGATCAACGCAGATAATTCTTCGAGCGCGGTTTGCACCGCGTTTGAACGCGCCTTTACGTCGTCGCCAAGGAAGTTCGCGTTTTTCAGCCAGACCACTTTTGTGCTGCCGAAGAAAGGCAAGGTTTGCAGCGCCTCGATCGCAGATCGAATTCGCCCGCCGGCTTGATCGGCGTTATCTGCGACGCCGTCGATTACTTCCAAGCCAAAATCCCCGGCATCGTCAGACACGAGTTTCTGCGCCAGCTCCGCTGCGAATTGTTTTACTTCAGCTTCATCCGAACCGACGACCGCATATATGTTTGCGGTTTGCGATTTTGTTTTCGTCTTCGGCATCGGCGATTTCTCGCATGCGGGATGAAAGTCGACAAGGTAGATCGTCTTGTCCTCAAGACGATGGAGCCAGCGCGCCCTCGCGCTGTCAGTTCAGGGCAATTACCAATGCGCGCCGTCAACTCACGGCCCGAGGGCGGGCCGTCTCCATTTACCAACGCGTTGAGGACAACGCGTTCCACTACACGCGCGAACGACGCCGGCCGGAGTTGCGTGTGTATTTTATCGGTCGGCGCTTGGGTTCAATTTTCGCCAGACCTGTGCCGCTTTTTACTTCCATAATCTGGTCACGCAACAGCGCGGCCCGCTCAAACTCTAGATTTGCCGAAGCCTCCTGCATTTCCTGCTCCAGTTCGCGCAGCAGTTCCGAAAGATTGAAGTCGCCACCCGTTTCGCGTATCACCGACGACTCAATTTCCCGTCCGCGCAGAACTGTGTGCAGGCTTTCCTGGACCGCACGCCGGACAGTTTGCGGCGTGATGCCGTGGGTTTCGTTGTACTCCATTTGCTTGGCGCGCCGGTATTCGGAAATCGAAATGAGTGCTTCCATGCTTTGCGTGATAGTGTCGGCGAAGAGCACCACTTCGCCATTAATATGGCGCGCCGCGCGGCCGGCCGTTTGGATGAGCGAAGTCTGGCTGCGCAAAAATCCTTCCTTATCCGCGTCCAGAATGCACACCAGCGAAACCTCGGGCAGATCGAGGCCTTCGCGCAGAAGATTGATGCCGACGAGAATGTCGAATTCCGCTGCCCGCAATCCTCGCAAAATTTCCACGCGTTCAA
>DASYSX010000032.1:0-6471 GCA_036002955.1 Candidatus Udaeobacter sp. | reverse complement strand
AGCGTGCCGGCAAAAAGCAGAACGAGAGCGAACACTTCGTTCCATGCGCTGAGTCTTTCTGTGCGGCCCACCGCGGCTGATAGTAACGCCATGCCGACGTCTTTCAATCACAACTCTTCCTCTGCCGCTGCTTCTTGCTCGTGCTCCTGCTCGTAATCGTGATCGACGATTCGGCGCGCCCGGCGGTCACGCCCTACCAACGCGCTTTAGCCTTGCATGCGCGACGGGAGACTGATAACTGTGCCAGCGCATTATGGCTTCCTTAGTTCGCCGGGGCATCCTTGCTGTTTTCTTTGCGATGGCACTGTTTTCGACGTCTTGCGAGAAACATCCGATCGGCCAGATGCCGGAAGTTCAGAGGGAACAACTGGATCCAGCGAAGGTCTGGTCGAATCCGGCAGAACATTCTGAAGGACATTCGACTTCAGAAACTCCGGCCGAAGTTCCACACGAAGGTCGTTAGGCAAAAGGAGATCACATGGCTGGTCACAAATACATGAGGTCACCACCGAACCTGACCGGAATGCCGCCAGGAGTCCCCTACATCATCGGCAACGAAGCCGCTGAGCGTTTCTCCTATTACGGGATGAAATCGGTCCTGACCGTATTCATGGCGCATTACATCCTGAACCAGTCGGGTGTGCTCGCGCCGATGAATGAGAACGAGTCGTACATGTACACGCATCTTTTCGTGTTTGGCGTTTATTTTCTACCAGTTCTCGGTGCGATTCTAGCCGACGGCTTTCTCGGCAAGTATTGGACGATTCTTTCTTTGTCTATTGTTTACTGCCTGGGCAATCTGACGCTTGCATGCATGGCTACCGCATGGGGTATCGCCATCGGCCAGCGCATGATGCTTCTGATCGGCTTGATTCTGATCTGTCTCGGCGCCGGCGGGATTAAGCCATGCGTGTCGGCTAACGTCGGCGATCAATTTGGCGAATCGAACAAACATCTCCTGTCGAAAATGTTCGGCTGGTTCTATTTCTCGATCAACGCCGGCTCGTTTATCTCGTCGATTCTTTGCCCGTGGCTGCTGGCGAATCCGAAATGGGGACCAGGTTGGGCGTTTGGAATTCCCGGAATCGCCATGTTGATCGCGACTCTATTTTTCTGGGGCGGCCGCAATAAAATGGTTCATGTCGCGCCAGCCGGACTTGGTTATCTGAAAGAAACGTTTAGCAAAGAAGGACTGCTCACGATCCTCCGAATTGCAATGGTTTTCTTTTTCATATTGTTTTTCTGGGGGCTGTGGGGAATGAGCAATGGCGCGGAATGGACTTTGCAGGCCGAGAAAATGAATCTGCATTGGATGGGAATGAATTTGATCGCAGCGCAGGTGCAGACCGCTAATCCGATTCTCATTTTGATCTTTATCCCAATCGTTAATTACGCGCTTTATCCGGCGATCGATAAAGTTTTCCCACTCACGCCACTACGCAAAATTGGTATCGGGCTTTTTATTACCGCACTGTCGTTTGTGGTAATCGTTTGGATTCAAGGGCAGATCGATGCCGGACTTAAACCGAGCATCAATTGGCAATTGCTCGCCTACGTGATCCTCACACTTGGCGAAGCGATGGTTTCGATCACTGGTTTGGAATTTGCCTACACCCAGTCGCCAAATTCGATGAAGAGCTCGATCATGGCTTTGTGGCTCCTCACCGTCGCAAGCGGCGAACTCTTTGTGGCTGGTGTGAACTATTTGATTTTGACCTTCGGCTACAAACTTAGCCCTTACGGGTATTTCACATTCTTTAGTTGGTTGATGTTCGGAGCCGCGGTCGTTTTCTCCATCGTCGCCTGCTTTTACAAATACCGCACTTTCCTGCAATCACAGCTCACGCCCGATGAAATTGCCACCGAACCAATTCTGCACGGCGGCACACCGAGCTGACGTTCGATGAAAATCGTCATCGCGGCCGCTGCCGCTTTAGCGTTGTCGATTTTAAACACGTTCGCGACTTCGCAAGACGACGCGTTCCAAAAAATCGCACACGAGTATGTCGAACAATATTTACAGGCGAACCCCGAGCAGGCGACTGAGCTCGGTGACCATCGTTTTGATGGCGAGTTGACCGATTATTCCTCAGAAGCGCGAGCCAAAGACCTCGCCACGCAAAAAGAATGTCGCGACAAGCTTAACGCAATCGATGGGACGCAACTGACTGGCGCGAACAACATCGATTTTCGAATTCTCAAAGAGAACGTCGATTACGAAATCTTCCAGGCCGAAGAGCTGAAAGAGCCGGAGTGGAATCCTCTGGTTTACATGCAGAGCCTCGCCAACAGCCTTTATCTTTTGGTAGCGCGCGATTTCGCGCCGGCTGAAAAACGGATCCCGACTTTGCGCCAGCGGCTGGAAAAAATCCCTGACGTCATCGCGCAAGCGAAAGCCAATCTGCAACATCCGCCGCGCATTCACACCGAGACGGCGATCGATCAAACGCAGGGAGCAATCAATCTCGTGCGAGCAGATCTTGCCCCTCTACTCGATCAGGCGCCGCAAATGAAGAAGGACCTCGCCCCCTTGCAGGACAAAACCGCGGCGGCGCTGGAGGATTATAAAAAATGGCTCCAGAACGATCTGCTCCCTCGCTCGGATGGCGATTTCCGTCTCGGCGCCGAAAAGTACAGGAAGAAACTGCGCTTCGCGCTGGCGTCGGATTTGCCGATGGAAGAAGTCTTGAAACGGGCAAAAGCCGATCTGGAACAAACACAAAGCGCCATCTACGAAACGGCGTTGCCGCTTTATAAAAAATATTTTCCGAACGCCGATCAACAAACTGTCGCAGACAAACACAAAGTGACCGCCGCGGTTTTGGACAAGCTTGCGGAGCAACACCCTAACGACTCCACCGTTGTTGATTACGCAAAGAAAGTTGTCACAGAAGCGACAGATTTCGTGAAGCGACACCAGGTGGTCAGCGTTCCCAACATGCCACTGGATGTGATCGCGATGCCGGAATTTAAACGCGGCGTCGCTATAGCGTATTGCGATGCGCCGGGGCCGCTTGAGAAAAATGGCAAAACATTGTTCGCCGTCGCGCCTACACCGAAGGACTGGTCCAAAGAGCGAAAGGAATCGTTCTTCCGCGAATACAACAACTACATGATTCGCGATTTGACCGTGCACGAGGCGATGCCCGGGCATTTTCTACAACTGGCGCGCTCGAATGAATTCCGCGCGCCGACGCTGGTTCGCGCAATTTTTCAGAGCGGACCTTTCATCGAGGGGTGGGCGGTTTATTGCGAACAGGTGATGGCCGAACAGGGATACGGCGGACCCGAGGTGAAGATGCAGCAATTGAAGATGCGGCTTCGGGCGATTTGCAACGCCATTCTCGATCAAAGCATCCACGCCGGAAATATGACTGAGAAGGAGGCAATGGAGTTGATGACGAAACAAGCTTACCAGCAGGAGGGCGAAGCGGTGGCGAAATGGAAGCGCGCCCGGCTTACTTCCGCACAATTATCCACTTATTTCGTCGGCGCCACGGAACATCTCGACTTACGCGCTGCCGAGCAGAAAAAACTCGGCGACCAATTCAATCTCAAAAAGTACAACGACCAGGTAATCTCTTACGGCAGCCCCCCCGTAAAATACGTGCGAGAGATCCTTCAAGGAACGACGGCTTCCCAGCCGTCGGGGTAGCCCATGACGGCTGGAAGCCGTCATTCCTTGGACCCTGTGGAAACACCGCGCTTCTTTAATCCCTATGGGGAGATTCGGTTCACCAAAAATCTTCTTCCACATTGGCAGCAGAACGGAGCAACGTATTTCATCACGTTTCGCTTAGCGGACTCCGTACCGACTCACCTGCGAACGCAATGGGAGGAGGAACGAGCCACATGGCTGCGATTTCATCCAGAGCCTTGGGATGTCAGGACCGAATTGGAATATCACAAACGCTTCACCGGTGCGATCGAGCGCTGGCTCGACGCCGGATATAGCTCGTGTGTATTACGGCGAATAGAGTGTGCGAAGATCGTCGATGAGGCGTTGCGCCATTTCGATCGCCAGCGCCTAGTACTCATTTCATCGGTGGTGATGCCAAGTCACGTTCATGCGCTGTTAATTCAGAATCCAGAACATCCGTTGGAACATTTACTTCACAGCTGGAAATCGTTCAGTTCACGGAACGTAAATCGATTGGTCGGACGGTCCGGGACTTTATGGCAGAGAAGCTACTTCGATCGTTTGGTGCGGGACGAAAAACATTTTCGAAATTGTCTCCGCTACATCCGGCGTAATCCAAAAAAGGCACATTTGAAACCCGGAGAATACATTCTGTACGAAAGCGACGTGGCAAAGCAGATGGAATGACAAAGGAATGACAAGGAACGACGGCTTCCCAGCCGTCGAGTTGGCCCCTGACGGCTTGGAAGCCGTCACTCCTTGGATTTATTGCGACGCTTTTTGACGCCTTTACGTTTGCGCGCTGCAGCTGGCTTTCTTGCAGCCGACATCCGCACCAATTCATCGAGATTAAATGTGCGACGTCGTTTGGTTCCCACTTCTCGAAACTCGATCTCATACCAGCCATTCATCCGATCTACCCGATAGCGTTTCTGTCCGATACGCATCGGTTCCCGCGCGATCACGCGATGGATGATTTTTTCGTATTTGGACCGCGGCCAGCGTCGCATTCGTCGGCGGCCCCAATCAATTCCATGTCCGACGTCATTATAAGCGTCTGGGCGCTTCTCGAAGTCGAGAAGTGAGCGCGCATCGCCGGCGAACACCGCGGCGATGTGCTCCAGTGTGGTGGAATCGCTAATCCGTCGAATTCGCTGGCGAAACGGCCGCAACGTTTCAGCCGCAATCGCGCGCAGGCTAAGCGTGCGCCCGTCACGCAGTTTCCAAAGCGGCTCGTTGATATCAGATGTGAATGGATTTTTGCCTAACGAATCAGCGGTGACTCGCCAACCGCGTCGCGATGAATGTTTTCGCAGATGAAATCGCGCCATGCGAGGGAGTCCGTGTTTTCCCAGTTGTCTCAGGCGAAAATCTTCCCAACGAAGCAGGGTTCCCATTGCGCCCGCGATGAATGCAGTCGTTGCCAGCATCAATGCTGCGTCCGGAGTGAAATCCACTGTGACTTCCACGCGGTTTCCGCGCGGACGCACTCCGACTGCGCTGCTTTGTCTGTTCGTCGCGAGCAAAATCACCGGCACCGGCAGAATGTGCGCCAGGAGATACGCAAGCGTCCTGGCATTTCGAAATTCTGAGTTCCGCGAGCTAAGAAACGAAAAGTTGTAATGCGTGCTGAAGCCCTGAAGCGTGCACTGACATTTATGTCGTTTGGCCCAGTGATCCAGTTCCTTTCGCAGATAGCGGATCTGCTCCCACAACAAACGCGTCGCGCGATAACAACAGCCCGGCTCGAATTCAATAATGGGCGTGGCGACTTCGATCACGCCGGTGTCGAAATAAATCGCACCGCCCGCGGGCAATTGAAACGATTTGCCGGTGCGCGGAATCATTCGTCGTCGCACCAGCCGGCTGGGATCACCAAAGACTTTTTCCGGACGCCGTCTGCGGCCGTTAACGAAAAGATTAAATTCCGCTTCCAACCCGATCACTGCTCGCGGCGGCGTTGCCCCAAGCGTGCGAAGGCGAAGACGATGCGCATCGCGTTCTATTTGGCGGTCCTTCATCGGCTCAACGTGAAATCAACTCGCTTCGCTGCATTCGCGTGGAGTTAACCTCACGTATCCTAAATCGATGTGGAGGTGGTCGCTGGTCTGTCCTTTTTCACGTCCGAATGGTCGAACAAAAACAGCCGGCCCTAACGACGCCGCGATCGTTCGATACTTCTCCATAGATTTGGTGTCCGCCAGGAACGTATCGCCAATCCGGTAGATATTTGCCGCGGTGCCCCACGCATGAATGCTTTTTGCACCTCCAATCTCATGTGCTGGCGAGCGGTATCCGCCGTTTGCACTGATGAATACGGGGGCGTCGACCTCGCGCCGGAAGGCCTCCAGAAATCTGGCAAGCAAAACGATTGCAGACGGCACGTAATGAGGGAACTGGCTCAGGAGAAGCCTCGCCTCGCGACAGTCGACGAGCATCAATTCCGCGAGCGTGAAGTGCGGCGCCAGCCGAATTTCATGCGCTTCCTCCCAGCTGTTAATTTCGTAAAAGAAACGCGGCAAACAATGGACCGCGCCATCCGCAGCGGCCTCGCTTTCTCCGGGTCGCAACAGCTTGTGATACTCTTCGGCCATCTCTAAACCGTCAACGGGCCGCAGAGACTCTGTCTTCATTTGATCGATTTCGTTTGCAGCAGCGACCGATAAATCGTTTGAGAAATAGCGGCGACTGTTTCGCGCCGTCCCTCTCTTTCCGGATCGAATTCAGTTAAAATGGCCGTGATGTAAGGTTCGCGTTCGGGCAAATACACGATTCCAATGTCATGACAGGCTGTCGAAATCTCGCCGGTCTTATGCGCGACTGTGGCGTGC
>DASYSX010000031.1:0-9603 GCA_036002955.1 Candidatus Udaeobacter sp. | reverse complement strand
TTGTTCCACCACCCGTTCGACTGCCGAGGCATCGATATCGATGCTCACAATTTTCACCGTGGGCGCGAGCATGCTGACCACTGCAAGTGAATGCCGAATGCTCGCCAGTAGCAACGCGTGCGTCACGTCGCCGAGTTTTTCACGCAACACTTTCTGGCCCTCAATCGCGTCTGTCGTAGCGCCGGGAAAAGATCCCTCATCTCGAATCGATCCGGTGAGTACCACATCGACATTGTTACGGACGCAGGCGTGCATGATCCCGCTGGTCAGGAGATTTTTCTCAACAGCTGCCGCAACGCTGCCGACTTGGCGAATCGTGTTGACCGCTCGCATAACATTCTCGCGGCCGCCGCGTGCGAACGCCAGATCCACACTGATACCCAGGGATGTACCGAACAACGCCCGTTCCACGTCGTAACCGGCAAATGGATTTCCGGCGAAAAGCCGGTCGACATAGCCTGCCTCAATGAGGCGCACCAAATGCTGACCGGCACCGGTCCGCACGATTGCGGGGCCTGCCACAACCGCGATTTTGCCTTTGGCCGTACGCGCGCGTCGCAGTTCCTCAGCCAGCTCACGAATAATGGCCGATTTCGGTTCATCGGAATCGATGATCGTGTTGATGAACTGAAAAATATCTGTGCGCGACGTCACACGCTGCACAGGCACCACTCGCACACCCTGGTGGCCAATGACGATTTCGTCGCCTTTATGAACGTCGAAGAATTTAACTGCTCGCGCGGCGCGTCGTTTTCGGTCCACTGCGACCGCGGTGTCCATCATGGTAGGCCGAACCTCAATTTCCTTACCATCAACACGCACGAAGGTTTGCTGGTTCGTCATCACATAAAACTCCGGCGGGAAAACGCCGTCCGCCGGAGCCGGAGCTAGCTGTGCGTCTGCGCGTTCGCCGACTTCGGCGCCGTGCTGTCGCAGTCGCAGGATTAATTCATCCAGCGCATCGCTTGTCTCCGCCGACACCTCGATGCGTGCAAAGCTTTGGTCTGCACGCTTTTGGCCGATCGTGATGTCGCCGATCTTAAAATTAGCGCCGTGCGTTAAAATTTGATCGAGCACCTTCGGCAGGATGAGCGAATCAATAATGTGACCGCGTAATTCGATCGTCTCCGAGAACATCGACAGAAGTTAGCGAGGGAAAAGCGCCGCGCCAGTGAGCTGACACTTATGTCGTGGCGCTTGTGCCCAGGCATGAATTTGATACTTATGCGACTGACACAAAGGCATCTACAACAAGCAAGACCAATATGGAGAAACCGAATGCGCGTGGCCCTTCCCCCGGCCGCAAAGCTGCTCACGCACTTGGGGGAAGACTGAATCGTAAACCCAAGCGGCCGCCACCGCTGCCGTCGAAGAAGAAGGTTTCCGACGCGAACCGCACGGCTAATCGCTAGACAGCAACAGATGCACAATGATTTGCCAGCTCTCGCCGCGAAGATCGGAGGAAGGCTGTCAATAAGCTCCGAGTATGTCGTCACCCAGCCTGCGGAGTTGCGGGTTCTGCGAGGCTTTTCAGAAGGCGAACTTCGTGAATTTGCAGCGAACCATGGCTGGCGTATCATCCGCCGCCTCGGCGGCCGGCAAATGGAATTCTACAATGACGCGAGTGTGCGCGCGCCACTGTAGTTGGTAGGGACACCGCGCTGCGGCGTCCAGACATCGCAGCGCGATGTTCCTACTTGGTCCCACTGGACAGACCGGAGCAGTTGGCTTACCAAATGACGCATTCCAAATGGAAGCGGCGAAGATTTATTTCATTATTTTTGGCCTGCTCACGATCGTCGGCGGCGTTATCGGCTACGTTAAGGCCGGCAGCACCGCATCGATCATTGCCGGCGGAATCACAGGGGTTTTGCTGCTCGTAGCGGCGTTTCTTTTGCCTGAACACCGCGTCGCTGGATTAGCGACTGCGTTTATTATCTCGGTTTTGCTCGCTGGGCAGTTCGTGCCCAAATTCTTTCGCACCGGCAGAATCATGCCCGCTGGCATGATGTCAGTGCTGAGCGTGATCGGGATTATTGCAGCAATCGTCGTCTGGATCAGAAAGTAATTGCGTGGGAAAAATTCGCCTTCGTACGTGGCGGCGGTTGGTTCTGGTTCTGTTCGCCGCGATTTTCGCTGCGATTGTCTATCGCTGGATCTCGCTAGAGCGATTGCAACGTTTCGCGCCTATCGAGATATCGGGAACGCCAACACCGGAACCGACGGCAACTCGGCCACCCGTAATCAAGGGAAAGTTGGACACCGCAAAACTGTTCAACGGCATCACGCTTCACTCCACGGTGGAGACGACTCCCGGGGCAGATGCTGCAACCGAACGCACCCAACCTGAGAGTTACATACTGAATCTCAAGCTGCTGGCGCGTGTACCTTCACCGAACAGAACAATTGATGAACTGGTGAAAGTCAGTCCCCGATTGCCAACGCTTTTACCCGGTTTGGCGTCGATGTTGTCGGCCGAACCTGTTTCGCCGCTTTTCGCGCAACTTTACGACACGAAAGTCAGAATGCTGCGCGAGAATCTCGGCCGTCTCGATCTGCTTTTATCGCGACATAATTTTTTCGATTGTCAGACCGTTCTACAGCTTCAGCATCCGCAAACCCATCGGAAAGCGCTTCTCCTCCAAGCGGAGATGGACGTTGATGCCGATGGCTCCGATTCCGATCGCCTGCCCGTTGGTACCGGGGCACCGGTGAATTTCAAGCCCGCCACGAGTTATCGTTGGGATAAGAAAACGGCGGCGCCCAATCCGTATCTCGCTGGGGCTGAACAGCGAGTTAAACGCGCCGAGGATGAGTACGCGTTGGCAAGCACCGCGCCCGCACGCAAACGCGACCTGCGCAACGCAATCGCAGAACTACGCAACGAGATTGGCACGCTGAAGAAGTTTAGTTTCCTGATAGGCGCTACCGATCCGTTTATTGTCGTGCCTGGCATCTTTACCCACGGTGTCGAGCCGGTTAAAGTGGGCGATTACGCGCTCGTGGTTTTTGGCGATGCGATTTATCCAGCCATCGTAGGAGACGTTGGTCCCAATGACAAAGTCGGCGAGGCGTCGCTGCGCATAGCAAAGGAACTCAACGCGCTTGCAACAGCCTACAATCGGCCAGTGGACGATCTGAAGGTCAGTTACATCATTTTCCCGGGAACGGCTGAGAAGCCATTTGGTCCTCCTGACTTGGACAAAATCAACACGCGTTGCGAAACACTCGTAAAAGAGATCGGCGGCGCGGGCGTCCCATTGCATCGTTGGGAAAACATTATCCCTTCCCCCACTCCCAGTCCGACTGCGAGTCCTTCGCCAACTGCGTCAGGAACACCATCTCCGTCACCCGCTCCAACGTTCGCATTTCCTGTTTCAACTCCGGCCGAAACCCCGTCGCCGAGGGCGACAGTCGCCCCTACGCGTTCACCAGCGGTTAAGCCAACCACCGTCAAAAAGCGAAAGCCGTGAACGCCATCTACTGTAGCGGCGCTCTATGAGCGCCGAAATTCGGAAACGCCGCTTGGGTGGGCTCGATTTTGTGTTCGTACGATCGCCGATTTACTTTGTCACCGCTTGCACCCAAAACCGTCGCAGTATCCTGACGACCCCAGCAATTCACGAAACTTTTCTGCGTTTCGGACAAAAAGGGCCCTCGCATGGAGCATGGGTGGGTGCATATGTGTTAATGCCAGATCATTTGCACCTGTTTGTCGCAACTAATGATGAACAAATAGCGATCTCCGCTTGGATGAAGTCTTTGAAAAAACGCCATCTCGAAGACACTGAGTGAAAATGGAGTTGCTCCACCGCATTGGCAGAAAACATTCTTCGATCACCTGCTTCGGAGTAGTGAATCGTATTCAGAGAAGTGGAACTATGTTCGCGAGAACCCCATGCGGGCGGGACTTGTAGCGACCGCTGAGGATTGGCCGTATGTGGGAGAGATTTTCGCGCTAGAATATCGCTCGGGAAAATAAGATCGGCGGTCACAGACCGCCGCTACAGGGATGATCATGCGCGATGATACCGATAACGACTGCCTGGATCTGATGCATAGGCTAATGGCGTACCGCCACGAGCCGATTCATTCGGAGCTGATGAAGATCCGGGACAAATACTCCATGCTCCATCTCGATGTGCTGATTTTGATTTATCACTTCGCGAAACTGTGCTCCGGCGCGATTCTCGAAATCGGCGCATTTGTTGGTGGAGCAACAATTGCCGCGGCGTTCGGCATCCGCGATTCACATCAGGAGAAGAAATTGATCGCGGTCGAACCCGGCGGCAGCGTTAAACACAAACGCCTTGGCACTCGCAATATCTTGCGCGACTTGGAACGCAATCTCGTCAGGGAGCGCGTGGCTAACATGGTCACGTTAGTGAAGGGAAAGTCGTTCAAGCCGGAAACGACATCGGCTGTCCGTCAAGCACTCGGCTCGGATCAAGTCGGCCTGTTAATCCTCGATGCTGATGCTGCTAAACGCAGAGACGTCGACTGTTATCGCGACAAATTTGCCGAGGGAAGCTGGATGGTGATCGACGACATATACGGCACTGATGCCAACGAAAAGATCACACCGAGCCGCGCGGATGTGGACGTATTAGTGGCGGAAGGATTGTTGCAGCCGCTGGGATTTTACGGCTGGAGCACTTGGGTGGGACGCTGGCGCGGTTCGCACGATCAAGCCGCTGAAGCGTAGAGCTCATTTGTCATTCTGAGCGAAGCGAAGAATTCGATTTATTTCCTGGCGCTCATCTACGCAAACCTGAAATCCGAGATGTTTCGCTGCGCTCAACATGACAACTTGTGAAAGGCATTGCGATAGAGTCTGGGCGCTCCCACTACCATCACACTTCTTCCGGTCCCACAATCAGATGAATGACGCCATTCGGCGCAGAGATGAAGAAGCCGTTAAAGTCTTCGCGCAACTGTTCGACTTCGTCCCGCCGTGAGACGCCGTGAACTTTTAAAAACGACTCGGCTGCTTCGGTGTCGTTCGTCTCCAATTCCAGCCAGACATCGGGATGACTCAGGTTCGGCACACTATCGATCCAGAGCCGGCTCGGGCCGAATTGAAAAATGCAGCCATCCTTTTCCTCCTCGATCAACGGCAGCCCCAACGTGTCGCGATAAAAGGCAACGGTCTGCTCGTAAGTGTGGCTCGGGCACTTGATCGCGATGTTCGCGCCGCCTGAAAACTGCGGCCCTTCAAGTTTGGCAACCATGGCTTCGCTACTTAAAGCGTTAAATCGTTAACCATATTGTCATTCTGAGCGGAGCGAAGAACCTCGAATGACGACCCAGAGATGTTTCGCTTCGCTCAACATGACAGGATTTGCTTCGACGCTTGGCGTTTTAATCTTCAATACTCCGCTACCCCCTCACGCCGGTCCCGTTCCGCCTGGCTCGGTCATTTTAAGCGGGTCTAAAGCGCGCTCGAGTTCGTCTTCTGGCAAAATCTTTTTTTCTCGCGCGATCTCGCGAACCGTTCGTCCGGTCCTGGCGCTCTCCTTCGCAATTTCTGCCGCTCGATCGTAACCGATTTTTGGCGAGAGGCTGGTCACCATGGCCATCGAAAGCTCCACTAGTTCACGACAACGCTCCTCGTTTGCGACGATGCCTCGCACGCATTTCTCGGCGAAGATATCCACCACGTTCGCCAGCAAGCGGATGGATTCCAAGATGTCGTGCGCCATCACCGGCATCATCACATTGAGCTCGAAGTTTCCATTCGCGCCGGCCCAGCTGATGGTCACGTCATTCCCGATCACTTGTGCGCATACCATCATGAGGGATTCGGCCATCACCGGGTTTACTTTTCCCGGCATGATCGAGCTGCCCGGTTGCGTGGCCGGCAGTTGAATTTCGCCGATGCCGCACCGCGGCCCGCTGCTGAGCCAACGAATGTCGTTCGCAATTTTGAACAGAGTAACGGCGATAGTTTTTAGGTGGCCGCTCGCTTCTACAACCGCGTCTTTGCCGCCTTGCGCTTCGAAATGATTTTTCGCTTCGTAGAATGCGATCCCAGTGCGTTGCTTGATGTGATCCAATGCTTTTTTGGGAAAATCGATGTGGCGATTAAGACCAGTACCGACTGCGGTTCCGCCAAGCGCAACCTCGCGCAAAACTTCGATCGCTCTCTCCGCGCGCGCCTTCGCATACGCGACCTGCTGCGCGTAGCCGGAGAATTCCTGTCCCAGTCGGACCGGCGTCGCGTCCATCAAATGCGTGCGCCCAATCTTCATTACGTGCCAGAATTCCCTGGCCTTGACTTCGAGTGCGCTGTGCAATTTTTCCAGAGCCGGAATCAAATGATTCTTCAATTCCTCAGCAGCGCTGATGTGAATCGCCGAGGGAATCACGTCGTTACTAGATTGTCCCATATTGACGTGATCGTTGGGATGAACAGGATCGTGCGATCCGATCGTTTTTCCCGACAATTGCGCCGACCGGTTCGCGATCACTTCATTCGCGTTGGTGTTGGTGCTCGTGCCAGAGCCAGTCTGGAAAATGTCGAGCGGAAAATGGTCGTCGAGCTTTCCATCGACGACTTCTTCGGCCGCCTGTGCGATCGCCGCTGCCCGGTTGGCGTCGAGCAAACCTAAATCCTGGTTTGCCTTGGCGGCCGCCCACTTAATCAGACCCAGCGCGCGAATGAATGGCCGCGGAAATCGGTAACCGCTTACAGGAAAGTTCAACACTGCGCGATGTGTGGACGCGCCGTGGAGAGCATGCGCGGGCACAGTCATCTCGCCCATCGAATCTTTTTCGATTCGCGTCGTTTTTTGCGTCATGCCGAACGCTCTGCGCCGACGCCGGCGAGGCGCGAACGGCTTTTCGACTTCGTAGAAGTGCGTCCAGCGCCTTGTGCGGACGGTGTTTTGTGAAACACCGTGATAAACATTGGCGGGATATTTTGCAGGAAATATTCCGATTCGTCGCGCTGGAAAACGGTGGCGTGCTGTCTCAACTCATTGGTGACCTGGTAAATGATAAATTTACCGTCCGGCTTAAGGGCATCGTAAGTCTTCCGCAGCAGTGCGCGCTTCTTTTCGATTTTGAGAATGCTAAACGGAATGCCGGAGAGAATGTAATCGCACGAATCGAATCCCCGGCGTTTCAGCTCGTACGGCAACGAAGCTGCATCACCATGAATCACATGCACCCGTCGATCGCCGGCAAATTGCCGTTCCAATGCTCTTGCCAGCTGCGCGTCCAGTTCGAACAGGAGCAAATGCGAATCCGTTGTCATTCGTCGCGCGATTTCACGCGAGTGCACGCCTTCGCCTGGGCCGTACTCCGCGATCACGCGCGGCTGGCTGAAATCCATTTTGCTGGCGACGCGTTCCACCATCGCCTTCGAGCTGGGTACAATCGACGCGATTTGGAACGGACGCTTCAGAAAACGCTTGAAAAAAAGTGTGCTCACGCGGAGCGAAATGTTCGTCTGAGGTGTTCTGGTTGTCCAGTATCGATCTGATCTGTGACCAGTGCCTGCAATTAGTTCTCGCGAGTCTTGACTGATTACTGATCACCGATCAGTTATCCCTTCTGCTTTCCATGCGCGGTTAGCTCAGTGGTAGAGCACTACCTTGACACGGTAGGGGTCAGAGGTTCGAAACCTCTACCGCGCACCATTCCTCGAGCGTGTAGGGACGCGTCAACCTTCGTAATTAGCGACTAACTTGGTGAAGGAGGAGTCGACGGGGTCGCTGGCAAAGCCGGTGCGCTTGTGGGCCGTTTTTCAACAAGAGTCGCTACGGCCGGACGAAGGTTCATCAAGTTCTTGAGCAGGTTAAACCAAAACGGCGCGCCGAGTGTCAGCAGCCCTGCGCTCAGTGCCAGCCCGAACAAGTGATTGAACCACCACAATTTTTCGGTCGGCCAGCGAGCGAACCAACCATGCGGCAACAGCTCAAATCCAGTGCTATCGATCTTCTCCTTTAAATCGGCGAACGCTTTTTCGCGCGCGTCGGCATCGAGTTGGCCCTGCACAGCGGCGCCTTGCTCAAGCGTGCCAGGGGCTGCTTTCACAAGCGCTTCTACGAGCTTTGGTTCGTGGCGCAGTTTGTCGTAAATTTCGACTGTATCGAGTTGGAGAAAAACGCTGACCACAAGCGCCGCTACAATTGTGACCATCCGCACGTGAATTTGGAACCATTGTTCGGCTCGATCTTGTCCACTGCCAAACCAGCGCTGAAACCGGTCGTAAGCCTGCGTGGTCGCGCGCTCCACGGTCGCGCCGAAGCTTCCCAGCGAGTCCAGAACAGCTTTCTGCTGTTCAGGTGCAAAAATCTTTGCAGCCGCTGCGATGTCCTTAAGTTTTACGCGCGATTCGATCGCCGGCAGATCCACCCGGTGCAGCGCTGTGACCAATCCTCGCGCCTTTTCAGGTAACTCCTTGGGAATGTCGAGCAACTGCGCCTCTTCAGGAGTCATTTCCCTCATCTCCTGGAGGACGCGATAAATTTCGCCCGGTCGGATTGCGGTCGCGATTTTCATTGGACCACCCCATGGTATTGCCCAAAATCCCCATGGTTTTTCGCGGTTGGGAGTCACGTTCGGAATTGTGACTGCCGCTTTCGCGGTGTTCGCGTCCGCAGTGGCCTTGCTGATTGCTTCGGCGCGCGTCGGATCGTCTGGTCTGCGCATTGTGGCATCACGAAGCTTTCTCTGAGCTGCAATGAACTTCTGTGCGTTCTCGTCCAGACTTCGGTTTTTTTTCTGCCAAAGTGAATCGCTGAAAATCGGATCGCGTAAGATTTGTGCGGCCAATGAATGCGCATACTTGCCGATAGTCGGATCGATAGTTTGAAACGTAAGCGCCAGCGCATTTGCCAGATTCTTGCCGCGTAAGGAAAGAGCCGCCGAGACGATCTGCACGACAAGTGTGATAAGCAGACTGAGAACCGTCATGATCACCGCGAAGCCGATCACGGTATCGAGCGTATCTAGCATAAAAGCTGTATAGCTTCCGATGGGACGAGAGTCCGATCACTTGGAGCGAGTTGATTCACGTGGAACCCGTATTGCCCTCTATCTTTATTGATTCGAGAAATGTCAGACAAGATAAAAGGTTAGTCGAAGCGCTGCGCTGGCAGCCCGTATTGATTTTGCTTCGAGCATTGAAAAGCTGTATCAACACCAATCGATTCAAGATCAAGCCGTCGACCAATGTCTGAACTTCCTCAATTACGCGATGCAATTGAAGCGGCAACGCAGACGTTTAGCGCACTTTCCACTCTGCAACCACAGATGGCGCAGGCTGCCGATGTGATCGATCAATGTTTGCGTACAGGAAACAAGCTGCTCGTGTGCGGCAATGGCGGCAGCGCGGCTGATGCTTCGCATTTTGCGACAGAACTTGTGGTGCGTTTTGCCAAAGATCGGCGCGCGCTTCCGGCGATTTGTCTCACGAGCGATAGCGGAATTCTCACCGCCGCTGGGAACGACTATGGTTTCGATGAGATCTTTGCGCGTCAGGTGGCCGCATTCGGTGTCGAAGGCGATGTGCTCGTCTGCCTGACGACTTCGGGTAAATCCAAGAATGTGGCGCGCGCTCTGGAAGAAGCGAAGGCACGTGAAATGAAGACGATC